>JANMCG010000033.1:0-25409 GCA_031361075.1 Novosphingobium sp. | reverse complement strand
GGCGATGGGGCTGTCGACGCTGTTCGAGGGCTACAAGTGGAGCGGTCTGGCGATTGCCGGGGCGCTGCTGGCGATGGCGGGATTGCTCATCGCGCTATCGGGGCGGAAGTAAAGCGCGCAAGCCTTCGTGGTACGTGGGATAGAGCGGACGCCAGCTGAGCACGCGTTTGGCTTTCGTATTGGCGACCCGGCGGTTTTCATCGTAAAACGCGCGCGCTTGCGGGCTGAGCTGCGCCCCCTCGAGCGTCTGCATGGGCGGCGGCGCGATCCCGAGCAGCGCTGAGGCCGCCTCGATCACCGCGTTCTGGCTGGCGGGGAGGTCATCGGCCAGGTTGTAGGCACCCGCCGGGGCATCGAATGCCAGCAGTGCGCCGCTGACGATGTCATCGACATGCACCCGGCTGAACACCTGCCCCGGCAAGTCGATCCGCTGCGCGCGCCCGGCGCGGACCCGGTCGAGCGCCGAGCGATCCGGACCGTAAATGCCCGGCAGCCGCAGCACCCGCGCGCCGCGTTCAAGCCAAGCCGCATCGGCCTCGCTGCGCGCGGTGCGCCGCCCGGTGCCGGTAGGCGCGCTTTCGTCGACCCACGCCCCGCCGCAATCGCCATAGACCCCGGTCGAAGAAAGATAGGTCAGCGGCTTGCCGGCCAGCGCATCGCCGTAATGCACCAGCACCGGATCGCTATCGGCCGACGGCGGGACCGACGACAGCACCTGGCTAGCATCGGCCAAAGCCAGCTGCACCGCGCCATGGTCCTCGAACGCCAGCGTCCCCGCGCGCCCGGTTGACACCACCTCCCAGCCGCGTGCTTCCGCCGCGTCGGCAATCCGCGCAGCGGTGTAGCCCAGACCGAAGATGAACAGGCGTTGGCGCATCAAATGTCCCCTATCGGCCTCACCCTCCCCGGTGGGGAGGGGTTGGGGGTGGGGGTTCCACGCCCGATCGGGCAAACCCCCCATCCGCCGCAGCTGACCGGTACCGCCGTAGGGCCTTCCCCACCGGGGAAGGGCTTTCAGCGCAGAGCACGGCAAGGCTGGTCGATGCCGGCACTATTGCGGCTTGAGCGCTTCCGGCACCATCGGCGGCGGGGTTACCATCTGCGCATCCGGCACATGGTCCTTCTTCCACTGCATGCTCATCCGCACCCGGGTTGCGCCCGAGGGGTGATCGAAGAACAGCGCTTCCTCGACCGGGCCGGGTTCGATCTTGCGGTATTCGGAAAGCTTCATGGCTACCGAGGCGAAGCCGTCGGGCTCCTGCGCCACATCGAGCCCGAAGGCGTCGGCCTGGCTCTCATCGACCCGGATCATGGTCTTGGTGATGGGCGTTGCGATCAGCATGAACGCCGCGATCAGGATCCCCAGCACCGGCATCGACGCGGGATCGCCCACATCGCGTATTCCGCCCCAGCGCGCGCCGTAACGCGCGATCAAGGCGGGGGCGATGCGCGAGACCAGGAACAGGATAAGCGCCGCCAGCGCGCTGAAGAACACCAGCCCCCACCACACATGGTTGAGGACATAGTGCCCCATCTCCTGCCCCATCACCGCGGCGATTTCCTGCGGGGTGCTGCGGTTCAAGAGGTTATCGTTCAGGCTGATCCGCATCGTCGGGCCGATGCCCGAGACATTGGCCGAAATCGCCTTCGACTGTTTCGAGGCATCGAACAGGTAGATGTGCTGCGCCGGGATGTTCTTGGCCTGCGCCATCGCCACAATCCGGTCGCGGATCGGCCCGGCGGGGAGTTCGGTGTACGTGTTGAACAGCGGCGCGATGTAAACCGGTCCGAGCAGCATGCCGAAGGCGAAGAAGGCCGCGATCACCCCGGTCGCGGCGAGCCACCAATTCTTCGGGAAGCGGCGGATGACGCCGTAAACCGCCATCGCAATCAGCGGAAACACGACCAGGTCGATGCCAAGGTCCTTGCCCATGTCCAATAGCCAGGCGGCGAAGCTCTGGTTCATCAGGTCGTACTGCTTTTCGCGCACGAAGCCGGTGTAGATCGACCACGGCAGGGTGAGTACGAACCCGGCGAGCGAATAACCCAGCGCGGTAATCCAGGTGATCCCGGCCGGGCGTTTGAATACCCGCTCGCCCAGGTTGCGGAAGCGCACCGACAGGCCAAAGCGCAACAGCAGCCCGTCGATCAGCACCGAGACGACGGTGCCCCACGCGATCAGCCAGTAGCCGCCTTCGAAATAGGCGTCGCTTTTGGCCCGGGCGGGGCCTTGCAGCGTATCGAGCCAGGCGCGCGTCGCGGTATCGACATCGAACCCGCCAGCTTGGGCAGCAGCCTGCGCGGCGCTGGGCAGCGCGGCTAAAGCCAGCGCGGCGAGCGGCAGCAGTTTGTGACGCATTGGAACCCCCTTCTAGTGTATTGTCTTATTAAGACACTGCGCCGGATCGCAACTTCCTGTCAAGCGCAAGTTTGGGGTTGGCCATGCCGCGCCGACCGCCTTACAACGGCGCGATGGACGCTTTGCTCACCCCGCCCGCCGATGCTCCGCCCGCTGCTGTGCATCACCACGGTCCGACGGTTATACGCCGCGCCGATTACCAGCCGCCGGCGTGGCTGGTGCCCCGGGTCGCGCTCGATTTTGCGCTGGGCAGCGCCGCGACCACGGTTACCGCCACGCTGGCGGTGCGGCGCAATGGCGTCTCGGGCGTGCTGCGGCTGAATGGCGACGGGCTGACCCCGGCCAGCGTTGCGCTCGACGGCACGCTGATCAGCACCTGGCGGATGGACGGACTTGATCTGCTGATCGACTTGCCCGGCCAAGCCCATGACGTGACCGTGGTTACCCAGCTTAATCCAGCGGGCAACACCCAGCTGATGGGGCTTTACGCCTCGAACGGGATGCTGTGCACCCAGTGCGAGGCCGAAGGGTTCCGGCGCATCACATTTTTTCCCGACCGGCCCGATGTGCTGTCGGTTTACCGGGTGCGGATGGCGGGGCCCAAGGCGCTGTTCCCGGTGCTGCTGTCGAACGGCAACTGCACCGCGCAAGGAGACGGCGCGGACGGCACCCACTGGGCCGAGTGGCACGACCCGTGGCCCAAGCCGAGCTATCTGTTCGCGCTGGTGGCGGGCGATCTGGTGGCGAACCATGACAGCTTCACGACAATGTCTGGCCGCACGGTCGAGCTTAATATCTGGGTCCGTGAAGGCGATCAGGACCGCACGCAGCACGCGATGCAGGCGCTCAAGGATTCGATGCGCTGGGACGAGCAGACCTTTGGCCGCGAATACGATCTTGACCTGTTCAACATCGTCGCGGTCGATGACTTCAACATGGGGGCGATGGAGAACAAGGGCCTCAATGTGTTCAACACACGCTACATTCTGGCCGATCCCGATACCGCCACCGATGGCGATTACGACGGAATCGAAGGTGTGGTTGCGCACGAGTATTTCCACAACTGGTCGGGCAACCGGGTGACGTGCCGGGACTGGTTCCAGCTGAGCCTCAAGGAAGGCTTCACCGTGCTGCGCGACCAGCTGTTCAGCCAGGATATGGGCAGCGCATCGGTCAAGCGGATCGAGGATGTGCGGATGCTCCGCGCCGCCCAGTTCCCCGAAGATTCGGGGCCGCTGGCGCACCCGGTCCGTCCTGACAGCTATCAGGAGATTTCGAACTTCTACACCTCGACGATCTATAACAAAGGTGCCGAGGTGATCCGGATGATGCGGACGATGGCGGGGGCGGAGCGGTTCCGCACCGGCACCGATCTGTACTTTGATCGCCACGACGGCGAAGCGGCGACCTGCGAGCAATTCGTTCAGGCGATCGAGGACGGCTCCGAGCTTGATCTGTCGCAGTTCCGCTTGTGGTACAGCCAGGCCGGCACCCCCAAGGTTACCGCGCGGCTTGAGCATGACGGCGATGTGGCGACGCTGACGCTGTCGCAAGCGATCCCCGATACGCCCGGACAAAGCGGTAAGCAGCCGATGGTAATTCCGCTGCGGCTGGCGCTGTTCGATCCTGCCACCGGGCGGCACGGCGGCGAACAGCTGGTGGTGCTTGACCGCGCCGAGATGCAGTTTGCTTTTCCCGGCCTTGCCCAGCGACCGGTGTTGTCGCTTAACCGCGGGTTTTCGGCGCCGGTGGTGATCGAGGCCGCGGTGCCAAGCGCTGATCTGGTGTTTCTGGCGGCGCACGATGACGATCCGTTCGCGCGCTATGAAGCGATCCAGCAGCTGGTAGTGCAGCACCTGGTAGCAGCGATTGACGGCACGCCGCCAGCAGTGACGCGCGCGGCGATCTGCGCTGCTTTTGCTGCGGTGATTGCCGACCCGGCGCTGGACGATCTGATGCGCGGCGAGCTTATGATCCTGCCCGGTGAAGGCTATCTGGCCGAACAGTTTGCGCTGGCCGATCCAGGCGCGATCCGCGCCGCGCGCGAAGCGCTCAAAGCGGGGCTCGGACGCGAGCTGGAGCGCGAGCTGAGCGCGCTGCATCACCGGGTCAGCGCGGTCCCTTACAGCCTGTCGGCTGAAGCCCGCGGCGCGCGCAAACTCAAAACGCAAGTGCTGGTGCTGCTCGCCGCCGGGGTCCCCGATGTCGCTGCGCGGCTGGCCGCCGCGCAATTTGACCGCGCCGATAACATGACCGATCGGCAAGGCGCGCTGATGGTGCTGAGCGGGCTGGACAGCCCGCTGCGCGAAGCCAAGCTGGCGGCGTTTTACCAACGCTTTGCGGGCAATGCCCTGGTGATCGACAAATGGTTTTCGCTGCAGGCCGGCTCGTTGCATCCAGCGGTGCTCGATCATGTCCGTGCCCTGGCCGCGCATCCCGATTTCACGATGGCCAACCCCAACCGGGTACGCGCGTTATACATGGCGATGGCGGTTAATCCGGGCGCATTCCACGATGCGGGCGGGGCTGGTTACCGGATGATTGCGGACCTGATCCTCGCGCTCGATCCGATCAATGCGCAGACTGCGGCACGGTTCGTTGCCCCGCTCGGGCGGTGGCGGAGGATCGAGCCGGGCCGCGCGGCGCTGATGCGCGCCGAACTCGAACGGCTGGTCGCCGCGCCGGGATTGTCGAAGGATACGTTCGAGCAGGTCAGCAAAAGCCTTGGCTGAACCCGAGGTCTTTCGCTCCGCGTTGCTGGCCGGGGTGCCGCACGGCTTTCTCGGGCGGCGCGGAGGACACTCGCAAGGCTTGGTCGCGGGGCTTAACGCCGGGCTGGGCGCGGGCGACGACGCAGCGGCGGCGCAGGCCAACCGCGCACTGGCGGTGCAGGCGGTATTGCCCGGCGCGGCGCTGGCCAGCGTCTATCAGATCCATTCGCCCACCTGCGTGACGGTCGGCGCGCCGTGGCCCGACGACCAGCGCCCGCAGGCCGACGCGCTGGTCACTGACCGGCCCGGGGTGCTGCTCGGCATTGTCACTGCCGATTGCGCGCCGGTGCTGCTGGCTGACCGGGCGGCCGGAGTGGTCGGTGCGGCGCATGCCGGATGGAAGGGCGCACTGGCGGGGGTGACCGATCAAACCATCGCGGCGATGGAAGCGCTCGGTGCGCAGCGCGGACGGATCAGCGCCGCGATCGGGCCGTGCATCGCGCAGGCCAGCTACGAGGTCGATCAAGGCTTTGCCGACCGGCTATGCGCTGATGATCCGGCCAATGCGCGGCACTTTGCTGCGGGGCGCGCGGGCCATACCCAGTTCGATCTGGAGGGTTATGTCGCAGCGCGGCTCGAATCGGCGGGAATCGCCGCGGTGGAGCGGCTGCGGCTCGATACCTATCCCGATCCTGCGCGGTTCTATTCGTATCGCCGCGCGACCCATCTGGGCGAGCCCGGCTATGGCCGCCAGATCGCGCTGATCGGGCGCGATTGAGCAGTTGCAGCAGGCCCGGCGGGAATCGGTAAATTGACGGTTGGCAGCCGCCGGACCCTCGTCTATCAGGCCCGCCAAACCAGCCGTTCACCCCGCCCTTGCGGCTGGCGAGCGGTTGGCATAGGGGCTTCGTGAAGTCAGGGTTTGGTTAGGTCGGGCCAGATGCGCGAAGCGGCGCAAACGGTCGGGCAGCAGTTACAGGATCGGTTCGACCATGGCACATGATGCGGGCATCGACACTTCGACCGCGGATAGCGGCGCCAGCACCGGCGCGCTTGACGGCGGCGGTGTGCGCCGGCGTGATTTCATCAATATTGCGGCGGTCAGCGCGGCCGGCGTCGGCGGATTGGTGGTGCTGTATCCGCTGGTCAGCCAGATGGCGCCATCGGCTGATGTGCTGGCAGAAAGCTCAACCGAGATCGATCTGGCGGCAATCCAGCCGGGGCAGGCGATCAAGGCCTTGTTCCGCAAGCAGCCGCTGTTCGTGCGCAATTTGACCGCCGAAGAAATCAAGAAAGCGACCGACGTCGATAACAACGCGTCAGAATTTGCCGGATTGCGCGATCCGCAAACGCTGGCTGACCGGACCAAGGCGGGCAAGCAGAACTGGCTGATCACGATGGGGGTGTGCACGCATCTGGGCTGTGTTCCGCTGGGCGCCGGTCCGGGTGAAGAAACCAGCCGCGGGGCGTTTGGCGGATATTTCTGCCCGTGCCACGGTTCGGCCTATGATACCGCCGCGCGTATCCGCAAGGGCCCTGCTCCCAAAAACCTTGCCGTACCGCCGTATGAATTCACGTCAGACACCGTCGTCAAGATCGGTTGAGGTAGACTAACATGAGCTTCCCCTGGGCAAAAAAGTACACCCCCAGCCATCCGGCGATGGTCTGGCTTGACGAACGCCTGCCGCTACCGCGGCTGGTCTATGGTGCGGTTGGCGGCGGCTATGAAGTGCCGCGCAACCTGAACTATTTCTGGAATTTCGGGTTCATGGCCGGGCTGTGTCTGGTCATCCAGATTGTTACCGGGCTGGTGCTGGCGATGCATTTCGCGCCCAATTCCGCGATCGCCTTCGATTCTACCGAGCACATCATGCGCGATGTCAACTGGGGCTGGATGCTGCGTTATGCGCATTCGAACGGCGCCGCGATGTTCTTTGCGGTGATCTATCTCCATATCTTCCGCGGGTTCTACTACGGTTCGTACAAGGCCCCGCGCGAAATGATCTGGCTGCTCGGGGTGACGATTTTCCTGTTGATGATGGCCACCGCCTTCATGGGCTACGTCTTGCCGTGGGGACAGATGTCGTATTGGGCGGCGCAAGTCATCACCGGGTTCTTCACCGCCTTTCCGCTGATCGGCGACGGGCTGAAGGAATGGCTGCTGGGCGGATTTGCGCCGGATAATGCTACGCTGAACCGGTTCTTCTCCTTGCACTTTTTGCTTCCATTCGTGATCCTGGGCGTGGTGATCCTGCACATCTGGTCGCTGCATATTCCCGGGTCGTCCAACCCCACCGGGGTCGAGGTCAAGACCAAGAGCGATACGGTGCCGTTTCACCCGTATTACACCGCGAAGGATGGCTGGACGGTCGGGCTGTTCATGGTGATTTACGGGCTGTTTGTGTTCTATATGCCCAACGCGCTGGGTCATCCGGATAACTACATTCCGGCCAACCCGATGCAGACCCCGGCGCACATCGTGCCCGAATGGTACTTCTGGCCGTTCTACGCGATCCTGCGCAGCTTCACGCAGGACCTGCTGTTCATTCCGGGCAAGCTGATGGGCGTGCTGGCAATGTTCGCGGCAATCCTGGTGTGGTTCATCATGCCGTGGCTCGATCGCTCGCCGGTCCGCTCGGCCAAGTTCCGCCCGCTGTACCGCAAATTCTTCTGGGCTCTGGTCGCTGACGTGCTGCTGCTGGGCTATTGCGGGGTTTCGCCGCCCGAGCAGCCGTACATCCTGATCGCCCAGCTCGCGACGATCTATTACTTCGCCCACTTCTTCATCATCGTGCCGCTGGTGTCGTCGATCGAACGGCCCGAACCCTTGCCCTTCTCGATCACCGAAGCGGTGCTTGGACATGATGGGCAGGCCGTACTTCCGGCCAAGGGTTGAACTCAGGTAGAGCGAAAGAGCACTGACATGATCCGCATCTTCTCCATCCTCACTGGCCTGTTCTTCATCGTGGGCCTGTTGTGGTCGACCCTGGTCGATACGGCTGCCTTTGCCACCGACGGGCTGCCGACCAGCCCTGAAAAAGAGTTTCATATCGAGCATCCCAAGGACTTGTCGCTGCCCAGCGACGGTCCGTTGGGCAAGTTCGACAAGCAGCAGCTCCAGCGCGGTTACGCGGTCTATGCCAACGTCTGCGCCCAGTGCCACTCGCTCAAGCACGTTGCTTTCCGCGATCTGGCGGCGCTGGGCTATAGCGAGAACGCGATCAAGGCGATTGCCGCCAAGGCCACGATCAACGCGAAGGATCCGCTGAGCGGCGAGATGAAGGATCGTCCGGGCCTGCCCGCCGACCATTTCCCGCCGGTGGTTTACGGCGGCAAGGGTGTTCCGCCCGATCTGTCGCTGATCACCAAGGCCCGCCACGGCGGCGCACCTTACGTCTATTCTCTGCTGACCGGCTATACTGCGCAGCCCGCAAAGCTGGCAAACAATCCTGAAACCAAGACGCCCGACGGCCTGCATTACAACCCGTACTTTGCCAACCTCAACATCGCGATGATGCCGCCGCTGGCTTCCGATGGGCTGGTGACCTATTCGGACGGCACAGTGGCCACCAAGGATCAGATGGCCAAGGACGTTTCGGCGTTTCTGGTCTGGACCGCCGAGCCCAAGCTCGAAGCGCGTCATCAGACCGGCTTCATGTGGGTCGGCCTGATGCTGTTCGTAACGGTGCTGTCATTCCTGGCTTACCGCAACGTCTGGTCGGGCACGAAGCACTAGGCGCTGGCAGCGCGCACAAAAAATGGCCTCCGACGGGATCGTCGGGGGCCTTTTTGTGTCGTCGGGCGGATTGACCACGCCGCACCGCTGCCGCATAGGCGCGCAACTGGCTTTATGCCGCGCGGGTATAGCTTAGTGGTAAAGCACCAGCCTTCCAAGCTGGCTATGCGGGTTCGATTCCCGCTACCCGCTCCACTTTCAGATCGGAACCACCCCTCTTGCGGGATCGGCCCTGGATCGACCCAGGCGAAGCTGCGCTGTGCATAAATGCGCGGCGCGGGGCGTAAAGGCGCGGCGCGAAACTGCACGGCGCGGGGCACAAATGCGTGGGGCGGGCTTGCCGTCAAGCAAACCCGCCCTGCCCCCGGTTTCCCGGCCATCGCCGGTAGCCTATAGGGGGTTTGCCATAGTAACCGCCGCAAAACTTGCACAAATCCGACAAGTTAGCCCCGCGTCATATCAGACCGAGATCAATTCAGACCGGCAGGTTGTCGATCAACCGGGTGGTGCCGATCCGCGCCGCCACCAGCAGCCGGGCCGGACTATCGCCCCATGCTGCGAGCGGTGCCAGCGTGACGGCGTCGCGCAGTTCGGCATAATCAGGCACCATAAAGCCTGCCGCTGTCAATTCACTGACCAGCGCGGCGAGCACCGCAGCAACCGGCTGCCGGCTGCGGATTGCCGCCACCGCCGTCTGCATCGAGCGCGGCAGGGCAGCAGCGGCCTGACGCTGATCGGGGGTCAAAAACGCGTTGCGCGATGACCGGGCCAGGCCGTCGGGCTCACGCACGGTCGGCACCGCGATAATTGCATCCGCGTGCGGCAAGGTCAGGTCAAGGTCGCGGGCCATCCGGCGAATCACCGCCAGTTGCTGCCAGTCTTTCTCGCCGAACAGCGCGCAATCGGGCTGCACCTGGTTGAACAGCTTGCACACCACCGTTGCCACCCCGTCAAAGTGCCCCGGACGGACCGCGCCGCACAACCCACCGCTGACGCCGCTGACCGAGACGTTGGTGGCATAGCCAGGGGGGTACATCACCGCGGGCGGAGGCGCCCACAGCAGGCTGACACCTTCGCGTTCGAGCAGCGCCGAATCGGTTGCGAGCTGGCGCGGGTATTTGTCGAGATCTTCGTTGGCGCCGAATTGCCGCGGATTGACGAAGATCGAGACCGCCACGTGCGCGCTGCGCTGTGCGGCGGCGCGCACCAATGTCAGGTGGCCTTCGTGCAGCGCGCCCATCGTCGGCACCAGCGCCAGCGGGCCAGCGGCTTTCAGCGCATCAACCGCACTGCGCAGTGGATCAAGCTGCGTCACTGTTTGCACGCCACTACCCCCTTCGGTAAGATGCTCTGGCGGTCAGAGCTTGCCCGCAGTAGGTTGCGCTTCCGCGCCCGGCAACATTCAAAAACAGGTTACAGCAGCACCGTGTCATCGCTTTATACGCCAGCCGCTGGTCCGCACCGGATTGTCTTTGCCAATGAAAAAGGCGGCACCGGCAAATCGACCACCGCAGTTCACGTCGCGGTCGCGCTGGCGTACCAGGGTGCGCGGGTTGCGGCGCTCGATCTCGATCCGCGTCAGCGTACGCTGCACCGCTATCTGGAAAACCGTGCTGAGACCGAACGCCGCCGCGACATCGTTCTGCCCAATGCCCGGTTCGAAGTTTTCAGCGGCGATAGCCTGCCGCAGCTTGAAGCGCAGGTCGCGCGGCTCAGTGAAGATGCCGACTTTCTGATTTTCGACACACCGGGGCGTGACGATGTATTCGCGCGCCACGCCGCGACCGAGGCCGATACCCTGGTTACCCCGCTTAACGACAGCTTCGTCGATTTCGATCTGATCGGACAAGTCGATGCCGAGACTTTCAAGGTTCGCAAGCTGTCGTTTTATGCCGAGCTGATCTGGGAGGCGCGCAAACAGCGTGCGATGTCGACGATCAGGGATGCGCAACCGGGTGGGCGCCGCCGCGAGATGGATTGGGTCGTCGTGCGCAACCGCACGCAGCACACCGAAGCGCGCAATATGAAGCGGCTCGATCAGGCCCTGTCCGAATTGTCGAAGCGGGTCGGGTTCCGCATCGCCAGCGGGCTGTCCGAACGGGTGATTTACCGCGAACTGTTCCCCTCGGGGCTGACCTTGCTCGACAAGGGCCAGTTGGGCGAGCTTGGCACCAGCCACCTGGTCGCCCGGCAGGAACTTCGGGCGCTGCTCGCGGCGCTGAACCTGCCGTTCCCCGCCAGCCGCACGCCCGAGCTGGTGCTGGCCGCAGAACGCTGACCGCGGCATGAGCAAATTGCTGTTCGTGGCGCTGTTCATCTGCGGGATGTGCAAGTGGGCGACCGGCCAATGGCCGTGGCAACTTTTGCAAAAATCCGAGCGTTCTCAAAAAGAAGCACTTGCGCGGGGGTTATTGGGGGTTGATCGCGGCGCTACTCGCACCGACATAGCGGAGGCGCACCGCCGTTTGCTGATGCAGGTCCATCCGGACCGCGGCGGAAGCAACGCGGAGGTCCACGCTGCCACTGCCGCGCGCGACACCTTGCTTGCGCAGATCGACCGAACCGAGACAGGAACCCCATGAACCATCACTTCGATTCCACCGTGCTGCGCGAATACGATATCCGCGGAATCATCGGCGAAACATTGGGCGAGGCCGATGCCTATGCCATCGGGCGCGGGTTTGCGACCTTGCTTGGGGCGGACGGCGGGACGTGCGTAGCGGTTGGCTATGACGGGCGCACCAGTTCGCCGATGCTGGAAGCAGCGGTGGTGAGGGGGATCAACGATGCCGGGCTTGACGCGATCCGGGTCGGCATGGGGCCCACCCCGATGCTGTATTACGCCGAAGCCTCAATGGATGATGTACAGGGCGGCATTCAGATAACTGGCAGCCATAATCCCGCCAATTACAATGGCTTCAAAATGGTATTTCGCGGTCTGCCGTTTTTCGGTGCCGACATCCAGAAGCTCGGCACGATTGCGGCGCAAGGCGCCTGGGCCAGTGGCAGCGGCAACCACCAGGAGCGCGAGATCCTCGACGTCTATGTGGACCGGCTGGTCGAAGGTCTGGCCGGGATCGACCGCGCCGGGCTGGCCGATCTGGCGATCGGTTGGGACGCAGGCAATGGCGCTGCCGGTCCCGCGCTCGAACTGCTCGTAAAGAAACTGCCTGGCAAGCATCATACCCTGTTCACCCAAGTTGACGGGACATTTCCCAACCACCATCCGGACCCCACCGAAGAAAAGAATCTGGCCGACCTCAAAGCGCTCGTCGCGCGTGAAAAGCTCGATTTTGGGATAGCCTTCGATGGCGATGGCGACCGGATCGGCGCGATCGATGGGGAAGGCCGGGTGATCTGGGGTGACCAACTGCTCATGATTTACGCCGAAGACCTCCTTAAACTTGAGCCTGGCGCCGCGATCATCGCGGATGTGAAGGCCTCGCAAGCTCTATTCGACCATGTCTCTGCGTTGGGTGGACACCCGACTATGTGGAAAACCGGACACAGTCTGATTAAGTCCAAAATGAAAGAGATTGGTGCACCCTTGGCCGGTGAAATGAGCGGTCACGTGTTTTTCGCGCATCAATACTACGGCTTTGACGATGCGCTGTACGCGGCTGTGCGGCTGATCGCGGCTTCGTCGCGGCTGGGCAAATCGGTGACGCAATTGCGCAGCGAAATGCCCGCATTGGTCAACACGCCCGAGCTGCGCTTCCAGGTTGATGAGAGCCGCAAGTTTGCCGTGATCGACGAGGTCAAGGCCCGGCTCAGCGCCGCCGGTGCCGATGTCAACGCGATCGACGGCGTGCGGGTTTCGACCGCCGACGGCTGGTGGCTGCTGCGCGCTTCGAACACCCAGGATGTTTTGGTGGCGCGCGCTGAAAGCGACGATCAGGCCGGGCTCGACCGGTTGCTCGAACACGTCGATGCGCAGCTGGCGGCGTCGGGTCTGGAACGCGGCGAACCCGCCGCGCATTGATTTGCGCCGGGCCTAAGCCGGTTGATGCCTGGGCGCTGTTGCCCCGGCTAGCGCTGCGGCCCCGGCTAGCGCTGCGGCCAGGTAAGCCCGCGCGGCGGTGACGGTTTGCGGATCGGCAAAATCGTCACTGCCGCTGAAATCCGGCTGATCAAGCCCGGGGGCCAGTGCCGCAATGGCAGCGATCGGCTGGCCCGTTTGCACCGCTGCAAACACCCGGCGTTTGCGATCGCGCGAAGCAGCCCCGCCGGCCCCCCGATCCTCGATCGTCTGGCACACGGTGAGGATCAGCTTCGCAAACTGCGCTGACGGTACGGTGGCGCACTGCGCGATCAATGATGACAGGTGGGCCCGGTTTGACCGTTCGGTTTCAAAGAAGGCGGAACGTTGCGGTATCGCCGATGCGCGGGCCATGACAGTCTCCAGTGATTGCGAAGCCACCATGCTAGATCTGACGCCGCGAATATCGAAGCGTGATTGGCTCTGATTCCGACCCTTCTGGCAGGGCAGCCCGGCACCGCCGGCCGCTCAGGTCAGCCGCATCCGGAAGAATTCGAGGATCTCGTCGCGGGCTTGCACGGTTGGCTGGCCAGCTTCGTCGATCAGGTGCAGCGTCACCACGCTGTGCGGATTTTTCATCGGCGTGCGCGGGTTAGCTGCGCTGTCTGGCAGCACGCGCGGCTCAAACCGGTCGCCCAGCGCATCGGCAAAGGCGGCAAAGCGCTCGGCCTTGCAGAAGCTGTCGCCTTCGAAGCGGTAAGCGCGCACGGTCAGGTTCTCGGCGTCCATTCGTGCCTTCACCGCCGCCAATTCTGCCGGGTTGATCGCCATGCCTGCCGCATTGTTGAGCGGCAGCGAGGGCTGGGCCATCACCGGGGCGAGAACTGCCGGTTCCAGCATCATCGACAGCGCGAAATTGCCGGTGAAGCACATCCCGATCGCGCCGACACCTTTGCCGCCGCATTCGCGATGCGCAGTCGCCGCCAAGGCGCGCAGCCACTGCGTCACCGGGCTCGACTGGTTGGCGCTGAACGCGCGAAACTCGCGGGCGATGCACCCGCGCGCAATCGTGGTCAGCGCGGTAAAGGTGGTGGGGACCGCGCCATCGATCCCGAACAAGTGCGGGAGATAAACGGTAAATCCGGCATCGCGGACCCAGCGCGCAAACCGCGCCACATGCGGGCTGATCCCCGGCATTTCGGTCATCACCACCACGGCGGGACCGGTGCCCGCCACATAAACCCGCTTGGCCTGGCCATTGCAGGTGATCAGCCGAGCGGCAAAATCTTCGAGCGGGTCGGTCTGGTCAAGCGGACGATCCGGCATGGCTGGCTGCTCCGTAATACCGCGCAGTGTGCCATCACTGCGCGCGCCCGGCAATTGCCCTTTCCCAAGCGCCGGCAATCCGTGCCAATGTGCGCGCGATGAGCACCGTTTTGCTACCGCCCGAATTGGCCGAATGGTTTGCGCAGCGCGGCTGGGCGGTACGGCGGCATCAGCTGGAAATGCTTGAGGTTGCCGCCAGCGGACGCCATGCTCTGCTGGTGGCCGATACCGGCGCGGGCAAAACGCTTGGGGGGTTTTTGCCCAGTCTGGCGGATTTCTGCGCATCGCGGCTGGACGGCGCCGCGCCGCCCGAAGGGCTACACACGCTGTATGTCTCACCGCTTAAGGCGCTGGCGCACGACGTCCAGCGCAACCTGCTGACGCCGGTTGAGGAGCTTGGGCTGCCGATCCGGGTCGAAGTGCGCAGCGGCGATACCCCGTCAGATCGCAAGGCGCGCCAACGGGTCAGGCCCCCGCACATTTTGCTCACCACGCCCGAATCGCTGTCGCTGCTGCTCAGCTATCCTGAAAGCGCCGCGCTGTTTGCCACGCTCAAACGGGTGGTGATCGATGAAGTGCACGCCTTCGCCACCGGCAAGCGCGGCGATCTGCTGGCCCTGGCGCTAACCCGGCTCGAAGCGCTCGCGCCCGCGATGCGGCGCACCGCCTTGAGCGCGACGGTGGCTGATCCCGAACAGTTCCGCGGCTGGCTCGCGCCGTGGGGAGAGATCGATAGCGTGGCGCTGGTCGCGGGTGAGCCCGGCGCGCCGCCGCAGGTTGAGATCATGCTTCCGGCCGAAAACCGGGTGCCGTGGGGCGGGCACGCCGCGCTGTGGTCAATCCCGCAATTGTACGCCGCGATCCGCGCCAACCGCACCACGCTGGTGTTCACGAACACGCGGTTTCTGGCCGAGCTGATCTTTCAGCAATTGTGGGACATCAACGAGGACAAGCTGCCGGTCGGGATTCATCACGGATCGCTGTCGAAGGAAGCCCGGCGCAAAGTTGAAGGGGCGATGGCACGCGGAACCTTGCGCGCGCTGGTCGCCACCGCCAGCCTCGATCTGGGGGTCGATTGGGGTGACATTGATCTGGTGGTGCAGATGGGCGCACCCAAGGGCTCGTCGCGGCTGCTGCAACGGATCGGGCGGGCCAATCACCGGCTCGATCAGCCAAGCCGGGCGCTGCTTGTGCCAGGCAACCGGTTTGAATTTCTTGAGGCGACCGCCGCGGTCGATGCGGTCAACGAAGGCCAGCGCGACGGCGAGGACTTTCGCCCCGGCGGGCTCGATGTGCTGGCGCAACATGTGATGGGACGGGCCTGCGCCGGACCGTTCGATGAGGCTGAGTTCCTGGCCGAGGTGCAATCCTCGCTGGCTTATGCCTGGGTCGATCAGACGGCGTGGACCCGCGTGCTCGAATTTGTGGCGACCGGCGGGTATGCCTTGCGCGCTTACGACCGGTTTCGGCGCATCGTGCGCGACAAGTCCGGCTTGTGGCGGCTGACGCATCCCGAAGCTGCTGCGCGCCACCGGCTCAACGCCGGAATTATCCTCGATGCCGAAATGCTCGATGTGCGGTTCCGCAACGGGCGTTCGCTGGGGCGGGTGGAAGAACGGTTCGCCGCCTCGCTCAGCCCGGGCGATACCTTCTGGTTTGCTGGGACCAGCCTCGAGGTCGAGGGGATCAAGGACATGGAGATCACCGTCCGCGCTTCAAAAAAAGCCGCGATGATCCCGAGCTATGGCGGCGCCCGGATGCCGCTGACGACTCACCTGGCCGAGCGTGTGCGTGCGCTGCTGGTTGACCGCGCGGGATGGGCGCGGTTTCCCGACGATGTACGCGAATGGCTCGAAGTGCAGAACTGGCGCAGCCGGATGCCTGGGCCGGGCGAGCTGCTGGTGGAAAGCTTCCCGCACGGCAAACGGGAGTACAGCGTTTATTACACGTTCGAAGGGTGGAACGCGAACCAGTCCCTGGGGATGCTGATCACCCGCCGAATGGAAGATTTGGGGCTGGGTCCATTGGGTTTCGTCGCCAACGATTACAGCCTGGCGGTGTCGGGGCTCAAGCCGGTGACCGATCCGGCAGCGCTGCTATCGCCCGATATCCTGACCGATGAATTTGTCGAATGGGTGCAAAATTCGCATCTGTTGCGCCGTGCGTTCCGCGAAGTCGCGGTGATTGGCGGGTTGGTTGAACGGCAGCACCCCGGCAAAAAGAAGACCGGCAAGCAAGTGACCTTTTCGACCGATCTGATTTACGACGTCTTGCGCAAATACGAACCCGATCATCTGTTGCTGCAAGCGGCGTGGGCTGATGCCCGCGAAAGGATGACCGATGTTGGACGGGTCGCCGATTTGCTGGATCGCGCGGCCGGGCAACTGGTCCATGTCGTGCTGGACCGGGTCAGCCCGCTGGCAGTTCCGGTCTTGGTGATGATCGGACGCGAAGCGATGCCGGCGGGCGCGGTGGACGATGAATTGCTGCTTGAGGCTGAGACATTGGCGGCAGCGGCGATGCGGGTCGATCCAGCCGAGGAGCCAGCCGAGGAGCCTGCCGAGGATCCTGCCAAGTAGCCAGCCAAGGAGCAGACCGGCTAGCGCACTGCGGGCGCCGCTGGCGGTAGGGCGGCCTTGGCAAAGTCGGCATATTGCTCGTTGCCGACGAACGCAAATGTGGTGACCCCGGCCATTTTGATCAGCCGCAACACCCGTGCCGAAGCGCTGTATGGGGCGGTGCCATCCGGGGTAAAGCGCACCAGTGGCTCGGGCGCGATGCTGGCTGTTTGGCGCAGTGCTGCAAACAGGGCGGCATCCCCGATTGGCTGGCCGTTCCAGGCCGCTTGCCCGCGGGCATCGATGGTCAGGTCATTTTGCGCGCGGATCGGTGTGGTCAGCGGCTGGTCTGACTGGGCGGGAAGATCGAACGGGACCTCGTTCACTGCTGCAGGCACCGCCAAAATGAACATCACCAGCAAGACCAGCAGCACGTCGATCAGCGGGGTGGTGTTCATTTCGCCCATCGGCGCGCCGATCTGGAACTTTGCCATTGCTGCCCGCGCCATAACTATGCCTCCTTGCACGGTCGCCACAAATAGCGACCGGCTATATGAGACAGTATAACATTCAAATGTCAAGCAGCCCTAATCGATCGGCTGCGTTACGGACGGGCGATGGGTCTGTTGAACGGCGCGGTTCGGCCCATGCAAAAGGGGGCGGATCGCTCCGCCCCCTTGGGACTATGCAATGGCTATGGCGGGATTTACTGCGGCGCAGGCGCCGTGGCTCCCTTGCCGAACTGGATGAATTGCTCGTTACCGACGAACCCGAAGGCCGAAACGCCCGAACCCTTGATGATGTTCAGGACCTTGGCCGTGGTGTCGTACGGAGCCTGCGGATCAGGCTGAAACTGCAATTCGGGCTCAGGCTTGATGTTAAGCGTTTGCTGCAATTGATAAAGCAGCTGCCCTTGATCGACCGGCAGATTGTTGAAAGTGATCTGGTTGGTCGGTGTGACAGACACCTTGTTCTTGTCGTGCTTGGGCGGCGGAACATTGGTCGGCGGCGTCGGAGCCGGCAGATCGATATTAACCGCGTGCGTCGCCACTGGGATGGTGATGATGAACATGATGAGCAGAACGAGCATGACGTCGATCAGCGGCGTCGTGTTCATTTCCATCATCGGCGAACCATCGTCCTTGCCGCCAGTCATTGCCATTGTCGGGTACTCCTAGAAAGTTTGATCGTCGCGCCAGCTCAGTTGGGCCAGCTCAGTTAGGATCAACCGGGTTCGAAATGAACCCGACGGTCGGGTAGCCAGCATACTGGACGTTCGCCACTACACCCGCAACACAGCGCCACGGTGCGTTCTGATCGCCCCGAATGTGGACTTCAGGAATCTGTTCGGGGTTGTTCTTGATCGCTTCAACGCCGCCAGCCCGGTCGATAATCTTCTTGAGCCGGTCGGATGCCTTTTCGAGCAATTCGGTCGAGTCAACCGGGGTGATGTTGTTGAAGTAAACGCGGCATTCACCGCCGGTCTGCGCGCCTTCGAATCCGGGGTCGCCAGCCGAGCGGCCCCCGCTGTCGGTGGTGCTTACGGTGAGCAGCAGATTCTCGACCTTGTCCTTCGATTCCTGTGAAGGAAAGATCGGGATATGGAGCTTCTGGATCTGCTGAATGGCGATCGGAACCGCGATCAGGAAGATGATCAGAAGCACCAGCATCACGTCCACCAGCGGCGTGGTATTGATGTCCGACATCGGCTTTTCTTCCGCGCCGCCGCCTACTGACATTGCCATGGGTTAAATCCTATCCTTAGCATTTACCCCGGACCGCCGCATTGATCGCAGCTTGAAATTGTCCGGAGGGAACCATCTCGCCGAACCGCCTGTACAGGCAGTCCGGCGATGGTTGGCATGGCGATTACGGCTTGGGGGTGGTGTTGGTGTTGGTCATCGGCGCGGCTGCTGGCCGCGGCGGAACCGCCTTGGCGGCCGCGGCTGACGCCATTGCCGGCTTAACCACGCCCTTCGAGTTGATGTTGGCCAGCACATCGGTCGAGAAGCCCTGCAGACTTTCGGCGATGCGCTTGTTGCGGGCTTGCAGATAGTTGTAGGCAAGCACCGCAGGCACCGCCACCAGCAGACCAAGCGCGGTCATGATCAGCGCTTCACCAACCGGACCAGCCACTTTGTCGATCGAAGCCGAGCCGGCGATGCCGATGGCGATCAGCGCGCCGTAAATCCCGACCACGGTGCCAAACAGACCGATGAACGGCGATGTTGCACCCACGGTCGCAAGGAACGGCAGGCCAGAAGCCAGCCGGGCATTGACCGAAGCTTCCGAGCGGGCGAGCGAACCGGTCAGCCAGTCGTGCGCGTCGGTTTCGTTGACCATCTTGCTGTGCTGGTCTTCGGCGGTCAGGCCGTCGTCGACGATCTGGCGCCAGGCGCTGTTCTTTTCAAGCTTGGCAGTGCCTTCACGCAGCGAAGGCGCGCGCCAGAACGAGGTGCGCATCTCGCGGTACTGATTCATGATCTTCTTCTGTTCGATCCACTTGGTGATCAGAATAAAGAACGTGCCGAACGACATGATCGCCAGAATGGTAACGGTCGAAATCGAAATCCAGTTGGGGTGTCCGCCTGGCATCAATGCTTCCATGATGCCGAATTTGTTTTGCGGGGCCGCGTTAGTGGCAGCGGCGAGAAGTTCAAAAGCCATGCGATAGTCCTCTCAAGCAGAAAAATATTTAAGCGTGTGGTTGAACCGTGCCCCGCGCGGGATCCGGCCCGTTTGATCGATTATTCGGTTGGTATCACCCAGCGGATGCGGTTCGAATAGCTGTCGGTCGTCGGGTTGCCTTCACCGTCGGTGGCTGGTGCGAAACGAGCCCTGCGGGTGACATTCGAACAAGTTGCCTCATCAAGATCGGGGCTCCCACTCGAGCTGGTGATACTGCAGCTGGTAACCCGGCCATCGGGTCCAACCGCCACCCGGAAGCCGGTGACGCCCTGGCGTTCTTCACGCAAGGCGCGGGTCGGGTAGTCGTTCGTGGTTGCCCAGCTGGCCGGATTGCCCTTGGGAACAGCCTTCTTGGGCTGAATCCGCGGCGGCGGCGGGGCCGCCGGAGCCGCTGGCGGAGCCAGCACCGGAAGCTGCTGAACCGGCGGCGGTGGCATCGGCACCGGCGTCGTTTCAAGCGGCGGTGGCCGCGTATTGATATTCGTCATCGGCGGGGGAACCACAATCGGGGGTGGAGCCGCTTCCTTCTTGGGTGGAGGCGGCTTCTCTTCCTTCTTGGGTTCGTCCTTCTTAATGTCGACAGTCGTTACCTTCTTCACCACTGCCTTGAAGCCTTCATAGGCCAAGCCAGTGACCAGCGCATAGCCCAAGGCTAAGTGCAGCAGGGCAACGACGACAAAGGTAGCAATCTTGTTGCCACTCATTTCTTGGTCAGCGTAAGCCATTCAGACGCATCACTCCGTTACAGTCCCACCGGGCCAAAACCCGGACCCGACGCCCACAATCACGTTGGATTGTAGCCGCCTGAATTCTTCTTTTCCACCCTGCGGGTCAACCAGAAAATCTTGCGTACGGCCGACGTTCGCAAGAACCAGATCGCGAGCCCATTTATTTGTCAGGCCCGGTTTTGCGCCAGTCTTAACCCCGAGCAAGCAAAGGCGCAACGCTTTATCGGTTAACCTTCGATTCACTTGTGCTAGGCTGAAATACCGCCTCAGATGCGCTGATTCCCGCGCTTTAGAACCATTTTGAAGGGCTTGTCGATATGTTGGCTGCGAGATTGAGCGGGCGTGCTCTGCGCGCGTCAGGCATTTTGCTGATCGCGGCCAGCGCGCTGACCGCAGGCCCCGCGCCCGGCGATTCGCGGGTCCCTGGCTTGGCGGTTGCAACCGCGACTTATGCCGATCTGGCTGACCTGGCCGATGGCGCGCCGCTGGTGATCCGGGCGCAGCCGCGCAAAGTCGCAGCGGTCGAAGCGGCGCGCGCTCGCGGTCTGCGGGCCGGCTGGGGGCGGTATTACGTCGAGGCGAAAACCGAGGCTTTGATTGCAGGCGCGGCCCCGCTGGGCGAAGCGCTGCGCTATCTGGTCGACTTGCCGCTCGACGCGAAGGGCAAGCCCCCGCAGCTCAAAAAGAAAAGTGTGGTGGTGTTTGCCCGTGCGGTCGCCGGCCGCCCGGGCGAGCTGCAGCTGGTCGCGCCCGACGCGCAATTGCTGTGGGACCAGGCGCTTGATGCGCGAATCAAGGCCGTGCTGCGCGAACTCTACGCAGCCAAGGCCCCGCCCAGGATTATCGCCGTGCGCGAAGCCGTGCATGTCAGCGGCGATCTGGCCGGAGCGGGTGAGACCCAGATCTTCCTGCTGGCCGCAAGCGGCGATCCGGCGGCGATCACGGTCACGCGAACCCCCAGCGCAGCGCCGCAATGGGGCGTATCTTTTTCCGAACTGGTCGAAACCAGCGCGGCACCGGCGCGCGATACGCTGGGCTGGTACCGGCTCGCCTGCTTTATGCCGGCCGCATTGCCCGACGCGGCCGGCACCAGCGAATCCAGCGGATCCAGCGCCGACCGGGTCGCCGCTGCGCAGGATTATGGCTTCGTGCGCGATCAGCTTGGCGCTTGCCCGCGCAATCGGCGGTGATCCCAGCTGATCGCGGCGCTTGCTCCAGCCGAAGCCGCTGCCTAAGGCGCGCGGGCGCAAAAAGGGGAGCGACATGGCCGAACCGCTGAAGATTGCACTTGCCGGGCTGGGGACAGTCGGGGTCGGGGTGATCCGGCTGGTCGAGGCCAATGCCGCGCTGATTACCCGCCGCGCCGGGCGGCCGCTGCAAGTGACCGTGGTCAGCGCACGCGATCGCAGCAAACCGCGCGGGGTCGATCTGTCGGGCTACGCCTGGGAAGACGACATGGTGATCTTGGGCGAGCGCGCCGATGTCGATGTGGTGGTCGAGATGGTCGGCGGCGCGGATGGCCCGGCGCTGGCGCTGGCACGCACCACGATCGAAGCGGGCAAGGCGCTGGTCACCGCGAACAAGGCGATGATCGCGCATCACGGGCTCGAACTGGCAGCCAAGGCCGAAGAGCACAAAGTCGCGCTGAAGTTCGAGGCCGCCGTGGCAGGCGGAATTCCGGTGATCAAGGCACTGCGCGAAGGCACCGCGGCGAACCAGATCGAGCGGGTTTACGGGATCCTCAACGGCACCTGCAATTACATCCTGACGGTGATGGAAGACAGCGGCCGCGATTTCGCCGACGTGCTCGCCGAGGCGCAGGCCAAGGGCTTTGCCGAAGCCGATCCGACGTTCGATGTCCAGGGCATCGACGCGGCGCACAAATTGGCAATTCTGGCGGCGATTGCGTTTGGCACCAAGATCGATTTTGCGGCAGTGGCGGCCACCGGCATCACCCGGGTCCGCGCCGCCGATATAGCGCAGGCGCGCGCGCTGGGTTATGTCATCCGCTTGATCGGCATGGCCGAAGCGGGGGCGGACGGGCTGTTCCAGCGAGTTCAGCCGCACCTGGTGCAATGCGATCATCCGCTGGCGCATGTCGATGGCGCGACGAACGCGGTGGTGGCAGAGGGCAATTTTTCAGGCCGGCTGCTGTTTCAAGGCGCGGGTGCCGGCGATGGCCCGACTGCCAGCGCAGTGGTGGCCGATCTGATCGACATCGCGCGCGCCTCGATGGGCGGGGGCGAAGTTGGCGCCGCATTCTCGGTTCCGGTTGCCGAACTCGAGACGCTGGCCCCGGCCGCAATCGGCCACCGTTTGGGGCGAAGCTACTTGCGGTTCATGGTGGCCGACCGGCCCGGCGTGCTGGCCGAAATTACCGCCGCGCTGCGCGATGCCGGGGTCTCGATCGAAAGCCTGATTCAAAAAGGCCGCGCGGGCGATTCGGGTGAAGTGATGGTGGCGATGGTCACGCACGAAGGCCCGGAAAGCGCGGTGAGCGAGGCGGTGCGCCTGCTCGACGGTTCGGCCAGCCTGAGCGAACCGCCGCTGGTGCTGCATATCCTGGGCAATTAAGCCGGGCTGCTAAGGCGCGGATTTCTCGCCCTTGGCGATCAGATCGGCGTCCGATCCGGCGGGCGGCGGCGGCAGCTTGGTGACATCGACATAATAGACCGGTGGCGGGACCGAGCCGAAATGCGGACAGTCGGCGCAATAACCGCGATCAAATTGCGGCGCGCGCGGGATATTGCCGTCCAGCGCTTTGCGCGCGGCGCGAGAGTTGGGGTCACTTTCGGCGGTCGAGGGAACCCGCTGATCGCCGCCATTGTCGGCGCACACGACAATCTCGTCGCCGGTCGCAGGCTTGCAGCGGTCGCGCTTGTCGGGCACCCCGTAAACGTCATGTGCTGCTGATAGCAGTTCGGCGACTTTCTGATCGGTTGCGTCGGGGCCGGGCGGCGCAGCATTGGCCGCAGCGGCGGGCCACACCAGCATCGCGACCACAGCCCAGCTTAGCAGCCGCATTATCTCTCCCGCTCCCCCGCCCGCACCAGCCGGAAAAGAGCGGCATGTCCGCTTAATCATAGGTGAACGATCAGCAAGCGGCACAGGCATTCCCAGATGAACTGCATTTTGCTCAAGCCGGCAAACTTCGGTCCGTGGCTACTCGACTCGCGCAGCGGCCACCGCTAAGCGCGCCAACACATACCTATTCAGGGATTTACACCGCGCCATGACCGATATCGCCACCACCGCCGCACCCGTCACCCCCAGCCATGTGCTTGACCGCGTACTGGTGCTCGAAATGGTCCGGGTGACTGAAGCGGCGGCGATCGGCGCGGCCAAGCTGATCGGGCGCGGCGATGAAAAGGCGGCCGACGCTGCGGCGGTCGAAGCGATGCGCGCGGCGCTGAACGAGTTGGCGATGGACGGCACCGTGGTGATCGGCGAAGGCGAGCGCGACGAAGCGCCAATGCTGTTCATCGGCGAGAAGGTCGGCTCGGCGCAAGGCACCGGGCCAAAGATCGACATCGCGCTCGATCCGCTTGAAGGCACCACGCTGACCGCCAATGCCGGGGCCAATGCGCTGGCGGTGCTGGCCTGCGCCGAAGAGGGCAACCTGCTTAACGCGCCCGACGTCTATATGGACAAGCTGGCGGTCGGCCCGGGCTATCCCGAGGGGATCATCGATCTGGCCAAAAGCCCGAGCGAAAATGTCCGCGCCGTGGCTGCGGCCAAGGGCGTGGAGCCGGGGGAAATCATCGTCTGCGTGCTCGATCGCCCGCGCCATGCCGAGCTGATCGCCGAATTGCGCGCGCTGGGCTGCGGGGTTGCGCTGATCACCGATGGCGATGTGGCGGGCGTGATCGCGGTGACCAACGAGGAAACCAACATCGATATGTACATGGGCCAGGGCGGCGCCCCCGAAGGCGTGCTGGCGGCGGCGGCGCTGCGCTGCGTCGGCGGGCAGTTCAATGGCCGGCTGGTGTTCCGCAACGACGATGAACGCGCCCGCGCCGCCAAATGGGGGATCGAAGACCTCAATAAAATCTACCGGCTGGAAGAACTGGCCAAAGGCGACTGCATCTTCGCTGCTACCGGGGTCACCGACGGCTCGCTGCTCAAAGGGGTCAAGCGCCACAAGACCGGCGTGATGACGACTCACAGCGTGGTGATGCGCGCCAGTTCGGGCACCGTGCGCTGGGTCAGCGGGGAACACCGCACCAAGCCGTAAACTTGCGGATGACCGCGCGCGTGGCGGTTGCCATTGCTTGCACCCCGGGCCTAAGGGCAGTCGCAACACTCGGCGCGACGATTAGGGGAACCCGCGATGAAGCTGCTGACTGGCAATTCCAACCAGCCCTTGGCGCAAGCGATCGCCAAATATCTTGAGTTGCCGCTGACCGAAGCTTCGGTGCGGCGCTTTGCCGACGAGGAAGTGTTTGTCGAAATCCACGAGAATGTCCGCGGTGAGGATATGTTCGTGATCCAGTCGACCAGTTTCCCGACCAACGATAACCTGATGGAATTGTTGATCTGCATCGATGCGCTGCGCCGCGCTTCGGCGACGCGGATCACCGCGGTGGTGCCGTACTTCGGCTATGCCCGGCAAGACCGCAAACCCGGGCCGCGCACCCCGATCTCAGCCAAGCTGGTCGCCAATCTGATTACCACCGCCGGGGCTGACCGCGTGCTCGCGGTCGATCTTCACGCCGGGCAAATACAGGGCTTTTTCGATATTCCGACCGACAATCTCTATGCCGCCCCGGTGATGGCCGCAGACATTCTGCAACACGGGAACAGCGAAAACCTGATCGTCGTCTCGCCCGATGTCGGCGGGGTGATTCGCGCGCGCGCCTTGTCAAAAAGGCTCGACAACGCGCCGCTGGCGATCGTCGACAAGCGCCGCGACAAGCCCGGTCAGTCCGAAGTGCAGAACATCATCGGTGAGGTTGCCGGGCGCAACTGCATCATGATCGACGATATTATCGATTCGGGCGGCACGCTGGTCAACGCCGCTGCCGCGCTGATGGCGGCGGGGGCGGCCAGCGTGACCGCTTATCTGACGCATGGTGTGCTTTCGGGAACTGCGGTTGAGCGGGTCAACGCTTCGGTGCTTAAGGAACTGATCATCACCGATACGATCATGCCGACCCAAGCCGCGCGGACTTCGCCCAAAATCCGGATCTTGCCGATCGCCCCGCTGATCGGTGAAGCAATCCGCCGCATCGCCGATGAGAGCTCGGTTTCAAGTCTGTTCGACTGATGCGCCTGGACGCCGAAATTGCACTGGCCCACCGCCTCGCCGATGCAGCGCGGGCGGC
>JANMCG010000031.1:0-28274 GCA_031361075.1 Novosphingobium sp. | reverse complement strand
GCTGTCACCCCGCTCAAGCAGCTCGATCAGCAGCATTGGCTGCTTGAACTGTTCCACGGCCCGACGCTGGCGTTCAAGGACGTGGCGCTCCAGCTGCTCGGGCTATTGTTCGAGGAATTCCTGGCGCGCGGCGGCGATCCGCTGACGATCGTCGGCGCGACCTCGGGTGATACCGGATCTGCGGCGATCGATGCAGTGGCGGGGCGCGCGCGGATCGACATCTTCATGATCCACCCCAAAGGCCGGGTGAGCGATGTGCAGCGCCGCCAGATGACCACGGTATTGGCGCCTAACGTCCACAACATTGCCGCCGACGGCACGTTCGACGATGCTCAGGCGGTGGTCAAACGGATGTTCAACGATGCCGCGATGACCAGCCGGTTCGCGATTGGTGCGGTCAATTCGATCAACTGGGCGCGGCTGATGGCGCAAGTGGTCTATTACTTCGCCGCTGCGCTGCAACTGGGTGCGCCGCAGCGCGAAGTTGCCTTTGCCGTGCCGACCGGAAACTTCGGTGACGTTTTTGCCGGTTATGTCGCAGCGCAGATGGGCCTGCCAATCAATCGGCTGATCGTCGCCACCAACGTCAACGATATTCTCCACCGCGCGCTGACCAGCGGCGATTATTCAGCCGGCGAAGTCACGCCGACCGCCGCGCCCTCGATGGACATTCAGGTGTCATCGAATTTCGAGCGGCTGTTGTTCGATCTGGGTGGACGCGACGGCGTAGCGACAGCGGCGCAGATGGCGGGGTTCGAGGCGACCAGAGCAATGCAGTTGACTAACGCGCAGCGCGAGGGCGCGGCGAAGCTGTTCTCGAGCGCGCGGGCCGACGCCGATCAAATGGCGCAGGCGCTGCGCTGGGCCTATGAGCAGACCGGCGAGCTGCTCGATCCGCACACCGCGATCGGACTGCACGCCGCGCGCGCGGCGAATCTGCCCAGCCATATTCCAGTGGTGACACTCGCCACGGCACACCCGGCCAAGTTCGGCGACGCGGTCGAGCGTGCAACCGGCCAGCGTCCGGTCTTGCCCGCCCGGATCGGTGATTTGTTCGAACGCGAAGAGCGATTGGTCGATTTGCCAGCCGGTTACGACGCGGTGGCGGAATATGTCGCCCAGCACGCGACTGCGCGCGGCTGATGGCCGAACTGGCGGTTCAGCCGCAACTGATGATCGGCGAGGGTTGGGACCAATACCGGCTGATCGATAGTGGCCAGGGCCGAAAGCTGGAAAGCTATGGCCCGTATCAGTTCATCCGCCCTGATGCGCAGGCACTGTGGAGTCCGCGACTCGATCGCTGGCGGGCCGAAGGTGAATTCGTGCCCGGATCGGATGAGGACGGCGGCGGGCGCTGGCAGTATGCCGCGCCGGTGCCAGCCGAGGGCTGGCCGCTGAGCCGCGGCCCGGTCAAGTTCACCGCGCAGTGCACCCCGTTCCGGCATCTGGGGTTTTTTCCCGATATGGCTCCGGTGTGGGACTGGATGAGCGTGCAACTGCTTGGACGCAGCCAAGCCGCAACTCTGAACCTGTTCGGCTACACCGGGGTCGGTACGCTCGCACTATCCGACTACGGCCCGGTCACTCACGTCGATGCTTCGAAGAAATCGGTCGCGCAGGCGCGCGCTAACGCCGAGCTTTCGGGCATGACCGCCCGCCCGATCCGCTGGATCGTCGATGATGCTGCCAAGTTCGCCGCGCGCGAAGTGCGGCGCGGCAAGCATTATGACGGGATCATCCTCGATCCGCCAAAATTCGGGCGCGGGCCCGAAGGCGAGGTCTGGCGGCTGGAAGATCACTTGCCCGGCTTGCTGGCCGATTGCCGCGCGCTGCTCGGCGCCGAGAGCAAGTTTCTGTTCCTCACCGTTTATGCGGTGCGGATGTCCTCGCTGGCGCTGGCCGGGCTGATGAACGAATTGTTCGCCGATTTGCCCGGCACGATTGAGCATGGCGATCTGGCGGTTCGCGAAGAGGGTCTGGATGGCCGCCTGCTCCCCACCGCGATTTTTGCGCGGTGGCGAAGCAGTTAGGCCAAGTGCCTAACGCGGTTTTTTGAAGCGCAACACCATTTGATCGGTCTTGCCGCGCGCGACGTCTTTTTCATGCAGCGTGTGATTGTCTTCGGGGTGGCGCAGCAGGTTGCTCCGCGCGTCGAGCTTGAACCCGGCCGCCTCGACTTCCTTGATCACCACCGCCGAATCGATCCGGTGCAGGGTCGAGGTGACATTGGCAGCGGCCCCCAGGCCCGCTTCGTGATCGTTGATCAGATAGATCCCGCCCGGTTTGAGCACAGCGAACGCGCGCTTGGTCAGGGTGGCGGCCATGTCGCTGTCGCCGTCTTTGATATTCTTGAAGTCATGATAATTGAGCGCGGTCCACACCACATCGACCCGCACCGGTGCGAGCGCGGTCAGTTGCCCCGACTGTTCAGTGGCGTTGGGATGGGTTTTGGCCCACTCGGTCACGGCGGCGGACGGACGGTTCGACACCGTATAGACATGGCCTTTTGGCCCCACCGCCAGACTGATCAGCCTGGTGTAATAACCGCCGCCGGGAGCCAGTTCGGCCACCACCGCGCCGGGTTTGATGCCGCCGAACGTCATCAGTTCAGCCGGCTTGCGATCAGCGTCGCGTGTCTGATCGGCGGCGGGGCGATCGGCGCTAGCCAGCACGGCGGCATATTTGCCCGATGCCGCCAACGCGGGCGCAACTACCAATGCAGCAACCAGTGATCCAGCAAGCCAAGCGCGCATTTCAATTCTCCATGATCGGTGTGGCATTAATCTTAGCGCGCCTGGGCCGTGCCGACAAACCGGCATTTGCATCCTAGACTTGGACCCGCCGCCATGCCATCGCGCCGGGGCATGGCCGATAGCCTGATCCTTGAAGTCGCCGAATTCGAGCACGATGTCCTGACCGGCATCTACTCCGAGGAAACCGGGCGACCGCAGCCGCTGCGCTTCACGATTCAAGTGACGCTGGCCTGCGCCCGGCATTACGCGCCCGATACCCCGCTCAGCGCCAGCAAGAATTACATGAATCTGAAATTCGCGGCGAGCGATGCGCTGCCGCAAGGTGTCCATTTCAAACTGATCGAAGCGGTTGCCGATCATATTTGCGATACTTTGTTCGTACAGGATCCGCGCGTGTTGGCGGTCAGCGTCAAGATCGTCAAACTGGCGATTGCCGAGCATGGCGAACAGATCGGGATGACACTGACCCGCGAGCGGCGTTGATGGCGGTGCTTGAAGTCCAACCGCTGCCGGACTTGCCGAGCGCGGCTGCAGCGGTCTTTCACCTGGAATATCTCCCCCGCGCGGCGGCGCTGCTGGATACTTCGCCCAAGGGGGAGAACATGGTGCTGATCTTTCTGCCCGCCGACCACACGCATCGCGGCTGGCGGCTCGCGGCGGTGCAAGGTCTGGCGCGCGAGTCCGCGCCGCGCCGAGTCAATGCCATCGCCAGCGATAACGCGGCAGCGATCGGCGCAGCGCTAACCTATCTGAATGCCGCAGGCGGCGTAACCGGGCAGTATTTGCAACTGGATGACGCGGGGGCCAGTCCTGTGGTATTGCCGCCGATATGACCCCACTTGTCGATCAGTTCCAACGGCGGATTTCCTATCTGCGGCTGTCGGTAACCGATCGCTGTGATCTGCGCTGCGCTTATTGCATGCCCGAACGGCAGACCTTCTTGCCGCGCAGCGATGTGCTGAGCCTGGAAGAGCTGCACCAGCTTGCGCTGGGCTTCATCGCGCGCGGGGTGACCAAGATCCGGCTGACTGGAGGCGAGCCGCTGGTGCGGCGCGATATGATCGAGCTGGTCCGCGCGCTGGGGCGCAAACTTGGTGACGGGCTTGAAGAGCTGACGCTGACCACCAATGGCACCCGGCTGGCCGAATTTGCCGATGATCTGGCCGCAGCGGGAGTAAAGCGGATCAACGTCTCGCTTGATACGCTTGATCGCGCAAAGTTTGCCAAGCTCGCCCGGCGCGACAGTTTGCCGCAAGTGCTCGAAGGACTGGCGGCGGCGCGGGCGGCGGGGTTGCAGGTCAAACTCAACACCGTGGCGCTCAAGGGCATAAACGAGGATGAACTGCCCGAGCTGATCGGCTGGGCACACGGGCAGGGCTTTGACCTGACGCTGATCGAAGTGATGCCGCTGGGCGAGGTTGAGACTGACCGGTTTGATCATTACCTGCCGCTCGATGCGGTGCGCTCCGCGCTTGAGACGCAATTTACCCTGACCCCCAGCGCGCACCACAGCGGCGGACCGGCGCGTTATTTCGACATCGCCGAAACTGCCGGTGGAACGGGCGGACGGCTGGGGCTGATCACGCCGCTGACGAACAATTTCTGCGAAGGCTGCAACCGGGTGCGGGTCAGTGCCACCGGGCAGCTTTACGCGTGCCTTGGCGGAACCGAGCAGGTCGATCTGCGTGCGGCGCTGCGCAGCGATGATCCGCCAACAGCGCTGACAGTTGCACTTGGTCACGCGATGCGGATCAAACCTGAACGCCATGCCTTTGCAATTGACGCGCCCGGTGCTGCCCCGGCGCTGGCGCGGCACATGTCGCTGACCGGCGGCTGACATGGCGGCGCGGCTGGTGTTTCTCGGGCGGCTTGAAGATGCTGCCGGCATGAGCGAGCGCGCGGTCATTGCCGGACCGCTTGAAGCGGTGCTCGGCGCGCTTGAACCCGATCTGGCGGTGGCCTTGCTGGGCGAGCGAGTGCGGATGGCGTTGAACGGCGTGCTGATTGCCGAACGCGGCGGAATTGTGCTGCGTGATGATGACGAACTGGCCTTTCTCCCGCCGGTCAGTGGCGGCTGAGGTGGCAGTCGATACGCGCCTGCTCGATGCGCGGTTCGATCCAGCGGAAGAACTCGCGCTGTTCACGGCTGCGCAGCGCGGGTCAGGCGGGATCGTCAGTTTTCTGGGCCAAATGCGTGGCGACGGGGCGGAACTACTCGAGCTGCGGCATTACGCGCCGCTGACCTTGCCCGGGATGCACGAGCTGGCGCAAGTCTGCGCGGCGCGCTGGCAGCTTGACGGGTTGGTGATGCTGCACCGCATCGGGCAGCTGGCGCCGGGTGAGCCGATCGTGCTGGTCGCAGCCGCCGCGCCGCATCGGCGCCAGGCCTTTGCTGCGGCCGATTATGCGATGGATCATCTCAAAAGCGAATCGTGGTTCTGGAAGCGCGAGCGGCGCGCCGGGGTGTGGCGCTGGATTGATCCGCGCGCTGACGATTACGCCGGACTGGCGCGCTGGGCTTAGCTTCCCAAGCGGCTGCGCAATTCGCCCAGCACCTGGTCCTGCCGCGCAATCAAGCCGGTCACCGTATCGCGCGCCTGGCCGATTACCTTGGGATCTTCGCCCAACACCCGGGTATCGTTATACAGCGTGTCAAGGTCAGCCAGCGCGAGCATCGCTTCGGCGCGCGCCGTTTCCAGCTCGGCCACTGCAATGGTTGCGGTCGCCCACGATTCGCTGCCCATTTTGGCGCCAGCGCCCGATCCGACCGAAGACCGCGCGCGCGGCTCGCGCTGGCGGAATTTGGCGTCAGCGCGTTGCGCGGCACTGATCAGCGGCCCGACCTGACCGGTAACCGCGGCGCTGGGGGCGGGCAGTTCGAAGGTTTCCGGCGCCGCCGGAGCATCGAAATTGGCAGTCAGCCGCTCAGCCGGGCGGCGCGCCAACGACGGATATTCGCCCGCGTCGGTGGCGCACCCGCTTAGCAACAGGGTGGCAGTCAGCATGGTCGTCACGGTTATTCGGATGGGCATCGCGCTGCTATAGCGGCCGCGCCGCGCCGCGCCAATGGTTCGCGTTGCGCGGGCCTGTCGGCAAGCCCGCCTAGCCCGCGATCTCGCCGTTGACACTCCCGGCGGCTTGATCTAGGGGCCACCACTCTTGTGGTACCTGCCGTCAGGCGGGCGCCGCGATGCTGTCCGATTGGCCGGGCAGCTTGTGTGAAATGAACGGATCAAAGCACCATGTTCGCAGTTGTGCGTACGGGCGGCAAACAATACCGGGTTGCCGCCGGAGATAAAATCGCGGTTGAAAAGCTGGCTGGTGAAGCCGGTGAAACGATCACGCTGGGCGATATCCTGCTGGCAGGTGACGGTGGCGAGACCAAGGACCTTAAGGGTATCGTGGTTTCGGCCGAGATCATCGCGCAGGCCAAGAGCGAAAAGGTCGTGGTGTTCAAGAAGCGCCGCCGCCACAATTATCGCCGCAAGAACGGCCACCGCCAGCAGCTGACACTGTTGCGCATTCTGGCGGTTGGAGACGAGAAGAAGTCAGTCAAGCAGGAAGCTGCTCCCAAGGTTGAGGCTGCTCCGGTGGCTGCCACTGCGGCTGATACCGCCCCCGTCACGAAGGCTGCACCCAAGAAGGCTGCACCCAAGGCTGAAAAGCCGGCTGAATAAGATTTCGGAGTAGATCCAGATGGCACATAAAAAAGCAGGCGGCTCTTCGCGTAACGGTCGCGATTCGGCAGGACGGCGCCTTGGCGTAAAGAAGTTCGGCGGTCAGGAAGTGATCGGTGGCAACATCATCATCCGCCAGCGCGGTACCCGCGTGTACCCGGGCGCCAATGTGGGCATCGGCAAGGATCATACCTTGTTTGCGCTGTCGGTCGGCCGCGTCCGCTTCCACGGCGGCAAGCTGGGCCGCAAATACGTGTCGGTCGATATGGCAGTCGCCGCAGAATAGACCGGATGGTTGCCGATGGGCCATCCTGACGGGTGGCCCCGCCGGAGTTTGTCTCTGGCCAAATGAGGGAGAGGGCCCCGCCCGTCTCCCTCTTTTCGTCTCTCCCTCAGCACCACTTTGCAATCGTATCGCGCGGTCAGCGCGGCCCGGCGCAAAGCGTAATGGCACTGTCACGCAGCGCTCCTAGATGGGCGCTGAGCGATAAGAATGATGGAGATGGATAATGTTCATTCGCAGCGAACGGCTGTTTTTACGGCCGGGTTGGCCCGAGGATTGGCAGGATCTGCTGGCGCGGATTGCAGTCCCCGAAGTCATCAAGAACCTCGCCACTGCGCCTTGGCCTTATACCGCGGATCACGCGCGTGACTTCGCGCAGAAACAGCAGGACGCGCGCTGTCCGCACTTTTTCGTGACCGTCCCGGCCAGTATCACCCCGGGCGACCTGATCGGCTGCGTTGGGCTGGGGCGTGACGATGATAGCGGCGATGTTCAACTCGGCTATTGGTTTGGGCGCGAACACTGGGGCCGGGGCTATGCCACGGAAGCGGCGCGCGCGGTGTTGCGGCTGGCGCGCACGCTGGGCCACCAGCGGATTGTCGCCAAGCACTTTACCGATAATCCGGCATCGGGCCGCGTGCTGGCCAAATTGGGCTTTCACCCGACGGGTGAATTGCGCTCTAGCTATAGCTTGGCGCGCGGGTGCGAGGCCCCAGCGTTGGTTTACGCGGCTGAATTCAGCGGTGCGTCGGACAGCGACGGTGACGATGATGGCTTTGCCGGGATGCGTGCGGCTTGATCAGCACTAGGAATCGCAACCCCTCCGCTTAGGATGACGGGGAACTATCGGGCGCGAGTGCCGCGCCCCTCTTGCGGAGAGGGGCAGGGGAGTTGGCTTCTTGATTACGCCAGGACCGCGTCGGGAAACTCGCTTTCGGTCTTGCCGATCAACGCGCGGTCGTCGTGGTTCCACGGATGGAACCCGGGCAGAAAATAAGAACACCACGCCGGAAACACGCGGCGCAGCACGCCGGGCGAACCGACCAGATACCACGCCAGTTGCAGCTTGACCTTGGGGCCGGTCAGCCCGTCTTGCGCAAGCAAGGCCAAGGTATCATTCCAGCGGTTTTTGATGAAGCTGCCCGAAACGAGCAGCATCATCAGCGATTTAAGCTTCCAGCGGCGCCAGCGAGTCCAGTCCCTGGTGGCATGGAGATAGGTGTCGTAAGCGACGCCTTTGTGTTCGATTTCTTCGACCGAGTGCCATTTCCACATCGCCACGGTTTCGGGTTCGGCTCCGGCAAAATGCTTGGGATTGGTAAGGAAATCGTTAGCCATCATCGCAGTGTAATGCTCCAGCGCGATGGTCACCGCCAGATTTACGATCGGCGGACGGTCTTTGGTCAACGCCAGATTTGCCTCGAGCCGCCGGTCGATTGATTCGAGGTCGTAGCCCGCCTCGATCGCCGCCTTGTTGAACACCAGATGCTCACGCGTGTGGTTGATTTCCTGCTTCACGAACGCGCGGATCTCGGCCTCGAGTTTGGCCGGCACGCCCTCGCGGTGCGCCTTCACAGCCTCGATAAACATCGCCTCGCCGCGCGGGAAGGTGGCGGACAGCGCGTTGTGCCAGTGCGTTGCCACCGGGTTGCCGGCCAGCCACCACTTGCCCGGCTTGCGCTCGCGCCCGAACCGCTGGTCGCGGACGGTGATGGTCAGGTCAGCCGGAGTAGGTACAGCCAGCTTGCCCGAAGGCACGGCTGGCTCTACGTCGAGGGGAAAGTTTGCTGGAGCGTTCATGGTTCTGGCCATAAAGTAACTTACATCAATGTCAATAAGAAAACGCCTGACACAAGAAGAAAGCCGCACCGCCGCGGTCGAAGCCGCACGCGCCTTGTTGATCGAGCTGGGTCCACAAGCCGTCACGCTCAAAGCAGTGTCAGCGCGGATCGGGCGCACGCACGCCAATTTGCTGCACCATTTCGGTTCCGCTGCGGGTCTGCAGAAAGAACTCGCGCGGCATCTGGCGGTGACGATCTGCGCCTCGATCGAAGCGGCGGTACTGGCCAGCCGCGCCGGGCAGGGCACCGCGCGCGATGTGGTCGACCTGACCTTCGATGCGTTTGGCAAGGAAGGCGGCGGCGCGCTCGCCAGCTGGATGCTGGTCAATGGCAACGAAGATGCGCTCGATCCGATTGTCGAGGCGATACACGATCTGGTCGATGATCTGGGCGAGTTCGGCTCGGGCGCAAATCGCCAGTCGACGCATGCGCTGTGCCTGATGGCGCTGGGCGATGCGCTGCTGGGTGGGCCGCTGACGGCATCGCTCGAGCTGCCGCGCACATCGGCGCGCGACACTGCCGAGGCGATGCTGGTGGCAGCTGCGGTATTGCCCGAGCAGCCCAAACCAAAGATCTAGTCGAGCGGCAACCATGCCGGCCGCCAGTGCGGCGCGATTTCGTTGGTCCGGCGATGATCCACCGCGAGGCCCAGCGCGGGATACGCCGCTCGCTGCCGGGCCGGATCGCTTTCGGCCAGCGGCACGACCACCAGCCGCCGGTTGACCTTGGCGCGCCAATTCATCCGCGCGGTGTTTTCCTGCCCGACATAGCAGCCCTTGGTGAAGCTTACCCCGTTCAGCTCGGCGGCATTACATTCAAGCCACAGCAGATCGCCCAGCTCGGCTGCGCCTTCGCACACGCCGAGAGCCATGCGATGCGCCAGCCACGCGCTTTCGGCACTATCGCCCGCCGCCGCCCCCAGCCAGCGCTGGCCCAGGCCATGGAGCCGCGGATCGTGCGGAATATCCAGCCCCGGCTGCCAGTGCACCCCCACCGCAGGATCGAGCGCAATCCCGATTTTGCGCCGCAGCCGGTACATCGTCAACCGCTTGATCAGCGTCTCGGCTTGCGCGGCTTCGCAATCGAGCAGCAAATCGCCGTCATCATCCCAGATCAGAAAATCCAGCAGCACCTTGCCTTGCGGTGAAAGCAGCGCCGCCCATACCGGCAGCGCGCCCGCAACGTCGTTAGTTACCAGCCCTTGCAAAAAATCGCGCAGATCTTCGCCTGGTTCGGTTGCGGTCAGGCGGATTACGGCGCGGCTGGTCAAAAGGGTGGCGGTCATGAGTGACAGATAGGGCGTGACCTGGCTAAGGGGAAGGCATGACAGCACCTGCGACCCTTAGCATTGCCCGCCCTGACGATTGGCACGTCCACTTGCGCGATGGCGCGGTGATGGCCGGCGTGGTGGCGTATACTGCCAGGCAATTTGCCCGGGCGATCGTGATGCCCAACCTGTCTCCGCCAATCACCACCGCGGCCAGTGCGGCGGCGTACCGCGCGCGGATCATCGCGGCGCTGCCGGCCAGCGCAGACTTTACCCCGCTGATGACGTGTTATCTGACCGACGGGATCGATCCGGACGAACTGCAACGCGGGTTTGAACAAGGCGTATTCACCGCCGCCAAGCTGTATCCCGCGCACGCCACCACCGGCGCGGCGCATGGGGTGACCGACATCGGCGCGATCCGCCCGGCGCTCGAGCGGATGCAGCAACTCGGGATGCCGCTGCTGGTTCACGGCGAGGTGACTGATCCGGCGGTCGATATCTTTGACCGGGAAGCGGTGTTTGTCGAGCGCGTTCTGGCGCAACTGGTGCATGACATGCCCGCGCTCAAGGTGGTGTTCGAGCATATCACCACCGCCCAGGCGGTCGATTTCGTGACCGACGCGCCAGCGACGGTGGCGGCAACGATCACCCCGCAGCATTTGCACATCAATCGTAACGCTATGTTTGCCGGCGGGATCCGCCCGCATGCCTATTGCTTGCCGGTGGCCAAGCGCGAAATGCACCGGCTTGCGCTGCGCCGCGCGGCAACCTCGGGATCGGCCAAGTTTTTCCTTGGCACCGACAGCGCGCCGCACAGTTTAGCGGCCAAAGAAGCGGCCTGCGGCTGTGCCGGGATTTTCAACGCAGCCTATGCGCTTGAAAGCTATGTCACAGTGTTCGACGAGGAGGACGCGCTGGACCAGTTCGAGGCATTTGCATCGCTTAACGGTCCGGCGTTCTATGGGCTGCCAGTCAACAAGGTGACAATCACGCTTGAGCGCGCCGGCCAGCCAATCCCCGCGCTTATCGATGCCAACGGCACCGCAATTGTCCCGTTCCACGCTGGCGAAACCCTAGGCTGGCGCCTTGCGCAATAACCGCGTGCGGCGCTGTGCCAGAATATCCCACACGAACACTGCAATTGCGCACCAGATCAATACGAAACAAGCCAGTTGCACCGGGCGCAGCGGTTCATCGAACACAAACACGCCGAGCAAAAACACAATGGTCGGCGCGCAGAATTGCGTCATACCCAAGCTGGAGTAATCCATCCGCCGCGCCGCTGCCGCAAACAGCAGCAACGGCACCCCGGTCAGCAGTCCGCCCGCCATGACCCAGCCAGCCGCACCTGCGCTACGGGTCATCGCCGAGCCATCGGGGCCTTGCGCAAAGTACCATACGGTCACCGCCGCGGGGATCAGCAGCAGCAGCGTTTCGACCGTCAGCCCGGGCAGCGATTCGACCGCGACCAGCTTGCGCACCAGCCCGTAAGCTGAAAAGCTGATCGCCAGCGTCAGGCTGATCCACAGCATATCGCGCGCGCCCCACGCCAGCAGCGATACCCCCAGCGCGGCCAGACCCACCGCCAGCCACTGCTGCCGGGTCAGCGTCTCGCCCAGCAGCAGTGTGCCCGCCAGCACGTTAACCAGCGGGTTTATATAATAACCCAGGCTGGCCGCGAACACGTGGCCCGATTGGATGGCGATTACATAAACGGTCCAGTTGACCGCGATCAGCAGTGCGCTGAGCGCCAGCAGCGCGACATTACGCGGGCGGCGCACTGCATCGAGCAGCGTTGCCAGCTGGCCGCGCAGCGCCAACACGCTTAGGCACAGCGGCAGCGTCCAGATGATTCGCCAACCGATGAATTCGTACGGCGGCACCCAGTGCACTTGCCGCAGATAAAGCGGCAAAAACCCCCAGATCAGGTAAGCGCCCAGCGCCATCCACAGGCCGACGAGATCTGGGTTTTTCGGTTCGCTGGACATACCGCGCGCTAGCGGGCGCATGGCGTGCGGGCAAGCGCTGCTGCGTTGCGCGCGGTTCAGGTTGGGCTGGCTAGGGGGCAGCCCCGCTTGAGCCCGGCCGCAAGCAATTGCACTGGGCTCGTGGGGGAAACGCAGGGCCGGGTCGCAAAACCGTTGCACTGCGCGGGGCGTCACCGCCACGATGGTGACGCCCCACTCTCCCCGACCACTTCTCCCTGCCTGACGCCTAACTTTGCGCGCTTTGCAGCGCGTGCCGGTTGGGGCATGACGAACGCCGCGCAATTGCTGCGCCAAGGTTTGCCAATGTGATTACGCTGCGCCCCATCGTGCCGAGCTGTGCTGTATTGCTGGCGCTCGCTGCATGCCAAGCTGCCGATCCGGCGCCCGATCCCAACGCCGAGCGCGATCCCGCCGCCGCCGCCGCGCTGAATGATCCGATTATGGTCGATCCCGATCTTGCCTCGCAAAACCGGGGTAATTCGGCGCTGTCGGGCGGTGGCCCGGCGCAAGGTGACCTGCCCGATTTCGTGCGGACGCGTGAAGAAGCCTCGATCGCGCGGACAATGGCGCAAAGTCTGCTGGGCAGCGCCTTGGCGCCAGCGCCTGGCCCGGTTAGCGCCATAGCCAAATCGCGGCTCGATGGCGCGCTGACTGTGCCAGCCTTGATCACTGCGGCGGGGATTGCGTCCACAGCCTGCGCCGATCGGTTGAGCTTCACGATGGCCTGGGCGGGCAAGCTCCCTGCGGGTCTGCCGATCTATCCGCGCGGTCATGCGGTGATGGCAGCGGGCAGCGATGGCGCTGGATGCAAAGTGCGCGGGGTGCGGTTCGTTACTCCGGTCAGCGTCAGCGATGCGACCGATTTCTATTACGCCAGCGCGCGCGCCGCGCGGCTGCCCGCATTGCACCGGCGCGAGGGCAGCGACGAAGTGGTGGCGGGGGTGCAGGGCAACGCCGGGTATGCGGTGTATATCCGAGACCGCGGCGATGGGCTGACCGAAATCGACCTGCTCACCGCCGGGCTGTAGCTCAGGCTTCGCGCATGCCCACGCCAAGCATTGCGCGCGGCTGTTCCATCTCGTTCGATGCGACGGGATATGCGCAGTAATCGGCGGCGTAGTACGCGCTTGGGCGGTGATTGCCCGATAACCCGACCCCGCCGAAGGGCGCGCCCGAACTTGCGCCGTTAGTCGGCCGGTTCCAGTTGATCACTCCGGCGCGCACGCTCGCCCAAAAACGGTTATACTCCTGCGGGGTGCCCCCCACCAGCGAGGCGGACAGTCCGAACCGGGTGTTGTTGGCCTCGGCAATCGCCTCGTCGAAATCATCGACCCGCACCACTTGCAGCAGCGGCCCGAACAGCTCGACATCGGGTCTGTCCTTGACCGCGGTGACATCGATGATCGAAGGCGACAGGAACGGCAGATCGTCGCGCGGGCGGACCATGTGCTTGATCGCCTTGCCGCCGTGGCTGAGCAGATAGAGAAAGCTTTCAGTCAGGCCATCGGCGGATTCGTTGTCGATCACCGGGCCCATGAACGGCGCGGGTTCATCGAACGGCGCACCGACAATCACCCGATCGGCCATGCTTTTGACCTCGGTGATCAGCGCATCGTACATGCTCGATTTGACGATCAGGCGCCGCGCGGCGGTGCAGCGCTGCCCTGCACTGGTAAACGCCGACTGGATCACCAGCGCGGCTGCATCAGTGATCTTCGGGGTATCCCACACTACCAGCGGATTATTGCCGCCCATTTCAAGGGCAAGGATCTTGTCGGGCCGCGCCGCCAGCCGACGGTTGATCGCGATTCCGGTATGCGCCGATCCAGTGAAAAGCACCCCGTCGATCCCGTCGTGCCCGACCAGCGCCTGGCCTTCATCGGGCCCGCCGACCAGCAATTGCACCACTGCAGCCGAAATCCCGGCGCGGTGAAAGCACTGCAGCAGCAATTCACCGCTTGCCGGGGTTTTCTCCGACGGTTTGAACACAATCGCGTTGCCCGCGATCAGCGCCGGGACGATGTGGCCGTTAGGCAGATGCGCGGGGAAATTGTACGGGCCAAGCACCGCCATCACCCCGTGCGGCTTATGCCGCAGCGATGCGGTGCCCTGCATGGCATTGTCAAGTTTGCGCTGCGCGGTGCGATCAGCGTACGACCGGATCGAAATCTCGACCTTGTTGACCACGCTTTCAACCTCGGTCCGGGCCTCCCACAAGGGTTTGCCGGTTTCGCGTGCGATCAGCGTGGCGAATTTGTCGCTTTCCTTGCGCACTTCATTGGCGAAGCGCCGCATCAGTTCCATCCGGTTGGCCAGCGGCTGCGCTGCCCAAGCCGGCCAGGCGCGCCGCGCCCGGTCCACAATCTCGTCCACATTGCCATGCTTGCTGCGCCAGATTTCTGCGCCGGTGGCCGGTTCGTAAGAAACAATCTGCGGTGTGCTCAATGTCTCATCCCGCTAAAACCCGAACGCCCTAGTTAGGCTTATCCGCCCCTTAGCGGCTAAGCCAGGGTTTGCAAAGGCTCGCGGCTTACCGCAGGCTTGGCGCAGTTCGGCTTGCGCGGCGCGCGGCATCGGGCAATAGACATGGCGCTGCCATGACTGCACTTCCATCCTCTTCGCCGCAAAGTTCGCTGGCGGTTTATTCCGACCGGTTCTGGTCGGCGGGCGATGGCCTGCGGCTGCATTACCGTGACTATCCAGGGCGCAGCGATCGCCCGCCGCTGCTGTGCTTGCCCGGGTTGACGCGCAATGCACGCGATTTTGCGCATCTGGCGCAACGATTGGCGGGCGAATGGCGCGTGATCTGCCCCGATCTGCGCGGGCGCGGCGACAGCGGTTATGCCAAGGACCCGGCCAGTTATAACCCGGTGCAATATGCCGATGATCTTGAACTGCTCCTTTCCGACCAGGCGATCGAGCGGTTCGTGGCAGTCGGTACCTCGCTTGGCGGCATTTTGACGATGCTGCTGGCTGCGCGCCGACCAGAGCGGATAGCCGGCGCGTTGCTCAATGACATCGGACCCGAGCTTGATCCGGCTGGATTGGCACGGATCCGCAGTTATGTTGGGCAGGGGCGCAGCTTCCCGACGTGGATGCACGCCGCGCGCGCGGTGGAAGAAACCCAGGCGCTGGCCTTTCCCACCTATGCGGCGACCGATTGGTTGGCGATGGCCAAGCGCGTGATGGTGGTGGGCGGCAACGGCCGGATCGTGTTCGATTACGACATGAAGATCGCCGATGCCTTTGCCCCGGCCAGCGACGCGCCGGCGGCTGATCTGTGGCCCGCACTGGCGGCGCTTAGCGACAAGCCGGTGACGCTGCTGCGCGGAGAACTGTCCGATCTGCTGACGCCGCACAGCTTGCAACAGATGCTGCAGCGCTTGCCCGGAGCCGAGGCGGTAACGGTGCCGCAAGTCGGCCATGCGCCAATGCTGGACGAGCCCGCCGCCGTTGCCGCAATCGATCGCCTGCTGGCCCTGGTGCGATGACCGTTTCTCCCGCTCCTCTGCGGGTATTACACCTCCATTCGACGTTCTCTTCAGGCGGCAAGGAATTGCGCGCGGCCAAGCTGATGAACGCGTTCGGTCCGGGCGCGCAGCATGTTGTGATATCGGGCGTGGCGGGTGAACTGGGTGCAGCCAGCGCGGTGAATTGCGGTGTGGCGGTCAGCTACCCGGCCGATTTTCCCTCGCTCGCGGGTAAACCGACCCCGCGGCGGTGGTGGAAGATTGCGCGCGCGATGCAGGGCTTCGATCTGGTGCTGACGTACAATTGGGGGTCGATGGACGCGGTCGGCGCGCACCGGCTCTTCGCCCGGGTGCTGCGCTTGCCCCCGCTGGTGCACCATGAAGACGGGTTCAATCAGGACGAAGCGCGCGGCCTCAAGCCGATCCGTAACCGCTTTCGGCGGCTGATGCTGCCGACCGCAGCGGCGCTGGTGGTCCCATCGCAGGTCCTCGCGGCAATCGCAGTGCAAGTCTGGCGCGTGCCGCCCGCGCAGCTCAAACGCATTCCAAACGGTATTCCACTGGGCGATTATGCCATTGGGGCTGAGCCAGCCGCTGGCAGTCCCGGATTGGATAAGCCGGCGGGTACGCTGTGGCTGGGGACGCTGGCCGGGCTGCGCGCGATCAAAAACCTGCCGCGGCTGGTGCGTGCGTTTGCTGCTTTGCCGCCGCCGTGGCGTCTGGTGATCATCGGAGAGGGCGATCAGCGCGCGGTGATAACCGCCGAGGCGGCGCGGCTGGGGCTAGCCGATCGGGTGCATTTGCCCGGATTTGCGGCCAATCCCGCGGCGGTATTGCGGCAGTTCGATCTGTTCGCGCTGTCATCCGATAGCGAGCAATTCCCGATCTCCGTGGTCGAGGCGATGGCGGCTGGGCTGGCGGTGGTCAGTCCCGCGGTGGGCGATGTCAGGCAGATCGTCGCGGCGGAAAATCTGCCACTGGTCACACCGCCGGGCGATGAAGCCGCGCTGGCCGCAGCGCTTAGAACCGCCGCTGCCGATCCAGCCCTGCGCCTGGCTATTGGCAGCGCCAATCGTGCCCGCGCCGCCGCAGATTACGGCGAAGCAGCGATGATTGACGCGTACCGGGCGGTTTACGCCAGCGCGCTTGGACGCCCGCAATTCCCGTGATTTCGGCGGCTGGACGACTGTTCAGCGCAGCTTCAGCGGGGCATATCCAGAAGTTGCGCGTTGAAATGGCCCGCTCATCCGCTAAACAGCCCCAAAATTGACCCGTTAAAACGATCCAGCAGCCAGCGAAGGCACCTGATTTGGCCATTCCTCCACCGTCATCCAACGTCCCCGCTACCAAAGCCGCTGATCGCGATGCTGCGCAGCAAGATGGTTTCCTGCGCGAAGTCGACGAGGCGTTGCGCGAAGAACAGGTGGTCGACGCCTTCAAACGCTTTGCCAAGCCGGTCGGAGCTGTGCTTGTGGTCGGGCTGCTCGCGCTCGCGGGATACCTTTATTGGGACAATTCGGTTGATAGCGCGGGGGCGCTCCGCAGTGAAAAATCGATGCTCGCGCTCGACAAGGTGCAGGCCGGGCAGCTCGATGCTGCCGCAGTCGAATTTGCGGCGCTGGCCAAGGACGGCCCCGCTGCCAGTCGCACGCTCGCAGCGATGAATTTGGCCGCAATTACCGCCGAGCAAGGCAAAACCGATCAGGCTGCCCAGCAATTCGCCGCGATTGCGGCTGATGCGGCCGCGCCCAAACTGTACCGTGATCTGGCGGCGGTGCGCGAAGTCACCTTGCGCTATGATACGCTCAAGCCAGACGAGGTGATCGCCAAGCTCAAGCCGATCGCGGTTCCGGGCAACGCCTATTTCGGCACAGCTGGCGAATTGCTCGGGATGGCGTACCTGGATGCGGGCAAACCCGATCTGGCCGGCGCACTGTTTGCGCAAGTGGGCCAGGACAAGACCGTGCCGCAATCGATCCGGGTTCGGGTGCGCCAGATCGCCAGCGGGCTGGGCTACGATGGTGGGGTCGATTTACCGAATGAAACGCCCGCCGCGGCCGCTGCCGCTGCTGCTGCGGCCGAACAGGCGCCCGCACCGGCCGCTTCAGCGGCCGCGCCAAACTCACAAAAACCGGCCTAAGCCGCGACCCAAGTCAAGGATCCTATGATGCGCTCGACCACCACTAAAACCCGCCTCACCGCCGCTGCCGTGCTTGCTCTTGCGGTTGGGCTGTCGGGCTGCGGAGTGCTCAAAGGCAAGGGCAAACCCGCCACGCCGACCGTGGGCAACCGCGTGGCAATTCTCAGCCGGGTCGATACCAGCGCCAAGGTTGACCCCGAGCTGGGCAGTGTCGCTGTCGTGCTACCGCCCGCCACCGAAAATGCCGATTGGGCGCAGGCCGGCGGAACCGCCAGCAAAGCTTATGGCAATCTGGCGCTGGCCGCCGCGCCCAACCGGATCTGGACTGCGAAAATCGCCGGTTCGACCACCAAGCAGCGGCTCGCCGCGGCCCCGGTGGTCGGCGGCGGGATCCTGTTCGTGATGGATACTGCCGGTATGATGCACGCGTTCGATGCCAAGACCGGCACTGAACGCTGGCAAAAGAATTTTCAGATCAAGGGCGATGGTGCCAGCTCGATTTACGGCGGCGGTGCCAGCGTTGCCGAAGACCGGGTCTATGTCACCACCGGGCTTGGCGAAGTGGCCGCGCTCAATGCGGCAACCGGCGCGCAAGTGTGGAAGGTCAAGCCAGCGGGCCCGCTGCGCGGATCGCCGACGATTGCCTTCGGCTCGGTGTTCGTGATGACGCAGGCCAACCAGATCATCACGCTGAACGCGGCCGATGGTACGCAGGTGTGGAACGCAGCTGCATCGGTCGGTCAGACCGGGGTGTTCGGGGTGGCAGCTCCGGCGGCCGGACAAGGCACGATCATCGCGGGCTATTCGACCGGCGAGTTGATCGCTTACCGTTATGAAAACGGTCGCGAACTGTGGAACGATGCGCTGGCCCGCACGTCGCTCTCAACTTCGGTCGGGGTGCTGACCGATATCGACGCCGATCCGATCATCGATCGCGGGCGGGTTTATGCGCTGGGCCAGGGTGGCCGCATGGCCGCTTATGAACTGATCACCGGCCAGCGCATCTGGGAGCTTAATCTGGCCGGTATTTCAACCCCGGCGGTGGCGGGGGACTGGATCTTCACGCTGACCGACGATGCGCGTTTGCTGTGCATCGCCCGGTCAAGCGGCAAGGTCCGGTGGCTCACGCAGCTGGCGGCGTATCGAAATGTCGAAAAGAAGAAGGACCCGCTGTTTTGGTCGGGTCCGGTACTCGCGGGGGATCGGCTGTGGTTTGTGAACTCGCTTGGCCAGGTCTTCTCGGCCGCCGCAAGCGATGGCCAGCCAGTGCTCGCTGCCGATGTCAAAGCGCCAGTTACGCTCGCGCCGATCGTTGCCGGGTCGACGCTGTACGTGCTGGACGATAGCGGCAAGATCAACGCCTTCCGCTAGCCGCGCACCAACGCAGCGTTACCCGGCCCTTAACCCTTTTGGGTTAGCGCCTGCGGAATGCCATCGGATGCTTCCTTTGCCCTTCGGCGGCCCGCCAGCGATGTATCGGGCATCGTCGGGCTGCTCGGCTTGGCCGCGCTGACCGGGTGGATTGCGCTATGCCATTTCTGGCCCGACCTGGTTACTGCGTTTGATCTGCCAAGCCGCGCTGAACGGCTCACCGGGCCAAGCGCTGCACTGACCGGTCTGGTCATCGCGGCGCTGCCAATGGTGTTGTACGAACTGCTGGTCACCAAAGTGCATCGCCGCGCCTCGACCGGGATCGACTGGACCAACCCCCGGCCGGTCAGCAGCATAATCGATATCTCGATCACCAAATTGGCGGGATTATGGGCCACTTGGGCATTGATCGGCGGACTTTATTGCATCGCGCGATGGTACTGGCACGCCCCCTATTTGATCGCGATGCAGGTGCTCGGCGCAGCGGTGCTGCCGCTGTTTGTGTTGTCAGTGCCTTACGTTGTCTGGCTTGACCGGGTGCTGGTACAACCGCGCGATGCCTGCTGGCAATTTGGCGCGCTGCTAATCGGGCGCGAGCCGTTCAGCCCGGCACAAGTGTGGATCCATTTGCGCGCCTGGGCGGTCAAAGGCTTTTTCACCGCCTTCATGATCAGCATCGTGCCGGGCGGGTTTGCCAACCTAGTTACCCCCGACTGGAGCACGTTCTTTGCCGGTCCAGTGGGGATTGCAACGCTGCTGATCACGCTGATGTTCGTAATCGACGAGCAGATCGGCACGGTCGGCTATATCCTGACGATGAAGCCGCTCGACGCGCAAATCCGCTCGGCCAATCCGTACCTTGCAGGCTGGGTGGCCGCGCTGATATGTTATCCGCCGTTCCAGCTGATGAACCCGCCTGACCGTCCGCTGTTTTATCTTACCAATACCTTTGGCGATGAAAACTGGTTCCACCTGCTCGATGGGCAAACCGTTTTGCTGTGGGTGTGGGCCGCGCTGCTGGTGTTTCTGACCGGGTTTTATGCCTGGGCGACCACTGCCTTCGGGATTCGCTTTTCCAACCTGACCTATCGCGGCGTGCTCACCAACGGGCCGTATGCGTTTACCCGGCATCCGGCGTACCTCAGCAAGAACCTGTTCTGGTGGGCAGCGTCAATGCCGTTTGTCGTGACCAGCCATTCGGCGGTCGATGCGGTGCGCAACAGCTTCTTCCTGGGCTGTGTCAGCGCGATCTATTTCTGGCGCGCCAAGACCGAGGAACGGCATTTGCTGCGCGAAGACCCGAAGTATGCGGCCTATTCGGACTGGATGCAGGCACATGGCCTGGTGACAAGCCGGCTGCACCGGTTAGGCGCTGCGATCAAAGGCCGGCGGCAGATCGCCTCTGGTTAAAACGCTAAGCCGTCACTGGCTTCGAATACCGTGATCGCCCGCCCGCTCAGTCCAAGCGCAACACGTTCTTCGCTCCAAGTCACCATGTGCGAAGTTTTGATATGCGCGTTTAATTGCGCGCGGCTGTGCCACACTTCGCTGACCCGGATCAGCCCGGGGTCAAGCACGTCCTCGGCGTAGTTGTATTCCACGCAGCCATCCTCGGCGCGGGTCGCGAGCATGACCTTTTCCATCAGCGGGCGCGCGGCCGCCATGTTTTCAGCCGGCATGCGGAATTGGCCAACGACAACGATCATCAGAAACTGTCCTCGTAAACGCGGCTGATATCGCCGCCCCACTCACCGTGGTATTTATCCAGCAGCCGCTGTGCCGGCACCTTGCCGCTGGCCACAATCTCGTCCAGCGGGGCAAGGAACCCGCTTTCGTTATCGCCCGCCTTGTTAAGCCGGCCACGCGCGTTGAGCCCACTGCGCGAAATTGCCAGCACCTGCGCCGCGATATCCCGCAGCGTCCCGCCGCCAGGCAGCGGCGCGTCGAGACCCAATTTGGGGACAGCGGCGCGCAAAGCTTCGCGCCCTTCCATGTCCCAGTGCTTGACCAACTGCCATGCCGCATCAAGCGCGTCCTGATCATACAGCAGTCCGACCCAAAACGCAGGTAGCGCGCAGATCGTGCTCCACGGGCCGCCATCGGCACCGCGCATTTCGAGAAAGCTTTTAAGCCTCACCTCGGGGAAGGCGGTCGACAGGTGATCGACCCAGTCGCTTGCGCGCGGAAACTCACCCGGCAGCACCGCAAGCTGACCTTTCAGGAAATCACGGAAGCTGTGCCCTGCCGCGTCGATATATTTGCCGTCGCGGAACACAAAATACATCGGCACGTCGAGCATGTATTCGGCGTAGCGTTCATACCCAAATCCGTCTTCGAACACGAACGGGAGCATACCGGTGCGGTGCGGATCTGTGTCCGACCAGATATGGCTGCGGTAGGAGAGGAACCCGTTGGGCTTGCCTTCGGTGAACGGCGAATTGGCGAACAGCGCGGTGGCGAGCGGCTGGAGCGCCAGCGAAGTACGGAACTTTTGCACCATGTCCGCCTCGCTTGAATAATCGAGATTGACCTGGATCGTGCACGTCCGCAGCATCATGTCGAGCCCCATGCTGCCCACCCGCGGCATGTGATCCAGCATGATCGCATAGCGCCCCTTGGGCATCACCGGCAGCTCGGCGCGGGTCTTGTCGGGCCACATGCCAAGCCCCAGAAACCCGGTGCCGGTCTTCGCGCCGATCGCTTTGACCTGATCAAGGTGGCGTCCGGTTTCGGCGCAGGTCTGGTGAAGGTTTTCCAGTGGCGCGCCCGACAGTTCAAGCTGGCCTGCAGGTTCCAGACTGATCGCTCCGTCGCTGCCTGACAGCGCGATTACATTAGCATTACCATCGGGACCGGTTTCGATTACCGGTTCCCACCCGTAATCGGTCATCGCCATCAGAAGATCGCGGATCCCGCCAGGTTCGGTATAGCTGGGCGCGTGGTGATCGGCTTTCGCGTAAACCAGTTTCTCGTGCTCGGTGCCGATACGCCACGCCGATGCGGGTTTTTCGCCCTTGATCATCGGTGCAATCAGATCGTCCATGTGGCTGATCGCCGGGGACAGTTCGGCTTCGGGCGTGCGAGTCGTCATACCTCAGCCCTAAACGACAAACGCGCGGCAATTGCTACTGGCAAGTTGAACGCGGATGAAGCGGCGGCGGCGCTACTTGATTCGCGTGCGAATCTGGAACGTGAAATTGGGTCCGGGCGAGCCAGCCAGCAGCGGGCCCTTGGGATTGAAGCAGACGTATTTTACCGCCGGATCATAACCTGCCAGCGGGGTATATGTGCAAGCCGCAAAGCTGGTCGGCGCGGTTGCTGCGTTGGAATATTTGACGTCGGTGGCCGGGTTGAAGGTCAGGCTGCTGCCGCTTTGCGAGAAGATGACCGGGCCGGTGGCTGGCCCGGCACCGTCGATATCGCCATTATAGAAATCAAGCTGGGCAGGCATCGCGTCGACCACCAGCAAGCTATCGGTAGTCGTCTGTCCCTGACCGATATTGGTCGCGGTAATGCTGTAAACCACATCGTTGCTGGGCAGGAAAAACTGACCATCGCCGGAGGTCAGGTAAGTCGTGCTGGATTTGCTGACTTGCATGATTGCCCGGCCATTGATGGTGATCTGGTAATCTTCTACTTCGCCGTTGGGGGCGATCAACGTGTCGGCGTCCAAACCGCTTTGGAGCGACCAGCGGATCCGCGCAAAGGTCGGGTTAATCGTCGCCCCGCTCGGAACGCTGAACGGGATGGCGATGGTGCCGGTGGCAGCATTGCTGTCGGGTGCGGTGTTGTCTTTGACGTTGACCGCAACCTGCTCGCCGGCATCGGTGAACACGCCGTTGCCGTTCCAGTCGATCCATGCGTTGAGAAAGCCGCCTGCGCCAGTGACCGTTGCAGTCAGTGTGCCGCCTTGCGCCTGGTACAATGGCGAAGACAGCGTTGAACCATCATCGCCGGTATCGCCGGTGGCGGTTGCGCTGTTGTAAGGCGCGGTTTCAGCAGTGTTGCCGGCCCCCAGCCGGACCCCGGTGACAATATCGTGGATCGGTTTGCCGTAAGAGGCCGGCGCATCGCCGAAATCCTGAGACACCTTGGTGGTAGTGGTCGGCGAAGGCAGCATCGGGCATGTAAAATCGAGCGATGTCAGCCGCACTGTTGTGCCTGTACCAAGCGTGCCGACTCGGTATTTGAAAACGCTCGCGCCGGTGTAAACAAATTGGGCGATATTGGCATAAGCGGTCGGATCGATCCCTGGCGCGGTCGTGACGCTGGACGATTCGAACCGTGTATTGGTGGCCACTGACGGACCCGAGGCATTGACCACCAGGTTGGTCGGATTGTTTACTGCGTAAGCCGCATAAGCGTTGGAAAATTCAGCGTATTCACGCAGCGAACCGCCATCGCCATCGATGTCGATCGCCGATGCGGCGAAATCGCCGGTGATCGCTGTGGTCGTGCCTGCGGCAACAAAGGTGATGGTGAAATCGACGCTGCGTGCGTTGCTCCCGCCCAATTCGGGCTGAAAATTGCCGATCAGGCCCGTGTCGTTGTCGATGGTGTTCAGCGTTGCGCCGTTATTCAGCGCATTGATCTGCACCCGGGCATCGATGCCGGTGGCAACATTGGCAAAAGTATAGACCGCGCCAGCCGCCAAGGCCGTGCCCGAGGTCAGCTTGGGCGCGCGGAAATCGAAAGTGCGGATCTGGCGGTTCATGCAGATCGACGATTGAGCTTGCGCGGCGTGCGGCACGGCCAGCAACGCCGCGCCAGCCGCGGCCAGCAGACCAGGTATTTTACCGGATAGAGCGATGCGGACTTTGTTCATTTCTGACCCTGTAACGCCAGATAATTAATTTAGCTTAACGCAGCTGCGCAAATTTCGCCTTTTGCGTGGCATCCTGCACAGCCCAGATTAGGCGGATATCCTTAATGCCGCCTCACCAGTCGCCGCGCATGCCCATCCACAGCGCTGTCCCGGCAATCGCCGCAGTCTCGCCGCGCAGAACACGCGGGCCAAGCGTTATCGCGCAAGCTTGCGGCGCTGCGCGGACAGTCGCGCGTTCGGCCTCGTCGAACCCGCCCTCGGGGCCAATCAGGAGCGCGGCGGCGCCAGTACCAAGGCCAAATTGCTGCGCAGCAATGGCGCCGCCCTGCTCATCGGCGAAGAACAGCCTGCGCTCGCTTGGCCAGCCTTTGAGCAGCGCATCGAGTTTCACCGGTGCGAGCAGCTGCGGCAACGCGGTGCGCGCGCATTGCTCGGCGGCTTCGATCAGGATGCTGTGCGCGCGCTCAAGGTTGAGCTTGTCCGCTACACAGCGACGGGTCAGCACCGGCTGAATAGAACGTACGCCCAACTCGCAAGCTTTTTCCAGCACCAGATCGAACCGATCTTTCTTGAGCAGCGCGGCGCATAGCGTGAAATCGGGCACTTCCTCGCGCGGCGCCAGCGAAGCCTCGATTTGCAAGGTCACCGCGCGCTTGTCCGTAGTCGTTACCCGCGCGGTCCAGGCTCCGGTCAAGTCGTCGCACAGCACCACAGCGTCGCCCGGGGACACGCGCATGACTCGCGCCAGATAGTGGCCTTGCGGGCCCTCGATAGTAAGACGAACGTCCAGCGCCAGTGGTCCGACGACGAACAGCCGCGGCGCGCTTTTGGGGGGCCAGGCGGGAGTGGCGGACATTGGCAGGCTGGTAGCGCAAGCTGCCGCCCGGGGGAAGGGCGGCTCTGGCGGAACGAGCATTAGCCCGCCCCGCCATAGTGCCGCCTTCTGCGCCGGACCTTGTAATGCGAACGTTACGCCAGATCGAACCGGTCGGCGTTCATCACTTTGGTCCAGGCCGCAACGAAATCACGCACGAACTTTTCTTCGTGACCGGTCTCGGCATAGACTTCGGCGATGGCACGCAGTTCAGAATTTGAACCGAACACCAGATCTGCGCGGGTGGCCCGCCATGTTTCGTGCTGACCGGCGCGGTCGGTTGCGACAAATTCTTCTTCATCGCTGCCGTCAACGGCTTTCCAGACATTGGTCATACCGAGCAAATGCACAAAGAAATCGTTTGTCAGCTGGCCCGGCCGCTGTGTGAAGCTGCCGTGGCCGCGTTCGCCGTGATTGGTCCCCAGCACCCGCAGTCCGCCGATCAGTACGGTCAGCTCAGGCACGGAAAGCCCCAGCAGTGACGCCCGGTCGAGCATCATTTCCTCGGTCTTCACGCGCAGCTTTTTGGGTAGGTAATTGCGGAAAGCATCAGCCTGCGGTTCCAACGGCTCAAAACTGTCAGCATCGGTCTGTGCCTGGGTCGCATCGCCGCGCCCGCCAATGAACGGCACCGTCACGCTCGACCCGGCAGCCTTGATCGCCTGCTCCAGCCCCACCACGCCGCCCAAGACGATCACGTCGGCCATCGAAATTGTGCCGCGCAGACCATCGAGCGTCGCCAGCACTTTCGCCAGTTCAGCCGGTTCGTTGACATCCCAGTCCTTTTGCGGGGCAAGCCGGATCCGCGCGCCGTTGGCACCGCCGCGATGATCGGACTTGCGATAAGTGCTGGCCGAGGCCCAGGCGGTCTTGACCAGCTGGCTGACGGTCAGCCCGCTCGCGGCGATTTTGGCTTTGATCGCCGCGACATCGGCGTCCGAAGGCATTGTTCCTGCCGGAACCGGATCCTGCCAGATCAGATCTTCGGCTGGAACTTCCGGGCCGAGATAGCGAACCTTGGGTCCCATATCGCGGTGGCACAGCTTGAACCAGGCGCGCGCAAAAGCGTCCTTGAATGCTTCGTGATTGTGGCGGAACTTGTCCGATATCACGCGGAATTCGGGATCCATTTTCAGCGCCATGTCGGCGGTGGTCATCATGGTGGGCACCTTGACGTTGGCGTCCCAAGCTGCTGGCGCCATGTCCTCAGGTTTCTGATTGATTGGTTGCCATTGCTGCGCGCCCGCGGGGCTGTGGACCAGCTCGTAATCGTAATCGAGCAGCAAGCGGAAGTAGTTCTCGGTCCATTCGGTCGGGGTGTTGACCCATGATCCTTCGATCCCGCTCGTGACGGTGTGCTCCCCAAGGCCGCCGCTCTCGTGGCTGCTGACCCAGCCAAAGCCCAGCGACGACAGATCGCCGCCCGCCGGGGCCTTGCCCAGCAACGCAGCATCGCCGTTGCCATGCGCTTTGCCAAAGGTATGCCCGCCGGCAGTCAACGCGACGGTTTCCTCGCTGTTCATTGCCATCTTCTCGAACGTGGCCCGCATATCGCGCGCCGACAGCAGCGGATCGGGATTACCACCGGGGCCTTCGGGATTGACGTAAATCAGCCCCATCTGGATTGCTGCGAGCGGACCGTCGAGTGCGGCCAATCCGCGTTCGGGATCAATTCGGGTCTGCACGCCTTCGTTGACCCACTTGTCCTCGTCGCCCCAATAGATGTCGCGCTCGGGCTCATAGACATCGGCACGTCCCGCGCCGAAGCCGAACACCGGGCCGCCCATCGATTCGATCCCGACGTTCCCGGCCAGAATGAACAGATCTGCCCAGCTGATACTTTGGCCGTACTTTTGCTTGATCGGCCACAACAACCGCCGTGCCTTGTCGAGGTTGCCGTTGTCGGGCCACGAATTAAGCGGGGCAAACCGCTGCTGCCCGCTGCTCGATCCGCCGCGCCCGTCGCCAGTGCGATAAGTCCCTGCAGCGTGCCATGCCATACGGATAAAAAACGGACCGTAGTGCCCGTAATCGGCCGGCCACCACGGCTGGCTGTCGGTCATCAGCGCGGTCAGGTCATTTTTTAGCGCGGTGTAATCAAGCGACTTGAAAGCTTCGGCGTAGTTGAAATCGGCGCCCATCGGGTTGTTCGCGCCGTTGGGCGACAGAATATCCACCGCCAGCGCATCGGGCCACCAATCATTGTTAGTCCGCCCGAGCAGCTTGCGTGCGTCGCCGTGGCCCATCGGGCAACCGCCTTCGGGATTGCTGGTGGTCATGTTCATGATGATCGACTCCTGTGAATTTCAGCGGGCAGAATGCAAGCAAACAGTGATTTATGAAAGCGATTAAACCTGATCAATGATAGCGGTGAAAGCGATTAATGCGGCAGGTTGGCGGCCTGAGCCAAGGCGATATAAGCCGCGGAGAAACCGGTTTTTAGGCGAATGCCTTGGGTAGCGCGGGGGAACCTCGCACTGCGCCCACCGTTTGGCCAGTATCGACGAAACCACGAAAGGCATAAACCTTGCGCAAATTTTTAGCTCTCGCCAGCGCCATTGCGGTGCTTGCACTCCTGGTGGCCGCGGCCGCCAAGGAGCATGGCAACAACGGGCATCGCAATGACCGTTATGAAAGCGATTACCACGGCGGCAGGGTCAAGGCCAAACGCTATGCGTGTCCGCCGCGTCTCGCCAAAAAGCACAACGGCTGCATGGAGCCGGGACAGGCCCGCAAGATTGGCCAGCGCTCGCCTTGGAGCAGCAGTCGCTACGTCAGTTACAGCAGATTGCCGACGTATTACCGCAGGCGCTATCGCGACAGCGGCCAAAGCTAATAGTACGACGGCAACCGGGTTTACACCATTGACCCCACCACCAAGCTGATCCGCGGCATTATAGCATCTTGCGTTAAGCAGGATGGCCCGATCGGCAGGGAGCTAAGAGGGGGCTCCGCTTTTCGTCGCCCCCTTTTTGCGTCCCGGAATCCTGCTCGAACAGCAAGCCGTTCAATCTGACAACAATTGCTCGTGACAGCCCAATCCGCCGACAAGCCCTGGACAGACGGATGTAGGTGCAGATCAACGCAGCTTATGCAAAAAGGGCGTCATGACCCTGCCTTTGTCCCAAAACCGCATTCTGCATGGCTGAAAACATCGTTCCGGACACGCAGCACCGCGGCATCATCGCTGCGCTGCCGCATCGCTGGCGCGATTACGCGCAGCTGGCGCGGTTTGACCGGCCAATCGGGTGGTGGTTGCTTTACTGGCCCTGCGTCTGGGGGGTGCTGCTTGCCGGAGGACAAACGCGCTGGAACCTGCTGCTGTGGCTGCTGCTCGGTGCGATCGCGATGCGCGGGGCGGGGTGCGTCTACAACGATATTGTCGATGCCGACTTGGACCGTCAGGTCGCGCGCACAGCCGCACGTCCTATCGCCAGCGGGCGAGTGAGCAAGCGCGCCGCGTGGGTGTGGCTGGCGCTGCTGTGCCTGATCGGGCTGGTCGTGCTGCTGCAATTGCGTTGGGAGGCGCAGCTGGTTGCGCTGGGCAGTCTGGCCTTGGTCGCCGCCTATCCGTTCATGAAGCGGATCACGGGCTTCCCGCAGGCTTGGCTCGGGCTGGTGTTCACTTGGGGCGCGCCGGTGGGGTGGGCCGCCGTCAGGGGCTTCGACGGGGTCTGGCCGGTGATCGCCGCGCTCTATGCCGGGTCAATCCTGTGGTGCATTGGCTATGACACGATTTACGCCTGCCAGGACCGCGAGGACGACGCGATGATCGGGATCGG
>JANMCG010000014.1:0-14123 GCA_031361075.1 Novosphingobium sp. | reverse complement strand
CTCAACCCTTCCACTCGCGCCGCTCTTCGCCAGCGCGCAGCACTTCGTAGGCGAGTTGCAGCGCGCGGAACGCCTTGGCGGCATCCTCGTCGCCGGGGCGGACGTCGGGGTGAACTTCCTTGGCTTTGGAACGCCAGGCCTTTTTGACCTCGTCGAACTCGGCATCGGGGCCCAGCCCGAGCAGATCGAGCGCGCGCAATTCGTCGCGGCTGCGGGTGCCGTCGCCCGAACTGGCCCAGCCATAATGCGCGCTTTCGTGATAGCCTTCGTGCGTCTGCCGCTCAGCCGCTTCGCGCTCGGCGATTTCTTCGGCATCGAGCCCGGCGAAGTAATCCCAGCCGCGGTTGTATTCGCCCGCGTGCGTGACGCAGAACATCCACCGGTCGGGATTGTTCGGGCTCTTGGGCGCAGGGCAAGTGCCCGCATCGGTGCAGCCGTGGCGGTCGCACAGCCGCACCTGCGTCGCCTCACGGCTGCCGGCGTAACCGCCCCAGCGGGGGAAGCCCCAGCTATCAGATCTGCGTGCTCCGACCATCACCTTTTCCGCTACCCCCAAGCGGGCGCGCTGCGCAAGCGCAATGCGGTGCGATATCGGTGGCAACGACGATTAACTATGCTTGTAATTGCGCGTGCTAAGTTGCATATTGCAACCCGGACTCTGGAGGGCCCGACCGATGAGCAAGCAACTCGCGCTGGCAATTTCGTTTTCGGTGTTGGCCACGCTGGGGCTGGCGCTGTTTGCGGTCGATCCGGTCGGTCACCTCAGCGGCACCGGCCAGAGCGCGACGCTGATCAATGTTCAAGCTTCCCCGCTGCCGGGATTGAGCCAGCTGTTGCCAAGCCTGCAGTAAAGGCGTTGCGCGCGCTTGTGCGCGCCCCGATTACGCCCCGGCCTTTACGGCAAAGTCCCATGCGCGTTCGGCCAGCGGGCCGACCCGGTCGCTTTGCTCCCGGGCGTGCGACGAGTTGGCGGTACCATCGATCACGCGCTTCTTGATACCTTGCAGGATCCCGGTCAGCCGGAAGAAATTGTAGGCAAAATACCAGTTCATATCGGGCACGCTGTCACGCCCGGTCGCTGCGCAATAGCGTTCGACCATTTCCGACAATTCGGGGATGCCGAGCGCCTTGCGGTCAAGATCCGCGACCCCCGAGCGGCCCGCGTTTTCGGTTACCCAGGCCATCGCTACATACGTCAGATCGGCCAGCGGATCGCCCAGCGTCGATAATTCCCAGTCGAGCACCGCTAGCACTTGCGGGCGCTCGGCCCCATAGATCATGTTGTCGATCCGGTAATCGCCGTGGACCACGCTGGTGCGGGTCTGCTCTGGCATGGTCGCAGGGAGCCACTCGATCAGCCGCTCGACCTCGGGGATCGTCTCGGTTTCAGCCAGCCGGTACTGCTTGGTCCAGCGATCGATCTGGCGTCCGAAATAGTTGCCCGGCTTGCCATATTCGCTTAGCCCGGCCGCGCCGACATCGACCGAGTGCAACTGCGCAAGCGTGTCGAACATCGCCTCGTAAGTCGCGCGGCGATAAGCCGGCGCATCATTGGGCATCGCGCCGTCCCAGATCGTGCGGCCATCGATCATCCCCATGACGTAGAACATCGATCCGGCCACGCTGTCATCGCTGCACAGGCCATATTGCGGCGCGACCGGAAAGCCGGTGCGCTGCAGCCCGGCCTGCACCCGGTATTCGCGGTCAACCGCATGCGCCGAAGGCAGCAGCACCCCGAATGGCTTGCGCCGCAGCACGTAATTGCCGTTTGGGGCCGAAATCTTGTAAGTCGGGTTCGATTGCCCGCCTTTGAATTTGGTCAGATGCAGCGGGCCTTCGAACCCCGCAACATTCGCCGTCATCCATTCAGCCAGCTTGCCCTCGTCGAGCTTATCCGCGCCAGTCGGCTCGACCGTGCCGACGAATGCTTCTTCGGCGTTGATTGCCTCGCTCATGCCGCCGCTCCCTTATTGATCGAACACGATCACACTGCGCGCCGACGCGCCGGTCTTCATCTTGTCGAAGCCGTCGTTAATTGCCTCAAGCGGGATCCGTTCAGCGATGATGCTGTCCAGATCGAGCAGCCCGCGCATGTAAAACTCGACCAGCCGCGGCAGATCGACCGGGAAGCGATTGCCGCCCATGATCGCGCCTTGCAGTTTCTTGCCCGAGAGCAGGTCCATCGCCGATAGCCCGACCTGATGCTGCAAAGGCATCATGCCGAGTATCGTCGCTGTGCCGCCGCGCCGCAGCGACTTTACGGCAAGCTCGCCCGAGGCCGGACGCCCGACCGCCTCAATCGCATGATCGACCCCGCCTTTGGTCAGTTCCTGGATCAGCTTGGCGGCATCGGGATCAGACGCATCCACGACGTGTGTCGCCCCCAGCTTCAGAGCCAGCGCGCGCTTTTCGGGCATTGGATCGGCGGCGACGATTTGCCCCGCACCGGCGATCTTGGCGGCGTTGATCGTGGCCAGGCCCACGCCGCCGCAGCCGACCACGGCGACGGTTTCACCAGGCGTCAGCTTGCAGGCGTTGAAGATTGCGCCCGCGCCGGTGGTTACCGCGCAGCCGATCACCGCCGCCCGGTCAAGCGGCATATCGGGATTGATCGCGACGCAGGCGTGTTCGTGGACCAGCATCATTTCGGCAAAGGCTGACAAGTTGAGCATCTGGGCCACCGGGCTGCCATCGCTGGTGCGGGTCAGCCGGGGCTCGGCGCCGGCTGCGCGGCGGGTCTCTGCCCCCAGGCACAGCGCCATTCGCCCGCTCACGCAAAATTCGCAGTGGCCGCAAAACGCCGACAGGCAGGTCACCACGGCATCGCCGACCTTGACCGTGCGCACTTCGCTGCCGATCGCCTCGACAATCCCGGCGGCTTCGTGGCCGGGCACTGCGGGCATGGCGTGCGGATAAGCGCCTTCGATGAAGTGCAGGTCCGAATGGCATAACCCGCAAGCGGCGGTGCGGATCAGCACTTCATGCGGACCGGGTTTGCTGATCGATAGCTGCTCGATCTGGAGCGGCTGCTGGGCCTGAACGAGGACGGCGGCTTTCATGTGTTACTCCCAAAAAACTCCGCTCCCGCGTGCGGGAGGGGCCCAGGGCGGGCCTGTTACCGGCGGCGGATAACAGGCCCTCCCCTTTGCCCCGCCCGAAACCGGGAGGGGCGAATGCCAAGCGCCAGCCACAAGCCGCTGGCGCAGGTTGAGCCTAACGCGAGGCGCCGACGTCGCCCGAGCTGATCTCGCCCGATTTAGGCGCGTTAGGCGAATGCCGCGCAAACTCGATCCGGGCGATTGCACGGCTGTGGACTTCATCGGGGCCATCGGCGATCCGCAACGTGCGCTGGCCGGCGTAAGCGCGGGCCAGCCCGAAGTCTTCGCTTACCCCGCCCGCGCCATGCGCCTGGATCGCATCGTCAAGGATGCGCAGCGCCATGGTCGGCGCCTGAACCTTGATCATCGCGATTTCCCCGGCCGCGGCCTTGTTGCCGACCTTGTCCATCATGTCAGCGGCCTTGAGGCACAGCAGCCGGGTCATTTCGATATCGATCCGGGCCCGGGCGACGCGCTCGTGCCACACGGTCTGGTCCGAAATCGGCTTGCCAAAGGCAACCCGCGATTGGAGCCGGCGGGCCATCTTGGCCAGCGCTTCTTCGGCCACGCCAATCGTGCGCATGCAGTGATGGATGCGCCCTGGCCCAAGGCGGCCCTGCGCAATCTCAAACCCGCGGCCTTCGCCCAGCAGCATATTGCTGGCCGGGATGCGGACATCGGTGAGCTTGATTTCCATGTGCCCGTGTGGCGCATCGTCATAGCCAAACACCGGCAGGTGGCGGATGATGTCGACCCCGGGGCTATCGAGTTCGACCAGCACCATCGATTGCTGGGCGTGGCGCTTGGCCTCGAAATCAGTCTTGCCCATCAGGATGGCGATCTTGCAACGCGGATCGCCTGCGCCCGATGACCACCACTTGGTCCCATTGATCACATATTCATCGCCATCGCGGCGGATCGAGCATTCGACATTGGTGGCATCGGACGAGGCCACGTCGGGCTCGGTCATCAGGAAAGCCGAACGGATTTCACCGTTCATCAGCGGGGCGAGCCAACGCTCCTTTTGCTCACGCGTGCCATAGCGGTGGAACACTTCCATGTTGCCGGTATCGGGCGCGGAGCAGTTGAACACTTCGCTGGCAAAGCCGACCCGGCCCATTTCTTCGGCGCACAGGGCATATTCAAGGTTAGTCAGCCCGGGGCCTTCAAACTCGAACGTATCGTCCAGGTGCGCGCGGCCAGCCTGCGGCGGCATGAACAGGTTCCAGATCCCTTGCGCTTTGGCGCGGGCCTTTTCCTCTTCTACCACGGGCAGCACTTTCCAGCGCGATCCGGCGGCATCCTGCGCTTTGTAATCGCTCATGCGCGGGCGCACGTGGTTTTCGATAAATTGGCGGACGCGGTCGCGCCAATAGACTTGGCGCTCGGTGGGTTCGAAATCCATGGGGATGTCCTCTCTTGTGCTTATCGACTCTGTTGCTGCCTTCCCTGCCACGCGCCACAGCCCGCGCCAAGGGGTGATTTAAGCGTTCGTTTAAAGCGGATCGTCGGCCGGTTTTTGCAGTCCGCCCAACTTGACGATGCGCCGTTCGTGATCGGCGCGGGTAATCGGGAACCGCGAGATAATCGTGTTGGCGATCAGGCTGATCACCGTCAACACAATCACGAAGTAGATCGCGAACAGGTCAAGCACGGCCACAGGTACCTCGCCGGGCCGGGCCCGGGCCGGAAAGCCCGAAGTCGTGACAATCATGCCAGCCAGAAAGATCCCGAACCCGGTGGCGCACTTTTGCGTGAAGAAATAGGCCGAGAAGAACAGCCCCTCGGTCCGCTCGCCCGTGTTTTCCTGCGATGCCTCGATGATGTCCGCCGCCATCGAGGTGATCAGCATCCCGGTCGCCACTGCCAGCCCGTTGGAGATGGCGACGAGCGTGAACAGCAGCGGAATCAGCGCAGGCTGGCTATTGTCGGGAAAAAGTCCGGCAAACCGCAGCAGATATGGTGAGAGCGCAAAGGCCAGTGAAACCAGCCCGCAGCCGACCGCGCCGGTCCGCTTTTCGATCCGGCTCTGGAGAAAGCCGACCAGCAGAAAGGCTCCGATCACCCCGATGAACAACGACAATGAATAGACCAGAAAGCCAGCTTGGGGCATTTCCCAGTAATAAGTCAGAATGTAGGTCGCGGTGGAGAAGGTCATGCCCAGATTGATGTAATTGAACAGTGTGGCGCCAAGCAGGATCAGCAGCGCCCGGTTATTGAGCGCGCGACCGATCTTGCGCAACGTCTGGCCCAGCGGCAAATGCACCGCCGGGCTGCTGTCGAGCCGGGCAATCCGGCGATGGGTGGTCAAAGCCGCAATCAGTGCGGCTACAACCATCAGCGCCGCTCCGGTCCAGCCATAATAGCCATAGCCATCGATGTTGAGCTGGCCGACCGGATAGCGCTGTGAGGGGACCAAAAACACCCCGAATGCGAGCATAAGCATCGCCAGCCCGCCCGCCCAGGCAAAGACAAATCGCCAGCGCGTAACCGATGTCCGCTCGTCATAATCGCTGGTCAGTCCGGGCAAGACCGATAGTGCCGGAATTTCGTAACATGATACTGCCGCGCGCATCAGGAAGGCGAACAGCAGGAGATAGCCGTAAAGCCAGTACGAGCTGGTCTGCGGGGGATGCCACAGCATCAGCCACGCGCCGGCCATCGGCAGGATCGCAGCATACATCCACGGGTGGCGCTTGCCCCAGCGGCTGTGTGTTTTGTCGCTCCAATAGCCGACCAGCGGATCGACCAAAGCATCGAGCAGCAGCGCAACCAGCAGGATCAGCCCGACCAGCCGCGCCTCCAGCCCCAGCACCTGGCTGTAGAACAGCAGCAGCAGCGCGGCGAATCCGTTGTCCTTTACCCCATAGGCGATCGAGCCGACGCCGTTGCCCAGCTTGATGCGCAGCGGCAGCCGCTTGGCAGCGGGCAATGCGACGCGCGCGGTCACGTGGCTGGGCTCGCTCCAGCCGCCTCAGCCATCGCGGTCAGCGCATCAAACATCCCGGGCGCTTCGGGATCCCAGCTATGGCGCGGCCCGACGGTGATCCCGCCATCGACGATCAGCGAAGCGCCGGTCATGAAGCTGGCCGCATCGCTGCACAGAAACGCCACCGCGTTGGCGATATCGTCAGGCATTCCGCTGCGCGCCACCGGCTGCGCGTTCGAAGACATCTGCTTGATCATTGCTTTGGCAGTCTGCTCAAGCTCGGCGGGCATCTCCATGCTGGCGGTGAAGATATTGGTGTTGATGAAACCCGGCTGGACCGCGTTCACCCGGATCCCGAACTGCGCCAGATCGGTCGCGGCGCATTTGGTCAGGTGCAGCACCCCGGCTTTGGCAACCGCATAAGCAGTTGGCGAATAACCTGGGCCGACCGCTGCCACGCTGCTGGTATTGACCACGGCTGCGCCGGGGCGGCCCTGCATGTGCGGCACGGCATAGCGGATCCCCATCGCCACCGAGCGCATCAGCAGGTCGAACGTGCGGTCCCAGCCCTCGGGTTCGATTTCGTGAATCGGCGCGCGGTCACCGCCCGCGCCGGCATTGTTGAACAGGTAATCAATACCGCCCTGCGCCGCGCCGGCCTGATCCATCAGCGCCTTGATCTGCGCGACATCGCACACGTCGCAGGCCACCGGCACGATTCGCTCGGCCTGGGCAGCAACCGCCCTGGCCCCGGCCAGATCGAGGTCGGCGGCGTAAACGGTGGCGCCTTCGCGCGCGAACAGCAGCGTCGCGGCGCGGCCGATGCCCGAAGCCGCGCCGGTGATCACGGCGGTCTTGCCGGTGAATCGCATGGGTATTCCTCTCGTGGTGTTTTGCCGCCAGCTTACGCGGCGCGAAGGGCGGGTCAACGCTCTTGCGGTTTACGCTACGGCACCGGCTGCACGCGGCCGACTGCGCAAATGGCTGCTTGCGCAGCAGTGCGGTTGCGCTTTAACCTCTCGGTTAAGAGAGGAACCTACCCCATGTCTGACCCCGAGGCGTTCCGCGCCGAAATCCGCGCCTGGCTCGAAGCAAATTGCCCGCCCGAAATGCGCGAACCGGTACGCGGCGAAGACGACGTGTGTTGGGGCGGGCGCAATTTTCAATTCAAAAGCGCCGCGCAAAAGGCCTGGCTAGAGGCCTGCGTGGCCAAGGGCTATACCGTGCCCGATTGGCCAGTCGCTTACGGCGGCGCCGGGTTGAGCGCGGCGCAAGCCAAGATATTGCGCGAGGAAATGAACCGGATCGGCGCGCGGCCGCCGCTGTCGAGTTTCGGCATCTGGATGCTTGGCCCTGCCTTGCTCAAGTTCGGTACCGAAGAACAGAAGGTGCATTATCTGGGGCAGGTGGCACGCGGCGAAATTCGCTGGTGTCAGGGTTACAGCGAACCCGGCTCGGGCTCGGACCTGGTCTCGCTCCAGACCTTCGGAGAAGACCAGGGCGAGCACTGGGTGGTCAATGGCCAGAAGATCTGGACCAGCTATGCCGACAAGGCCGACTGGATTTTCTGTCTGGTCCGCACTGACAAGGCGAACAAGTACCAGGGTATCAGCTTCCTGCTGTTCGACATGGCCAGCCCCGGGGTTTCGACCAAACCAATCCTGCTGATCAGCGGCAATTCCCCGTTCTGCGAAACCTTTTTCGACAATGTGCGGGTGCCCAAAGACCAATTGGTGGGCGAACTCAACCGCGGCTGGGACGTTGCCAAATACCTGCTCGGGCATGAGCGCGAGATGATCTCGGGCGCGGGCGGGGCGGACCGGATGAACACCATCGGCGCGATCCTGTCGCGCAATGGCGGGGTGGAAGATCCGTTGCTGCGCGCTGAGCTGGCGATGTTCGATGTCGATGCCTTGGCTTATGGCGCGATGGGCGAAAAGTTCCTTGACGAGGTGAAAGTCGGCAAGGGCCATCCGGCGGGTTCCAACATGATGAAATACGCCGGAACCGAGCTTAACAAGCGCCGCCACGAATTGTTGATGGCAGCGGGCGGCAGTGCCGCGCTTGAATGGGACAGCGAGCAATCGAATGGCGGCGGCCGTGCGCGCGGGTGGTTGCGGACCAAGGCCAATTCGATCGAGGGCGGCACCAGCGAGGTGATGCTCAATGTGATCGCCAAACGCATCCTCGACCTGCCGGGAGCCTGACATGCCGCTTTATCACACCGACGATCAGGCCATGCTGGCCGACAGCGCCCGCGGGTTCATGGCTGACGAGGGCAACATTGCCAAGCAGCTGCGCCATTTCCGCGACATGAGCTGCAAGGACGGGTTCGGCCACGCGCTGTGGGGCCAGTTCGCCGAAATGGGCTTCACCGGGATGCTGGTGGCCGAGGCCGATGGCGGATTGGGCATGGGCTATGTCGAAGCCGGGATCGTGCTCGAGGAGATCGGCCGCAACCTGACCCCGTCGCCGTTTCTGACCAGCTCGGTGATGGCAGCGACTGCGCTGGGTGCCGGCGGCGACGATTTGCGCGCTCGCTATCTGCCCGGGCTGCTCGATGGGTCAAGCGTCTATGCGGTGGCGATCGACGAAGGCCCCAAACACCGGCCCGAACGGATCTCCACCACCGCGACCCGCGCTGGCAATGGCTTCAAGCTGAGCGGCAAAAAGAGTTTCGTGATGCAGGGCGGCTCGGCCGACATGCTGGTGGTTGCCGCGCGCACCGGCGGCAGCGCTGACGATGACGCCGGGATCACGCTGTTTGCAGTACCCAAGGATGCGGCCGGGCTGAGCCTTGACAGCGTCCGGCTGGTCGACAGCGCGATGGCCGCGCATGTGGTGCTCGACAATGTCCAGCTTGATGCCGATGCGGTGATCGGCGAGGTCGATGGCGGGCGCGCGGTGCTCAACAAGGTGCTGAGTGCCGGGCGCGTTGGCGCGGCGGCGGAAAGCGTCGGGGTCGGCATGGGCGCGTTCGATATGACGACCACGTACCTCAAGCAACGCAAGCAGTTCGGCAAACTGATCGGAGAGTTCCAGTCGCTCCAGCACCGTGCCGCGCATCTCTACAGCGAGCTCGAAATCGCGCGCGCCGCAGTGATCAAGGCGCAGCAGCTGCTCGATGGCGGCAGCGACAAGGCCGAACTGATGGTCTCGGTTGCCAAGGCCAAGGCCGGACAGGCCGCCGGGCTCGCGGTCAGGGAAGGGGTGCAGATGCACGGCGGGATCGGGATGACCGATGAATACGACATCGGCCTGTACATGAAGCGCGACCGCGCTTTGGCCGAATTCATGGGCGATCACTATTATCACGCGCAGCGCGTGGCAGAGCTCAGCGGGTACTGAATCTAATCCCCCTCCCGCTTGCGGGAGGGGCTAGGGGTGGGCCCGTCGGACATGACCCAATCCCCTGACTGACCCACCCCCAACCCCTCCTGCAAGCGCGAGGGGAGTAGGAGAAGACACATGGATTTCACCAAACTGTTCAGCCTGGAAGGCAAGATCGCACTGATTACCGGCGGCAGCCGCGGGATCGGCAAAATGCTGCTCGAAGGCTATCTCGCCGCTGGGTGCGAGCGGGTTTACATCACCGCGCGCAAGAAGGCGCAGCTCGATGAGACCGTCGCCGAGTTTGAGGCGCAGTATCCGGGCAAGGTCATCGGGCTGGCCGGCGACCTTAGTCAGATGGATGCAATCGTGCAGCTGGCCGACGAGCTGAGCGCGCGCGAAACCCGGCTCGACATTCTGGTCAATAATGCCGGCGCGGCCTGGGGCGGCGAATTCGAGACCTTTTCCGAGGTGGGCTGGGACAAGGTGATGGACCTTAACGTCAAGAGCCTGTTTTTCCTGACGCAGAAACTGTTCCCGCTGCTCAAAGCGGGCGCCACATTCGATCGCCCGGCCAAGGTGATCAACATCGCCTCGATCGACGGGCTGCGGCCTAATCCGTGGGAAACCTGGTCGTATCAGGCGAGCAAGGCGGCGGTGATTCATTTGACCAAGCGCATGGCGGCGCGGCTGATCAAGGACAACGTGGTCTGCACCTGCATCGCGCCGGGAGCCTATCCGAGCGAGATGAACAAGGCCGCGGCGAAAAACCCGGAAGGCAGCGCCAAGGGCATTCCTTCGCGGCGCATCGGGGTGGCCGAAGACATCGCCGGCGGCGCGATTTACCTTGCCAGCCGGGCGGGCGATTATGTTGTCGGCACCACCATCCCGATCGATGGCGGCATCGTCAACGGCTGGATCCCAGAAGTGGTTAACGATCCCTCAGGGCACTGAGCCAATGATCCTCGCCAGTCGCGGCCTGTGCCGAATATGGCGCGGGGCTGGATCTTAACGCATCAGTTCGCGCACGAACCCGATCAGGCCGGTCTGGCGTGCGCGCTTCATGCGTTCGGCGGCGAGGATCTGGCTGACCTTCGCAAAACAGAGATCGACGTCGTCGTTGACCACGACGTAGTCGTACCCGTCCCAGTGGCTGATTTCGGCGCGCGCGCGGTCCATCCGGCTTTCGATCACTTCGCTGCTGTCTTGTGCGCGGCCGATCAGACGGCGGTTGAGTTCGTCGATACTGGGCGGCAGGATAAACACCCGCACAACGTCCTGCTGGTCCTTCTGAAACAGCTGCTGGGTACCCTGCCAGTCGATATCGAACAGAAAATCGCGGCCTTCCTTGAGGCCGGCGCGAATTTGCGCCTTGGGCGTGCCATAGCAATGGCCGAACACCCGCGCCCATTCATAGAGCTCGTCGGCCTCGACCATGCGGTCGAACTCGGCTTGCGAAACGAAGTGATAGTCCTGCCCGTCAACCTCGCCCGGGCGGATCGGACGGGTCGTTGCCGAAACCGACAGCCTGATTTCGGGATCGTCCTGCAACAGCATGTGCGAGATGGTGGTCTTGCCCGCGCCCGAGGGCGAGGACAGGATGAACATCAGGCCGCGGCGGTGGAGAAGCGTGTCGGGATTCGGCATGGCGTCAAATGACGCGAAGCGCGCGCGCAATCAAGTCTCGGGTTCGTCCTGTGCCCCGCGCTGCGCTTGTGCGTCGATCGCCTTGCGGCCTTTGCTGCGCGCCACGCGCTTGTCTTCGCGGCGATCGTACAGCGTCTTGGCCAGCATTCCGCCGCCAACCAGAATCGCTCCGGGCACCGAACGGGTGGCGATCCGCGCCACCGCCGTGCCCAGCAGCGTCTGAAACATCGAGCGTCCGCCGATAATATTCTTCGCTTTGCCCGGTCCGAATTTGGCCCCCAGTAATCCGCGTTCGACCACATGGCGCAGCAGTTGTCCGCCGCCGCGCAGCGCCAGATCGGCCAACAGCAGATTGGTCATCGGATTGGGGCTGGGGCCGTCGGTTTTGGCCGCCGCGGTCTTGACGCTGCCGACGGCGGCTCTGGCCTGCCTGGCAACGGTTTTGACCGGCGCTGTGATACGGGGTGCTCTGGCCATGACAGCTCCAAACCTTGCTTAGCTATTCCGCCGCAGACCGGCTATTTCTTGCGGCCGAAATCCACCGTGACCACGTTGTTTTCGGTGCCGTCTGCTGAAACGCCTGCGCGCGCGTCGGGTTCCGGCGCATCATTTTCGGCGCGTTCATGCGGGGCGGCATCATCGGCGGCATCGACCGCCTGGAACTGCAAACCGAAATCGACCGCCGGATCGACAAACGCGGTTATCGCCGAAAACGGTACCACCAGTTTAGAAGCCATCTGGTTGAACGACAGCCCGACACTGAAGCCCACTTCGGTGACATTCAGATCCCAAAACTTGTTTTGCAGCACGATGGTCATTTCGTCGGGAAACCGCTCGCGCAGGTGGCCCGGAATATCCACTCCGGGCGCGGTGGTCTTGAACGTGATATAGAAATGATGCGCGCCGGGCAGCTCGCTTCCGCCGCTCTGAATCTGGCCGAGCACGCGGCCGACCACGGCGCGCAGCGCTTCTTGCACGATCTCGTCGTAGGGAATCAGACTGTCGGGGGCGCTGTCACTCATGCGATCACAAGTGGCTATGGCAGCCTTGCGGGTCAAGGGCTAAGCGCTTGCAAGCGCCGATTCCAGCCTCTAGGCGCTCTGCTATGCGCAGCGCCCGGATAGACCGCACGACTCACGAAACCGCGATTGCCGTGGCGGTCGATCTCGATGGCACCGGCAGCTATGACGTGTCGACCGGGATCGGTTTCCTCGATCACATGATCGAGCAATTCAGCCGCCATTCGCTGATCGACGTGACCTGCCGGATCAACGGCGATCTGCACGTCGACCAGCATCACACCACCGAAGACAGCGCGATCGCGATCGGTCAGGCGATTGCCCAGGCCTTGGGCGACAAGGGCGGGATCGGGCGCTACGGCACCGCCTATTCGCCGATGGACGAGGCTTTGTGCCGCGTCGCGCTCGATATTTCGGGTCGGCCTTACCTGGTGTGGAAAGCCGCTTTCACCCAGGAAAAGCTGGGCGAATTCGACACCGAACTGGTCGAGCACTGGTTCCATTCGATCGCGCAAGCGGTGGGCATCACGCTGCATATCGAGCTGCTTTACGGCCAGAATAATCACCACATCTGCGAAGGCATTTTCAAAGGCTTTGCCCGCGCGATGCGGCAAGCGGTTGAACTCGATCCGCGCAAGCTTGGCGCAATTCCCAGCACAAAAGGCCAGCTCGGTGGCTGAGGTTGTCGCGCTGGTCGATTACGGCGCGGGTAATCTCCATTCGGTCGCCAACGCGCTTAAAGCCGCTGGAGCCGGTTCCGTTTCGGTCACCGCCGACCCGATGGTGGTCCGCGCCGCAGACCGTATTGTCTTGCCCGGCGTGGGCAGTTTCAAGGCCTGCGCCGAGGGGCTGCGGGCAATCACGGGGATGGAAGAGGCGCTGAGCGAGCGCGTCCGCGTCGGCGGCGCGCCGTTCCTCGGGATTTGTGTCGGGATGCAGCTGCTCGCCGATATGGGCGTGGAGCATGGCACCACCCCGGGCCTCGGCTGGATCGGCGGCGAGGTCCGCCCGATTGAGCGCACTGATCCGGCGATCAAGATCCCCCACATGGGCTGGAACGATGTCGAACTGACCCCGCATTCGGCGTTGATCGAAGCGGGCGAGGCCTATTTTCTCCATTCGTACCACTTTGTGCCCGAAGACCCCCAGCACATCGCGGCGATGACCGATCATGGCGGCGGGCTGGTTGCGGCGGTGGCGCGCGATACGATCGTCGGCGTGCAATTCCATCCGGAGAAAAGTCAGGGATATGGGCTGGCTTTGCTCGCGGATTTTCTGGAGTGGCGGCCGTGATCGTCTTCCCCGCAATCGACCTCAAAGGCGGCCAGGTCGTGCGCCTCGCCGAGGGCGATATGGCCCGCGCGACAGTCTATGGCGACGACCCCGCCGCGCAGGCCACGCTGTTTGCGCAGGCCGGATCGCAATTCCTGCATGTGGTCGATCTCGACGGCTCGTTTGCGGGCCGGGCGGAAAATCGCGATGCGGTCGATGCGATTATCGAGGTGTTTCCAGGGCATATCCAGTTGGGCGGGGGGATCCGCACTGCAAAGGCGGTCGAGGGCTGGTTCAACGTCGGGGTTGCCCGCGTGGTGATGGGCACCGCCGCGCTCAAAGACCCGCAGTTCGTGCGTGACATGGCGCGCGACTGGCCCGGCGGGATCGTGGTCGCGGTCGATGCCAGGGACGGCATGGTCGCAACCGAGGGCTGGGCCGAGCTTAGCGACGTGCCTGTGGCAGACATGGCGCGGCGATTCGAGGATGCCGGGGTTGCCAGCCTGCTGTTCACCGACATTGGCCGCGACGGGATGCTCAAGGGCTGCAACATCGCCGCGACGCTTGACCTCGCGCGGCGGGTTGATTTGCCGGTGATCGCATCGGGCGGGGTCAAGGGACTGGATGATATCCGGATGCTGGCGCTTCACGCCGATGAGGGGATCGAGGGCGTGATCACCGGGCGTGCGCTCTACGATGGGCGGCTCGATCTCGCGGCTGCAATTGCGATGGCAGAGCGGGCGTGATGGCTGCGAGGCAATTCCTCCCCGGCACGGGGAGGGGGACCAGCTTTGCTGGTGGAGGGGCACAGGCTGGTGGTCCTGACTT
>JANMCG010000217.1:0-2385 GCA_031361075.1 Novosphingobium sp. | reverse complement strand
CCCGCTCCAAAAAAATTCCCATTGCTGCGGTTGCCCATTGCTGCGGTTGCCCATTGCTGCGGTTGATTGCATGGTCCGGGCGCGATTTGCGCTTGGTGTTTGCAGTTCGTTTCGGGGTGCTGCGCGCCGCCAGCGCTTGACCCGCCGCGCGGCTTGCGTCCACCACGCCGCCATGGCCGGGTTCCTTTTTGCATTGCTGGCAAGCGTGATCACTGGGGTCGGCGCGCGCGATCAACTGCTGGTGGCGGCGATGGCGCAGCGCCAGCCCGGGCGGCGCGCGGTGCTGCTGGTGGCGCTGATCGCCGCGGCGGGTTCGGCCGGCGTGGCGGGCTGGGCCGGGGCGACAATGGCGCCGCCACTGGTGCCGCGCGCGCGGGTGCTGCTGGTGGCGCTGGCGCTGGGGTTGGCAGCCGCCGAATTGCTGGTCATTCGGCCCGGACGCCGCCCGGCCGAGCCGACCGAGTCGCTTGGTGCGCTGGCGATAGTCCTGCTGGCGGTGCAATTAACCGATGCGGCGCGGCTGCTGGTGTTCGCGCTCGCGGCAAGCAGCGCGGTGCCGCAGGCTGCGGCTGCGGGCGGCGTGATCGGTTGCGGCGCGACCGTTGTGGCGGGCTGGCTGGGCGGGCTCCGTTTGATCCGCTGGCCGCTGGTGGCGCTGCGCCGGTGGTTGGGGCTGGGGCTGGCGCTGGTGGCAGCATGGCTGGTATTGGCACCGACATGACACCCATTATAACGCACCCCGGTGCCAGCGACGGGGCCATTGGCCGCTGGCTCGAAGCGCACCTTGCGCACGCCTTGCGCACCGCGCCGGGGCCGATCGCAATTACCATTCCGGGCGGATCTACCCCGTTCCCGATTCTCGCTAATCTGCACCAATCATCGCTCGAGTGGGCGAGGATTACAGTGTGGCCGGGCGATGACCGGATCGTGCCCGAAAACCACCCGGCCAGCAACGTCGGGCGGATTCGCGCCGCGCTGGCGCCGTTTGGGGCCAGCATTACCGCGCTGACGGCGCAGGCCAGGCCCCCGCAGTTCGCGCTGACCTGGCTTGGGATGGGCGGCGATGGTCACATTGCTTCGCTGTTCCCCAACACCGATCCGCAAGCGGCTGACCCGCAACCGGTGCGGCGCATCATCCCCGATCCGTTGCCACCCGAAGCGCCGTTCGACCGGCTTAGCCTGACAATCCCGGCCCTGCTCAACAGCGCTGCCCTGATGTTCGTGATCCGCGGCGCAGAAAAAGCCGCGCTGTTCGCGGCCGCCGCGCGCGGCGAGAACGATTTGCCAGTGGCGCGCCTGCTTGGCGCGGCGCGGCAGCCGGTGACGTGCTTCATTTGATCCCCGCGCCGCTGCACCGGCTCGGGTTGCGGGCGGCGCATGGGGTGCGGCGGCGCTGGTGGCGGCTGTTCAAGGTTCAGCTTAACGGCTGCCGGGTGCTGGCGATTGATCGCAGCGGGCGCGTGCTGCTGATCCGCCATTCGTATGGCAGCGGCAACTGGCTGCTGCCGGGCGGGGGGATCGGGCGGGGCGAGGCTCCGCTGGCGGCAGGCTTGCGCGAATTGGCCGAGGAGACCGGCTTGGCGCTGATCGAGCCGCGCTGTCTGGAGGTACTGAACGAGCCGCTTTACGGCACCGTCAACCGGGTCCACCTGATCACCGGCACGGCGCAAGGTGATTTACGCTGCGATGGCCGCGAAGTAATCGATGCCCGATTCTTCAGCGCTTCGGCTTGGCCGGACAATCTGTCGCCCCGGCTGGCGGTGCAGATCGGCCGGTGGTTAGCGCAGGCGCAGACGCGCACCTGACCGGCACCTGACCGGCACCTGACCGGCACGTGACCGGCATCGCGGCGCACTGTTACTTGCTATCTTTGGACTTGTTCACCAGGTCGAGCGCGGCCTGGCCCATGGTGTTGCAGCTTCTGACGCTGGCATTGACGAAGTCTGCGGTTTTGGATTGATCGCTCAAAATTGCCACGATTGTATCGGTTTCCTTGCTGGTATCGGCGGCCACAAGGGCAACTTCCTTGCCCGAACCCATTGCCGCAATTGCCATCAGTGCCGCCGTTTGCTGATGCAACGTATCGATCTGCCGCTGGTTGGCCGCTGCGCCGCCTTTCATGCCGAGCACTTCGGCAATCACGCGACTGGTCGCCGCGCAGTGGACCAGATCTGCGTATTTCAGCCCATCTTGCGCGCTGGCAGCGGTCGGCAGCGGCACGCCCGCCAGCGCTGCAGCAGCAGCTAAACCCCGGAATTTCATCGATCAAAACGCCTTTCGAAACTTAAGCAACTGGGGGGCTGCGTTATTTGCCGGATTTGGCGTCATTGGTAACTTCGACCGCCGCCTTGCCCAGCTTGTGGCAGCTTGGCACGTCGTATTTTA
>JANMCG010000215.1:0-23672 GCA_031361075.1 Novosphingobium sp. | reverse complement strand
GATTTCCTGGATAAGCCGGTGGCCAAAGGCGGGCTGGAGCTCAGCCGGCCGCTGGCAACGGCGGCCTTGCTGGTCGCAATGGCGCTGCTGATTGTGTTCATTCCCCAGCGCGCGGGCAACCATCCCGGCGCTGACGAAGGCGCTGGCGGTTGATCGCTTGGGGCCCAAGCCTGCAGCGCGCTGTTGCTATCGCTTGCCGCCCGGCCCGCAGTGGTCGCTCAGATCGGGTAGCCGACCCCGGTCGATGATGGCACGCCCAGCTTTCATGCGGTCGCGGCGGTTGGCATTGATTTCCCGAGCCAAGCGCCGCTGCCAGAACTTGGCGCTCAGCTTGACACCGCGAGCATGGGTGCGGCGCGGGCGGATCTGACCCGTTGCCGGAAGGTCACGTTAATCCGGTTGGAAATCAGCAGATACGGCAGCCAGATCACCACGCTGATCATGATCTTTTTGATGTTCACCAGCAAATAGGGCTGCAGCGACGCTGCCACATCGGCGGGCAATCCGCCCGCGTCGGCCGTGTGGCGCGCAATCGCCACCTGCATCAGCAAATCGCACAGCCAAGTGTAGCACAGCATCCGCGGGAACATGGGCGCACCGCGCAGCGCCATCGTGATGCAAACCGAATAGAGGAAACTGAACAGGATCAGGTCGAACGTCATGGTGCGGAACATTGTCAGCGCCCACGCCGGCGCGCCGCTGGGAATGGCGGGCATCGCCACAAAGTATTCACCCAGCCGCATCGCAATCGACAACAGCAAGCCCGCAACCAGCGACACCAGCAGTCCCGACATGCCATATTTTGCGTGCGAGCGCGCCTGGTCAGGAGACACCTGCGACCATCGCCCGATCCGGGCCAGCCGGACGGCGGGTTGCCGAATAGCCTGGCCAAGCGGAAAACTGCCAGAGGTCAGCGCAAACCCGGCGGCCGGCGCGGCGGCAATCGCAAGGTAAGTCACAATCAATCCGAACAGCGCGTCAAATCGCGCAATTTTTGGATGAGCCGTGACCAACAGCAGCAGCTTGGTGCTGCCGATCAGGATCGTCACGCCAAACCAGCCCAGCAGCAAGGCGGTCAGTCGGCGCTCGATAAATGATGAAATGCGCCGACTTTCAGCCAGCAGCCTCAGTGCCAGCGCGTTGTGCCAGCGTGCAAAAATTTCTCGTTCGGTCATCGCGATCATCGCGCCATCCTTCAACGGTGAACCTTTGGCATCCCGCAACGAGGTTAATTTTTGGATACTTTCAGACGGATTGGCCCAATCCGATTCGGATTCGAAGCTCGGCTCGATGTGGCAGAAATGCACATTTACACGCCCGTTAACTCTAAAATTTCATAGTTGTCAGCGTTTTTCCGCTGAAATTAAAGGTTAAAAATTTGTTATCAGAATCCCGTTGACCAGTCTGAACAATGTGAGACACTTAAGTCATCCCGTGGATTACGAGCGCAGTTGGTTCGGCGTTAATCGCTGAAACAACAATCAACAATCGGTCGCGCCGAGTCCATATTGCCCCACGGTGATGGGTGCGCTGCCAACAACAATTGCAGCGTATTCAATTCTTAAACGTATCGGAATCGCTTTTGGTTCCGATCCAATAAGGGGTGAGTACCATGATGAAATTGATCAAATCGCTGCGTCGTGACGAACTGGGCGCAGCTGCGGCTGAATATGCACTGATCCTGGCTGTGGTCGGCGGCGGCATTGCCGTTGCGGCACTGGCATTGGGCGTGTCGATTTCGGGCGCAATGGGCCGCGCGACGGTCTTCATCGACGCTATTCTCTGAATTCGGGTTGGCACGCCGTGTCCAGCGGACACGGCGTCCAATTTCTTATTCTGGAAGAACTCGTTGACTGGGGGCACCATGAAGTCGCGCAATTTACTGGTATTGGCTGGAGCTTTGCTCATTGGCTTGTTTGCCGTGCTGATCGTCAACGGCGTGTTCAGCGGCGTTGAACAGCGGCAGCAGCAAGTCGCCGAGCAGAACCGCATGATCAGGATTGTCGTCGCGAGCCAGCCGCTGGCGTTTGGCACGCCGCTCTCCTCGCAGAACGTCCGGCTGGTTAACTGGCCGGCAGCTTCACGGCCCGACGGCTCATTCATTTCGCTTGAAGAAGCTACCCGGGCGCGGGTCGCGCTGCGCCCGATCGTTGCGGGCGAACCGGTGCTGGCTTCGAAAGTTTCCGGTGCCAATGGCCGCGCCACCCTGTCCGCCAACCTGCCGCAAGGCCAGCTGGCCGTTTCCGTGCCGATCAGCGACATTACCAGCGCCGGTGGATTTATCCGCCCGGGCGATGTGGTCGACGTGATAGTGACCCGCAAGATCCCCGGTGACGGGGCTTCGGACAACGACAAAATGACCGACGTGGTGCTCGAATCGGTGCCAGTGCTCGGGATCGATCAGGTGTCCGACGAGAACAAGACCGACCCCGCGATTGGCAAGACCGCGACGCTTCAGGTCGATACCTTCAGCGCGCAGAAGCTGGCGCTGGCGCAGCAACTTGGCGTGTTGACGCTGGCCCTGCGCAATATCGCCGATCCGACCGTTGGATCACGCAGCACCGTGACCGGGCGCGACATTACCACCAGCCGGCTGTTCATCAGCGACCGCCGGACAGCGGCTGCCCCCAGCCCCGCGATGCGCCCGCCCAGCATGGCCGGCTATCGCCCGGCGCCGCGAGCACCCACAGCTGCCGCTGGCCCGCCCGCCTTCGCCGGACCGACCATGACCGTCGTGCGCGGCACAAAAACCAGTGAAGAGGGCATTTTCCATGGCAACTAGGATCAAACCGATGCGGCTGATGCTGCTGTGCCTGGTTGCGCCGCTGGCGACCCTGACCCTGCCCGCCGGTGCGCAGATCGCCCCGGTCAAGGCGGCGACGCTGCACGCCGGAACGCTTGAGGTGCCGCTGAACAAAAGCCAGGTGGTCAACGCTGACCGGCCAATCGCCAAGGCGATGATCGGCAATGACGCGATTGCCGATATCCTGCCGCTGACCGATCATTCGATTTACGTGCTCGGCAAGAAAATGGGTACCACCAGCTTGACGCTGTACGATGTACGCGGGCGCGTAATTGCAGTGATGGACGTTGCGGTCGGGCCCGATTTCGAGACGCTGCAAACCCAGATCGATGAACTGGTCCCGGGCGAACCGATCCGCGCCCGGATGTCGAATGATTCGATTATCCTGACCGGCACCGTGTCCAGTCCGGCCGCAGCGCACCGCGCCGATCAACTCGCCCGCACATACGCCGGTGAAAAAGTCGTCAACATGATCAGCGTCGGTTCGAGCCAGCAAGTCATGCTCGAAGTGCAGTTTGCCGAAGTAAACCGCTCGACCGGCAAGGAAATCGGGCTGAGCGCATTTGGCCGCAGCGCCGGAGGATCGTTTTCGGGCGTCGCGGGACGAGGCTCGAACCTGGTCCCCGATCCCGACACCGGCGCAGGCCTGCTGAAACTCGATTCGATCACCGGCATGTTCGGCATCTTCCGGCAAAACTTCTCGCTCGGCGGGTTAAGTCTGCAAGGCATCCTCAACGCGCTGGAAACCAAAGGGCTGTCACGCACGCTGGCCAAACCGACGCTGGTTGCGCTGTCGGGCGAGCGCGCATCGTTCCTGGCGGGCGGAGAATTTCCCATTCCGGTGGCACAATCGGCCAGCACTTCGAACGGAAATGCGTCGATCACGGTGGAATTCAAAACCTTTGGCGTCAGTCTGGCCTTCACCCCGACCGTGCTGAGCGACAGCACGATCAATCTGGTGGTCGAACCAGAGGTGAGCGAAATCGATCCGTCGGCCTCGCTGACCTTGAACGGGATCACCATCCCGGGGCTGCGCACCCGGCGCGTAAGCAGCACGCTTGAACTGCGCGATGGTGAAAGCTTCGCCATCGCGGGGTTGCTGCAGCAGGATAACAAGGTGAACATTGCGCAGCTGCCCATTCTGGGTTCGCTGCCGATCATCGGTTCGCTGTTCCGCTCGACCCGCTACCAGAAGGGCGAAACCGAACTGTTGATCGTGGTCACCCCGCATCTGGTGGCACCGATCAAGCCTGGACAAGTCCGCTTGCCGACCGACCGCGTGGCCGAACCCAATGAAGCCAAGACGTTTCTGCTGGGACAGCCCTACGAACCACGGCCGCTGGCGCCGGTGGTTGATCCTCGGACCGGCGCGGCCGCGCTGCCCGAGCGCAGCGATGCCACCACCAGTCAGGTTCCGCGTTCCAAACCGGCCAAGCCCGACCCGGCGCTGCCGACAGCACAAAGCCCGCAAGCGGCCAACAAGGATGAAGAATATGCCTATTGATCGCTTGCGCACCGCCGCACTGATCGGACTGGCCGGCTGCATTTGCGGATGCGCCAGCACCGCTGGCAGCGGCCTGAAATTTGGCCAAGCCGACAACTGGGGCGAGGCGACCCGGCAGACGCTAGCCGCGCAGATCATCAATCCCAACCCTGAGTACGATACCCCGCTGGCAACCGGCAGCGGCGCGCGCGCCGTAGCGGCGCTCGAGCGGTATCGCACAGACAAAATCAAGCAGCCTGCCCGCCAGAGCCTGTCGGACGTCGGCGAAACCAAAAGCGGCGGCTCGGGCGTTGCGGCGAGCGGCGGCAACTGAGCGCGCTGAGCGGAGACATGGCATGCGCAGCACGGCAATAACTGATCTGGTCCAAACTGACGGCGGCGCCGTCGCGGCGACTTATGCGCTGGCGCTGACCGGACTGGTGCTGATGGCCGGGGTTGGGTTTGATTATGGCCGGCTGGCCGCGATGGACAGCGAACTGCAGAACGGAGCCGATCAGGCTGCGCTGGCTGGTGCAACCCAGCTTAACGGCAGCAGCGGCGCCTGTGCGCGCGCCTCGGCGGCGGCGATAAATCTGGTGACGAATACCACGGTAGTAGCCAACAGCAGCAACAGCGTGACAATCCCGTCGGAACCGGCCTGCGATGCGACCGGCAATGTCAGGTTCTGGCAAGACAAGAACCGGGGCACGGCGGCCACTTCCGATGCTACGGCACGTTTTATCGAAGTTACGGTGGCGACGCGCTCGGTCGATTATGCTTTCACGCCGATTGCCGGGCTGGTGCGCGGGTCGGTTGGTGCAGCCGCGATGGCAGGGCTGGGTTCATCGGTCTGCAAAGTGCCGCCGGTCTTCATGTGCAATCCCAACCAGAGCGGCGACGGGGCCTTCACCGTGGCGAATTATATCGGCAAAGGCATCCGCCTGATCGCCAATAGCGGCGGATCGACTTACGGGTCGGGCAACTTCGGCTATCTGCAAGCCGGTGGCGGTAACGGCGCGCAAGCGATCGCACAGGCGCTGGGGCGCAGCGAAATCCCCGGTGACTGCATCAGTGCAGATTCGGTTACGACCAAGCCCGGGGTTCAGGTCAGCGTGCTCGACGCGCTGAATACACGGTTCGATGTCTATGCCAACGGGCTGAACCAGGCCTGCGGCGGCACGAACGCGCTGTGCCCGCCATCGGCCAACACCCGCAAAGACCTGATGCACAAGGGCAACGCCGGCAGCTGTGCATTTGCTAACGGCAACGGCAGTGGCTGGCACGAAGCGCCGCGTCCCTATGTGCCAACTTCAAGCACCGCGCCGCTCACTCAGGGGCAGATCAGCACAACTTCGCCGATGGGCTATCCGCGCGATATTTGTCATGCGGTCAGCGCGGCGGGCAGCTGCTCAAGCGGACAAATTGGCACCGGGACATGGGATCGCAACGCCTATTTCAAGACCAACAGTGCAAACTACGCTGCCAATTTCGATGTTACCGCAACGTTCGGAACCTCCGCCCCGACGCGCTATCAAGTATACAAGTACGAGGCTGCGAATGCCGGCGCCCGGCTGCAAACCCAGACCGAAAGCGGCAATACAGCGCGCCCGCAGCCGTATTGCCGCACTCCGGGCGTGCCGGTGGCGGGTTCCGCCCCCGATCGCCGGGTGCTGTCGGTGGCGGTGATAAATTGCACCGGGGCCAATCTCAACGGGCCATTGACCCCGACCAAGTGGGTCGATGTGTTTCTGACCGAGCCTTCGGTAAACCGCCGGGTTGGCAACGTCAGCATTACCGAACAAAGCGACGTTTATGTCGAAGTGATCGGCGCCACCACACTTGGCGGAGGCTCGGCCGCTGCACAATTGATCCGGCGCGATGTGCCGTATCTGGTGCGATGATGCAGCGGGTGGGGCACTTTTACCGCAATCAAAGCGGCGCGGCAGCAGCCGAGATGGCGTTGATTATCCCGCTCGCGCTGGCGCTGATCTTCACAACCTTCGACGGCGCATACTATATGATCTGCGAGCACCGGGTAGTCAAAGGGGTGCGCGATGCGGCCCGTTATGCCGCGCGGCTGGATCTGACCAATTATGCCTGCCCGGGCGGAACCTTTGCGGGCAACGCTGCCACCGTGCAGAACCTGGCCCGCACCGGCAAGTTATCAGGCGGGACCGCCGCTGTGCCGGGCTGGGTCAACAGCAACGTGACCATCGCGGTTACTTGCGCCAGTGGCCAAGGCGGGATTTACCTTGCGACCGGCGGCAATGCCCCCAAAGTTCGGATCAGCACCCGGGTGGTCTATCCCTCGTTCCTGGGATCGCTGGGTTTCACCTCATCGACGATCCACATTGCCGCCGCTGCGCAAAGCCCGGTGATCGGCCTGTGACGGGGCTGCGCCGCCTTCTGCGCGACAACAGCGGTGCATCCGCGGCCGAGTTTGCCTTGGTTCTGCCGTTGCTGATGATCGTGCTGTTCGGAACGATCGACGTCGGCCGCTATGGCTGGAACCTGTCGCAAGCCGAAAAGGCCACGCAGACCGGCGCGCGCTGGGCGGTGGCCACCGACATGATCCCCAGCGGGCTCTATTCATACAGCTTTGCCACCGCGGCCAGTGTGCCGCAGGGCACCACGGTCAGCGCCGCATTGTTCCCGGGCGTGGTGTGCCAAAGCAGCGGCGGCTCAGCGTCGTGCACTTGCGCCGCTGGCGGCACGTGCAACTTCCCGCTGACTGCCAGCAACACGGCCTTCACCAATCTGGTCAACCGCATGGCGCAAATCTATCCCGGGCTCACAGCGAACAACGTGGTGGTCACTTACGCTTGGTCCGGATTGGGCTTTTCGGGCGATCCCAACGGACCCGATGTGGCCCCGCTGACCACCGTCAGCCTGCGCAATGTGCGCTACACCCCGTTTTCGTCGTTCATCTTCGGCGGTCAACTCACACTCCCGCAATTCGCTTACACGCTGCCGATGGAGGACGGCAGCGGCACCAGCTCCAACTAGGTAAGGCACTATGGGTACTGAACAATTCAATCGCTTCAATGCAAAGGAAGATGCCATGCGGGCTTGCGCCGACATGCTTGTTGTCGCTGCGCCTGAACACGTCGCCGCCATTGCGGAGGCTGACAGTGCGCTCAGCTTTCCAGGTCTGGCGAGCTTTGCTTGCGGCAACGATCAACCCATCCCCGATCACCTGATCGGCGCGGCGCAAGTGCTGGTGGTTGAAGTGGACCCCGATCTGCCTGAATCGATCAATCGCTTGATCGAACTCGGGCGCCGCTATCCGGCGCTGCCGCGGATTGCCGCGATCGCCAACGGCTCGGTTTCGCTGGTTCGTACGCTGGTCCGCGAAGGCGTCGCCGATGTGGTGTCTTTGCCGTTCAAATTCGAAGAATTGCTCGAAGCATCGCTGAACGCAATTGCCGCGGCACAGGTCCGGCCTGAGAGCATGGTCAAACTGGCGCCGGTGATTTCGGTGGTCCGCTCGATCGGCGGCTGCGGCGCAAGCTCGGTCGCAACGCATCTGGTGTGCAACCTGGCCGATCGGCTGCCTGCAGTGCGGCCCTTCGCCATCGCCGATTTCGATCTGCAGTCGGGTTCGGTGTCCGATTATCTTGGCGCCACCGGCAGCGGATCGCTGCTCGATCTGCTCGCCGCCGGTGAGCGGCTTGACCAAGAGCTGGTGCAGTCGATTGCGCAGACCACCAGCCACAACGTCGCGGTATTTGCCGCTCCGCCAGATATTCAGCAGCTCGAGAATGTCGAAACCGATCAGGTTTTGCGGCTGATCGGCATGATGCGGCAAAATTATGCAGGGGTTTTGCTTGATCTTCCGGCAGACTGGACCAACTGGGCCTTATCGGCAGTTTCGGCGTCGGATCTGGTGATTTTGGTCGTCGAACTATCGGTTAATAGCCTGCGCCAGGCCAAGCGCCGTTTGCAGCTGTTCGAAAGTGTGGGGATCGATCCGGGCAAGATCGTGCTGCTGGTCAACCGGGTCGAGCGGCGGATGTTCAAATCCATCGATTTGTCCGACGTTGCGGCCACGCTAAGCCGCGAAGTCATCGGCAACCTTGCGCTGGAAGAACCGCAACTGGCCTCGGCGCAGGCCCAAGGCGTGCTGGTCCAGTCGGTCAACCGCAAAAGCAAATTCAACAACGATCTGCTCAAGCTGGCCGAAGACCTCGGCGCGCGCTTGCCATTTGTGGTTGATTGACGATGTGGCAAGTCAAGAAATCGGTCGCAGAGCCAGCAGTACCTGCCGCCGCCGCCAGCGCTGCGGCGCTAGCCGCAACGGCGCAGGATTTGTTGGCGAGCAAGGATTTGGCCAGAGCCGACTGGCTGATCGACCTCAAAGTGCAAATTCACCGCCAGCTGATCGAGCGGATCAATCTGGCAATGCTCGAAAAACTCCCGCGCGAGCGAATCGCGACTGAAATCAGCCAGATTGTCGGTGATCTGCTGGAGCAGGATCGCACCGCTCTAAACCGCGCCGAACGCGAAAAACTCGTCGCCGATGTGCTCGACGAATTGCTTGGCCTGGGTCCGCTCGAGCCGCTGCTCAAGGACGAATCGGTCACCGACATCCTGGTCAACGGTCACGATGTGGTGTTTGTCGAACGGCGCGGATTGCTGGAACGGGTCGGCACCCGGTTTCAGGATGAAAAGCACTTGTTCCGGATCATCCAGAAAATCGTTTCTGCGGTGGGGCGGCGGGTCGATGAATCCTCGCCGTTTGTCGATGCGCGGCTGGCCGATGGCTCGCGCGTCAATGCCATTGTCGCCCCGCTGGCAATCGATGGCTCGCTGCTGTCGATCAGAAAATTTTCCAAAATTCCAATCAGCATGGCGACGATGATCGATTATGGTTCGATCCCCGCCAAAATCGCCGAAGTGCTGCAGGCGGTGGTCGAGGGACGGCTCAATGTCATCATTTCGGGCGGCACCGGCTCGGGCAAAACGACGCTGCTGAACGCGCTGTCATCGTTCATCAACGAGCGCGAGCGGATCGTCACGATCGAGGATTCGGCCGAGCTGCAACTGCAGCAAGATCACGTCGCGCGGCTTGAAACCCGCCCTGCCAACATCGAAGGCCGCGGCGAGATTACCCAGCGTGACCTGGTCAAGAATGCGCTGCGAATGCGGCCCGACCGGATCATTCTGGGCGAGTGCCGCTCGGGCGAAGCGTTCGACATGTTGCAGGCCATGAACACCGGCCACGATGGTTCGATGACCACGGTTCACGCCAACACGCCGCGCGACGCGCTATCGCGGATCGAGCAGATGATCGGGATGAGCGGGATCGATATTTCGCCGCGATCGGCCCGCGCGCAGATTGCCTCGGCCATCGACGTGGTGGTTCAGATCGGACGCCTCAGCGACGGCCGGCGTAAGCTGCTCAGCCTGAGCGAGCTGACCGGGATGGAAGGTGAGACAATCACCATGCAGGAGATTTTCCGGTTCCAGATCAGCGGCCGCAACGAAGCCGGGCAAGTCCAGGGGCAGTTCGAAGCCTCTGGCATCCGCCCCAAATTTGCTGCCGATCTGCAAACGCAGGGGATCACACTCGAACCCGGCCTGTTCGATCCTCGCGCTGATTTGAACGCCGCATGAGCTTCTTCCTGATCAGGCTGGCGGTGCTGATTGCAGTGTTTGCCGGGATTTTCTTGCTGTCGCAGGTGTTGCTGCTGGGCTTCGCCAATCACCGGGCCGAAACGCGCGCGGTAAACCGGCGGCTGCACCTGCTCAAGGCAGGCATCACCAATGATGTGGTCGGTGACATCATGCGCAAGGGCGTACCTAACCGAATCGGCCCCGATGCCGGATTGCTCGCGCGGCTATACTACCGCTTTCAATGTATGGTGCAGATTGCCGATCTGCGGGCCGAACCGCGGACTTTGCTGGTGATCGGCGTGCTGGCATTTGCCGGAGTGACGACGCTGCTGATGTTCCTGTCCTGGGCAACCGGGCGCCGCGTTACTGTCGGCACGGTCCAGCTGGTGTGTCTGATCAGCTTTGCCCTGACCATCGCCTTGCCGCTGATGCTGATCAACCGCCGCAAGGAAAAGCGGCGGCGGCGCATGGAAGAACAATTTCCGGTGGCACTGGACGTATTCACCCGCGCGCTGAAGGCCGGCCATCCGATTGCCTCGGCGATCGACCTGCTGACCAGGGAAATGCAGGACCCGCTTGGCAGCGAGTTCGGGATCGTTGCCGACGAAGTGTCGTATGGTTCGGATCTGACCAATTCGTTGATGGATCTGGCTGATCGATGGGACTTGCCCGATATGCGCATGTTCGTGGTATCGATCTCGCTGCAGAACGAAACCGGCGGAAATCTTGCTGAAATTCTTGGTAACCTGTCGGGCGTAATTCGTGAACGCGCCAGCATGTTCATGAAAGTCCGCGCGCTCAGTTCGGAAGGTCGGATGAGCGGATGGATGTTGACTGTTCTTCCGATATTTACATTTTTGCTGCTGTTCGGGCTCAATTCGAAATTCTATTTCGATGTCTCGAGCGATCCTATTTTTACCTATGGGTTCACGGGGCTTTTAATACTCTACTTCATCGGTGTTTATACAATTCGCCGCATGATTGATTTGAAGGTGTAACGATGCTCGATCTGATCGCCTCGACGCCAATCGCGCGGATATCGGTGCTGATCGCCATCTTCGCGCTTGTCGTGCTGATATCGCTGGTAACGTTGACGTTTGTTTCCCGCCGTCTGGTAACCCGCGGCGAATTGCGGGCGATTGCCGGGACTAGCGCCGCTTCGCCGGTGCAGGGCACGTTGCATCATCGCAGCGAGGGAATCTGGTCGAATTTGATCGATCGGATCGAGAAATCGGGCGTCAATCTCACCGATACGAAAGGCGATGTCCTGCGCGAAAGACTGCGCGCGGCAGGCTTCCAATCGCCACTCGCGCCGCGGCTCTACACGCTGTTGCGGTTGGCGCTGGTGGTTATCCTGCCAGCGCTGTACCTGCTGGTGTCGATTGGCAGCGGCGCGAACATCACGATCCTTCGGCTGTATATGATCGGTTCAGCGTGCGCGCTGATCGGGCTTTATTTGCCCGCATTGATTGTCCGCGCCCGCGCTGACCGGCGCCGCGAGGCGATCATCAATGGCTTTCCCGACTGCCTCGATCTGATGCTGATCTGCGTCGAAGCAGGCCTGGGCCTTGAAGCCGCGCTCGATCGGGTAGCGCGCGAAATGGCGCTCTCGCAGCCGCTGGTGGTCGAATTGCTGGCTACTGCAACGTTGCGGCTGCGCGCTGGTGCAACCCGCGAAGTTGCCTTGCGCAAGATGGCGGATGATTCAGGCGTCGACGAAATCCGCTCGTTTGCCACGCTGCTGATCCAGTCTGATCGGCTTGGCACCAGCATTGGCACCACGTTGCGCATTTACGCTTCTGAGATGCGCGAGCGGCGGCGGATGCGCGCGGAGGAAAAGGCTCACCGGCTGCCGGTACTGCTGTCCATTCCGCTGGTGGTCTGCATGCTCCCGACCATGATCGGAGTGTTGATGCTGCCCGCCATTATTCGTGTCGTTCGCCAACTCTTACCAGCCCTAGCAGGAGGATAACATGCTCAACCGCAATTTCCGCAAGTCGCTCGTCTTGGTCAGCATTTTGGGGCTCGGCGGCTGCAAGGTGCTCGACAGCCTGCATTTGACCGGCAATTCGCATCGCGCCCAACCGGCGCAAGCGGTTTTGGTGACCGGGCCTTATGGCCCCGCGACACAAGCTGGGCGCGACAATCTTCGCGCCAATCAAACCGGCCTGGCAATCGAGGCGTTCAATCGCGCACTGGCCAGCGGCGAGGAACCGGCGGCAGCCTATAACGGCCTTGGTGTTGGCTATGCCCGGCTCGGGCGGCCCGATCTGGCATACCGCTTCTTCAGCAAGGCGGCGGCGTCGGATCCCGGCAATCTGGCCTATGCCAGAAATCTGACCAATCTGGTTGATTCGCCAGCCTTTACCCTGAACGTGATGACCCGTGCGGCCCCCATAGCAGCCGCTGCGGCCGAGCGGACAGTCGCTGCCACGACGGCGGCCCGCGCGGCAGTTCCGGCGCAAGTACCGGGCAAACTGTTTCGTGACAGCAATCGGCAATTCAGCTTGATCACCGCTGTCCCGGGCGAACAAGCGGGCAGCGCCGCGATGCGCAGCGCCACGCTTGATCAGTGCAAACCGCGCAGCAAGGCACGCCCGCAGCAACACTGCGGGCTGATCCCCTTGCCGCAGGTGCAAAGCCGAAGTGCCAGAACCGGACGGGTGGCGCTGATGGCCCCGGTTGCCGCTCAGGCTCAGCCTGCGGTGGATCTGCTGGTCGATAAGTCACCCAGCGATCCGGAGGCGCAGCCTGCCGGCAAAGCCAAAACCTTCGAGCTGTCGCGACAGCGGCGCGGTGCCACGCCAGTTGCCGCTGCCCGCGCCCCAGCCTCTGCCCCAGCCTCTGCCCCGGCCCCTGCCGGAAAAGCCAAGCTAGCGAACCCATCGACGGCAGCATGATCGTCCCGGCGTTCGCCTTGCCGATCCTGGCCGGGACAGGTCTGTACGCCGCCTGGTCGGATGCGCTGTACCGCCGCTTGTCGAACCGGCTGGCGCTGCTGACCTGCCTTGGCGGACTGATACTGGCTGCCGGGACAGGCGGGCCCGCGGCGGTTGGCAGCAGCTTGCTGCACGCAGCCACGGTCATGGTGATCGGCTTACTGCTGTTTGCGCGTGGTCTGGTCGGCGGCGGCGATGTAAAATACTATGCAGCGGTGGCCACGTGGTTTCCGCTGGGCCAGGGGTTTCGCCTGCTGGCCTGCGTTTCGCTGGCCGGATTGGTGCTGACGCTTGGCTGGCTGGTGTGGCATCGCTGGGTGCGCACAGGCGCTGCCGAAGCCCGCACTGATCCGGCCATCGTCCCCGCGCCCAAGGCCGATCAAGTGCCGTTCGGAATCGCCATTGCCAGCGGCGCATTCCTCGCCGCGCTGGGCAGTGCGGCATGAACCGGGCCGGCTGGACTGATCTGCGCCGCGACGCGCGACGCTGCGGCTGGTGGGCGGGCGCAGGAGTGCTTGCCGGGGCGATGCTGGCGGGGTCCGCGCATGCCGCAACCGCGGTTCTGCCAAGCCGCGATCGCAGCCCGGCAATTCCGTTAGTGACCGATGCAGACCGGGCAGCACCCGCCGCCATTGTCGTCGCAGCGTACAATTCGGATGCCGATGACGGCGCTGGATTGGCCGATCCGCAACGGGTCACATTCGGCCGGGCGCTCGATTTGCAAGGCATCCCGTTGTTTGCCCCGCGGCCCGGGCGGCGCGGCATAACCGCCAGCTTGTTCGGCGGGGGGCTATATCAAGGCCCGTTCGTGCGGCCGAACGGTTTGCCTGTCAGAGCCACCAGCATTTCAAGCGGGTTTGGCACCCGCTGGCACCCCTTGCTTGGTGGATACCGGTTTCACGCTGGGGTCGATCTGGTCGCCCCGGCCGGCGCGCCGATCTTTGCAACTTCGCCCGGTATGGTCAGCGGGGCGGGCTGGTGCGGCGGTTATGGTCTGTGCGTTACGGTCGATCACGGCGATGGGCTGTATACGCTGTATGGCCATTTATCGCGGGTCGATGTGGCAACTGGACAGCAGGTGGCTAACGGACAAAGCCTTGGGCTCGTCGGCTCGACCGGGCAATCGACCGGCCCGCATCTCCACTACGAAGTGCGGGTCAACGGACACCCGGTCGACCCGCACCCTTTCCTGCGGCGCTAAGCAGCGCGCTCCAAACCCGGAACGCGCGCTTCAAAAACTGGCCGAGGCCTCTACGCCGACCACCCGCCGCGCCCCGGGCGTGATGAACGAACCGCCAAATTCGATCGCCGGGATAGCTTCGGCCAGATACTTGCGATCAAACATGTTGCTGGCAAAGGCGGTGACGGTAAACCGCTTGGTCTGGAGACCGGCCCGCAAGTTCATCACCCCGAACGCGTTGCGCCGCGACTTGCAGTAATTGGCATCACCGACAAACCCGGGCAACGCCAGCGCCGAAATTGGCAACAGGCCCGAGAACAGCGAAGGCCGGGTCTGGCACTGCACGGTGCTGAACCAGGTCGGCCCGGTGACCCGGTAATCGGCGCGCAGCACCACGTTGGTACCACTGGTGAGCGGTGCGGTAATTTCGGTCCCGAAGTTAAGCGTGAAGTCAGCCGTGTACGGCGATTTGTTCCCGACCGTATAGGGCCGCGAACTGTTTTTCTTGATTTCGCTGTCGGTGACGTTGCCCGAGGCGAAAAAGCGCCAGCCGTTGACCACCTTGAGCCCGAGGTTGAGTTCGGCCCCCTTCAGATCGACCCGGTCGATATTTGACACCACGCGCAGCAAGCCAAACCCGCCGACGAAGAATTCGAAGAACTGCATGTCGGTCACTTGCGTGTAATACCCGGCCAGATCGAACGTCAGGCGATCATCGAACAGGCTGCCCTTCATGCCGACCTCAAACGCGCTAGAGCGCTCCTTGCGGTATTGGTCGGAAATGTTGACCCCGGCGTTGATCGTGCCTGGCGTCACGCCGTTGTTGAAGTTGGCGTTGATCAGCGCCGACGAGCCCTGATTGTTGAACCCGCCCGATTTGAACCCGACGCCCCAATCGGCATAGATGTTGAACCGGCTGGAGGGATGCCAGCTGACCGAAACCTTCGGCTCAAGCTGGTTGAAGGTCTTGGACTGCGGCAGCAGCGGCCCGAACGCCTGCCCCGGATTGATGGGGCCGCCGGTAAATGGATCGGTAGCCGTGGGGACCAGCGAACTCGACCGGCGATGCTCGCTGTCATAGCGCAGCGCGAGACTGGCACTGAACTGATCGCTGGGCTTCCATTCGGTTGATCCAAAAGCGGCATAGACGTCGGTCTTGAACTTGTCGGCCAGCAGCAACGACGTCGGGTTAGTCGAGCTTGGCGCGTTGTAAAGCTGCTTGATTACGCCCTTGCCCTCGTCAGCGCCCAGACTGACCCCGACCGTGCGGTCGATATTGAGATAATACAGCCCCACTTGCCAGCTGATCGGCCCATCGGTGTTGGACGCCAGTCGCACTTCAGCGCTCACGTCTTTCTGCGTGCGGACCTGATACTGGCTGCCGTCGCAAGTGGTTGGACTATAGGGCCCGAAGGTCGATCCGGTGGCAGGCGCAAAAATGAACGGCACCGGAATCGCGCCGATAAAGCCCGGCGGGTTGACCGGAAAGCCGGTGTTAGCCGCGGTCGAGGCAAAGCAGGCGTTGACTGCGGGCTGCGCGGCCGGGTTTGCGGCGCTGATATAGCGGGCAAAATCAGCCGAGGTGCCATCAGCCACCAGGTCTTGCTTGATATCCGAGTACAGCGCCCATGCGGTCAGTTTGACGGCGCCGAAATTGTGATCGATCTTGGCTGAAATATCGACCGTGGTCTGATCGTTAGTCTGGCGGATATTGCTGTAGAACCGGAACGGATGCACATTGACATCTTCGTAGAACGCCGGATTTACCCCCGCAAAGTTGGGAAGAGCAAAGGCCGCATTGAACGGCAGCGATGCACCGTGAAACTCGGCATAGCGCGCTTTGAGATCCAGTTGTGTGCCGCTGTGCAAGCCGAGAATGACCCGGCCATCGATCCCCCAGCTGCGACGGTCGTCAACCACGCTGCGGTTGCTCAAAAAACTGTTTTTGTAGAACCCGTCGCTGGCGTCGTAGCTGCCCGACAGCACAAACCCGGCATTGGCACCAATTGGCCCGGCGACCTGCGCCGAAGTGGCCCACGTGTTGTGTTCGCCATACGAACCCTTGATCCCGCCGGTCAGCACATCGGTTGGCTTGAGCGTCTGCACCACGATCGCGCCAGCTGCAGCGTTGCGGCCATAGATTGCGCCTTGCGGTCCTTTCAGGATCTCGACCTGACGCAGTGTACCCTGATCCTGATTGAGCTGCGCAGTATTGGTTTTCAAAATTCCGTCGACCACCAGCGCGACCGAACTTTCGGCGTCGCGCGCCCCGTTCATGCCGCGGATATTGATCTGCGTGTCGCCCGCTTCGGCTGTGCCGGTGACGATGGTCACGCCAGGAGTGAGCTGGACAAAATTCTCCGCTTTGGTCGCTCCGGTGCGTTCGAGCGTGGCGGCAGTCAGCACCGCGATCGAGGCCGGCACGTCTTGCAGCCGCTCGTTCTGGCGGCGCGCGGTAACGATGATCGCATCGGGTTCGTCATCGCTGGCGGCAGGGGTTGGCGCACGATCCTGCGCAAGCGCGGGAGCGGCAATCAGGGTCAGACTCAGCATCGAGGCTGACAGCATCCAGTTGGTGAACCGCATTCGAAGACTCCCTGTTGTCTGTTACCAAGCGCCCGAAGAACTTCCGCCCGAGGAATATCGCAGCTTGCTACCGGCAGAGCTTATTGTATACAAACACGTCAGGTCAAGCAATTTGGGAGCCTCTATGTCGCGCGCCAGTGATCGCGCCTATTCCGGGATCCGCGGCATGATCCTGTCGGGCGAACTGCCTGCTGGATCGCAGTTGGGCGAAGAGGTTCTGGCCGAACGCTGCGGCGTTTCGCGTACCCCGGTGCGCGACGCGTTACGGCGGCTGGAAAGCGAGCTGCTGGTCAACCGCAATGAAGCGCAGCGCAGCTTTGTGGCTGACTGGTCGCTCAGCGATGTCGCCGACGCCTTCGAGTTGCGCGCAATGCTCGAAAGTTATGCCGCGCGGCGCGCCGCCGAGCGGATCGACGATCAGACCCTGCAGCAGCTTCGGGCGATCAATCATGCGATTTTGCGCGCCGTGCAAGCCGAGCCACCCGATGTTATCGGCTTTCTCGAGGGCAATCGCGATTTTCATGCAATCATCCTCGAAACTGCACAATCGCGGCGGCTGGCTGGTTTGTTGGGAAGCTTGATCGAACAGCCGGTAGTGTGGCGCACCGCGCACCAGTATGGCCGCGATGCCTTGCGCCGCTCGCAAAGCGAACATGACGAATTGCTCGCCGCGTTTGCCCGCCGCGATGGTGCCTGGGCCGAGGCTGTAATGGCCGCGCATATCCGACGCGCATTCCACTTTTATGCCGATGCCCACCAAGGCTTGGCGATGATCGATGTCGCGCGCCAACCATGACCAAGTTGTATACATCGCCGATCGAAATGGTCGAGGTTTCGCCGCGTGACGGGCTGCAGAACGAAGCGCTGCCAATCTCGACTGCGGCTAAACTCGAATTGATCGGCCGCGCCATTGCGGCGGGTGCGCGCCGGATCGAGGTTACCAGCTTCGTCAACCCGCGCGCGGTCCCGCAAATGGCCGATGCCGAAGCGGTCTGCGCCGGTTTGCCGCAGCGCCACGACGTCACCTATATCGGCTTGGTGATGAACCAGCGCGGGGCCGACCGCGCGCTGGCCACCGGCCGGATCGATCAGCTTGGCGCGGTGGCGGTGACCACCGACACCTTCGCGCTGGCCAACCAAGGTCAGACGAGCGCAGAATCGGTCGCCGCAGCCAGCGCGGCCATCGGGGCGGCGCATGCCGCGGGAAAAACCGCGCAGGCGACCATCGCGGCCAGTTTTGGTTGTCCGTTTGAAGGCCAGGTCGGTGAAGACCGCGTCATGGCGATGGCCACCGAACTGGCAGTGGCCGGCGCGCTCGAAATTGGTCTGGCCGACACGATCGGAGTGGCCAATCCGGCGCAGGTTGCGCGGCTTGTCGCCAAGGTCCGCGCCGCCATCACGCCGCTGCCGGTCCGGGTGCACTTTCACAACACCCGCGGGACCGGGCTCGCAAACGTCTGGGCCGCGCTCGAAGCCGGAGCAACAATTGTCGATGCCTCGATCGGCGGACTGGGCGGCTGTCCATTCGCGCCGGGAGCGGCAGGCAACGTGGCCAGCGAAGACGTGGTTTACATGCTCGAACGCGCCGGGATCGGCACCGGGCTCGACTTAACTCAGCTGATCGCGGCCAACCACTGGCTGGCCACGATCATGGATCGCAAACTGCCCGGAATGGTCGCGCACACACCGCCCTTCCCCCCGGCCGGATAGGAGCATACTGGAATGGCTTATCGCCTCGGCGTCGATGTTGGCGGAACTTTCACCGACCTTTTGCTGTTCAATGTCGGCACCGGTGCATTCTGGCGACACAAGACCCCGTCAACGCCGCATGACAGTTCGGCCGGGATTCTGACCGGCGTCACTGCGATTTGCAACGCCGCCGGGATCGAACCCAGTGCGATCGACAATTTCCTTCACGGCACCACGGTGGCCACGAATGCCGTGCTTGAGGGAAAAGGCGCGCGCGTCGGGCTGGTCACCACCGAGGGGTACCGCCACATCATGCAGATCGCGCGCAGCTATGTCCCCGGCGGACTGGCGGCCTGGATCATCTGGCCCAAACCAACGCCCCTGGCGGCGCTGGAAGATACGGTGACGATCAAAGGCCGGATCAATGCGGCCGGCGAGGAAGTGCGCCCGATCGATGAATCCGATGTGCGCGAACAACTGGGCATGCTGAAGGTGCAAGGGGTCGAGGCGGTAACGGTATCGCTGATCAATGCTTATGCCAGCGGCGCTCACGAGGCGCGAGTCGGTCAGATCGCGGCGGAAGTTCTGCCCGGAATTCCGGTCTCGCTCAGCCACGAAGTGCTACCCGAAATGCAGGAGTACGAACGGACATTGACCACCGTCGCCAATGCGGCTGTGCGCCCGGTGGTCAGCAAATATGTCGCCAACCTGCGGACCAAGCTGGCGGCGGCGGGGATGGCCGGAAAATTGTCGTTGCTGCGCTCCGACGGCGGGCTGATGAGCGCGCTCAAGGCCGAGGAGCACCCGGTCAACATCCTGATGTCCGGGCCGGCGGGCGGAGTCGCAGGAGCGCTGTGGGTTGGCCGCAATGCCGGGTTGCGCAACATTCTGACGCTCGATGTCGGGGGCACCAGCACCGACGTTGCGCTGATCGAAAACCTCGAGCCGCGCCGCCAGCGCACCACCGAAGTGGGGCACCTGTCGGTCCGCGCCTCGGCTCTCGACGTCAAGACCGTCGGAGCGGGCGGCGGCTCGATCGCTTACGTCCCCGAACTGACCAAAGCGCTGCGGGTCGGTCCGCAGTCAGCCGGCGCCGTGCCGGGCCCGGTCGCTTACGGCAAAGGCGGCGCGCAACCGACTGTGACCGATGCCAATGTCGTGCTGGGATATTTGCCCGAAAACCTGCTGGGCGGCAGCTTCAAGCTGGACCGCGAGGGCGCCGAACGCGCGGTCCAGACCATCGCCGATGCCTTGGGGATCGATCTGATGGCCGCCGCGCGCGGGATCATCGATATCGTCAATGAAAACATGTTTGGCGCGCTGCGGATGATCTCGGTCCAGCAAGGCTATGATCCGCGCCATTTCGCGTTGATGGGGTTCGGCGGCGCTGGGCCACTGCACGTCAACGCGGTGGCGCGGCTGATGGGGTCCTGGCCCGCAGTTTCGCCTGTGTCCCCCGGGGTGCTGTGCGCGCTCGGCGATGCGACTACGCGCATGCGGACCGAAACTGCGCGCAGTTTCTCGCGGCTGGCCTCGGCCACGCAAGCAGACGAGCTGATCGCGATCCTCGATGAGATGGCCACGCAGACCCGGGCCGAGCTGGCGTCGGATGGGGTGCCCGACGCCGAGATCACCAGCGAGTTCGAAGTCGATGTGCGCTATGCCGGGCAGGCTTTCGAAGTCCCGCTGACAATCACGGCCGAGGTGCTGCGGAGCGACGGCGTGGCCGGAATTCTCAAACGGTTCGACGAAGAGCATCACCGTCTGTTCACGTTCAACATGGACACCCCGCACGAAATTGTGAATTTGCGCGCCGTCGCATTAGGACAGGCGCTGAACTTGCCGGCCACCCAATTGCCGACCGGCGATGGCGATCCCGGTGCCGCCAAAATGCGGGATCACACCCTGTGGATGGACGGGCGTGACCAGGCGGCGGTGATTTATGACCGGTCAAAACTGCGCCACGGCGATATCATTCCCGGGCCGGCCATCGTGGTCGAAATGGATTCCACAACGCTGATCGAGAGCGGCTGCGTTGCAGCGGTCGATGCAGTCGGCAATATCCTGATCAACCTCGCCTGAGAGAGGACGAAACCATGCCTGCCACTATCGTCGAGGTTAATGAGACCCCGTTTGCCAAGGTCAGTATCGATCCGGTCACGCTCGACATCATCGAGAACGCGCTGCGCAATGCCCGGATTGAAATGGACGCAACCTTGGTGCGCACGGCCATGTCGCCCGGGATCCGCGAACAAGGCGATGCTTTTCCGCTGATTGCCGATCACACTGGCAAGATGATTGTCGGGCAGTTCGGCAGTTTCATCGGCGGATTTCTGCAAAGTTTTGACGGCACGCTCGAAGACGGCGACATGATCTTCTTGTCCGATCCCTATAGCTGCGAGGGCGCGATCAGCCATTCGAACGACTGGCTGGTGCTGCTGCCGGTGTTCAAAGATGGCCGCCTGATCGCCTATACCGCGATGTTCGGACATATGTCGGACATTGGCGGTAAAGTGGTCGGCTCGATGCCGATCAACGCGCATTCGATTTTCGAGGAAGGGGTGCGGATTCCGCCGGTGAAGATCTGGAAGCAGGGCGTCTACAATGACGATCTGATGAAGCTGGTGATGCATCAGACCCGCAAGCCCGACTGGTGCCAGGCCGATCTCAACGCGCTGATCGCGGCGTGCCGCGTCGCGGCGCGGCGCGTGGTGGAAATGGCGGCCCGGTTTGGCGATGATGTCTATGTCTCGGCCACGCAGGAGTTACTGGCGCGCAATCACCGCGCGATGCAGGCGCTGATCGGCATGGCTATCGCCGAAGAACCGGTCAGTTTCGAAGATTACATCTGCGATGACGGGGTCGGTTATGGGCCTTACAAAATCCGCTGCACGATGTGGCGCGAGCACGGCAAAGTGGTGCTCGATTTTACCGGAACTGACCCGCAAAGCGCGGCCTCGATCAACTTTTTCCTTAATGAGAACATGTTCAAGATGTTCTTCGGAATCTACATGATCATGGTGTTTGATCCGCAGATCCTGTTCAATGACGGGTTCTATGATCTGATCGACGTGCGGATTCCGGCGGGCTCGCTGCTAAAGCCAAAATTCCCCGCTGCGCTATCGGGGCGCACGCACGCGCTGGGACGGATCTTCGATATTCTGGGCGGACTGCTGGGGCAGAAGACCCCCGAGTTCCTCAACGCCGCGGGGTTCAGTTCAAGCCCGCACCTGTTTTATTCGGGCAATGACAATCGCCCCGGCAAGGACGGCGAGTGGTTCCAGCTGTTCCAGATCGGGTTCGGCGGGATCCCCGGCCGGCCGATGGGTGATGGACCCGATGGTCATTCGCTGTGGCCGGGCTTCACCAATGTTCCCAACGAATTCCTCGAACGTTATTTTCCGATGATGATCGAACGCTACGAGACCGAACCCGATAGCGGCGGCGCGGGCTTGCACCGAGGCGGCAACGGCATTCACATGACCTATCGCTTTCTGCAGGCCGGGACGATCTCGATCCATGATGACCGCTGGTTCGTGCCGCCGTGGGGCGTTAACGGCGGGCAGCCCGGGCAACGCGCGCGCAAGATGCTAGAAAAAGCTGACGGGACCGAGCTGATGGTCGGTAACAAGGTCGAAGATGTGCAGGTCGAGCCAGGCGACCAGTTGCACTATATCACGTGGGGGGGTGGTGGCTGGGGCGATCCGCTCGCGCGTGACCCTGCATTGGTTGCCAAAGAGATAACCCAAGGTTTGGTCACCAGCGCAGGGGCGCGCGCATATGGTGTGGTGGCCGATGCGCGCGGGATGGTAGATGCGGCCGCTACGGCGGCGTTGCGCGCCGAAATTGGCCGTCAGCGCGGCCCGCTGGCTCTATTCGATTATGGTCCGGGGATCGAAACATTGCGCGCCAATTGCCTGGCTGAAACCGGATTGCCCGCGCCGGTGCAACCGGTCTGGGCTGCTTTCGTGGCGGCGGGATAGCCTGCATGGACAATCACGGGGCCTTGGCGGGGATTCGCGTAGTCGAGCTGGGCCAGTTGCTGGCCGGGCCGTTTTGCGGGCAGCTGCTGGGCGATATGGGCGCAGATGTGATCAAGGTCGAACCGCCCGGTGCAGGTGATCCGATGCGCGAATGGGGCCAAGGCGAGGTCAAGGTCCAGTGGGAAGTCATCGCGCGCAACAAGCGATCGGTTTCGGCCAATATGCGCATCCCCGCCGGGCAGGCACTGGTCCGTCAGCTCATCGCGCAGGCCGATGTGTTGATCGAAAACTTCAAGCCCGGCACAATGGAGAAATGGGGGCTCGATCCGCAGCAATTGCTGACCGACCAGCCCGGGCTGATCGTTGCCCGGATGTCGGGGTACGGCCAGACCGGGCCCTATTCGGACCGCGCCGGGTTCGGCGGGATCGGCGAAGCGATGGGGGGCTGGCGCTACATTGTCGGCGAGCCCGACCGCGCGCCTAGCCGGATGGGGGTGTCGATCGGCGATACCTTGACCGCGACTTACGGCTGCATGGGCGTATTGGCCGCGCTGCATCACCGCAGCAACTCTGGGCGCGGGCAGGTGATTGACGCGGCGCTGTATGAAAGCGTGCTGCAAGTGATGGAGGGACTGGTTCCCGAATATGACTACAATGGCTTCATCCGCGAACGCTCTGGCTCGATCCTGACTGGCATAGCACCATCCAACGTCTATGCCTGCAGTGACGGCGAATACATGATCGGCGCCAACAAGGACTCGCTGTGGAAACGGCTCGCTGAGGCAATGAGCCAGCCCGAACTGGGCGACGATCCGCGGTACGCAACGCATCTTGCGCGCGGCGCTAACCAGCTTGATCTCGACGCGCTGATCAACGCCTGGACCCGCACCCTGACGGTCGATCAAGTCGACGCGCTGATGATTGCCCAATCTATCCCGGGGGGGCGGGTTTACCGCGCGCCCGAAATGCTGGCCGATCCGCATTTCAACGCGCGCCAAGCGATCGTCGAGGTTGAAACCGAGCGCTATGGTGCGCTCAAGATGCAAGGCACATTTCCAAAAATGTCCGCCACCCCGGGTTCGGTCCGCCGCGCCGCGCCCGCGCTGGTAGGACAGCATAATCTGGAGGTTTACGGCGAGCTGCTGGGGTTGACCGCGGCTGACCTGGCCGCATTGGCACAGGCCGGTGCGATCTAGTGACCAGTGGACCCGATGACCTTGCCGCCAATTACGCCGAAGCCTTCGCCGGCCGATTGCAGTTCGGTGATCGTCCGGCCTTGCTGATCGTCGACTTTGTGATGGCTTATCTTGATCCAGCCAGCCAGCTTTACGCCGGGGTCGAAAGCGCCTTGGCGAGTAACGAGCGGTTACTTGGCGCGGCGCGCGCGGCAGGC
>JANMCG010000213.1:0-2541 GCA_031361075.1 Novosphingobium sp. | reverse complement strand
GGCGCGTTCGGTGATCTGGCCGGCCTCAAGTCAAAATTCGTCGATGAAGGCAAAAACCACTTCGGCTCGGGCTGGGTGTGGCTGGCCGCATCGGCAGGCGAGCTCAAGGTGCTGTCGACTCACGATGCTGACGATTTGCTGATCGAAAGCGGTGATGTGCCGTTGATCGTGTGCGATTTGTGGGAACACGCTTACTACCTCGATCACCAGAATGACCGCGAAGGCTTCCTCAAGAGCTGGTTCGATAAACTTGCTAACTGGCAATTTGCCGCGGATCAGCTTGCCGCCGCCAAAGCAGGTGAGCCTGGCTACACTTACCCTGCGATGGCCGACCAACACGCCTGAGAGACGCCTTATACCAGGCTGAATTTTTTGCCGCCGCGCTCCCCGCGCGGCGGCAAACTGGTGTTTGTTGCGCTTCGTTTGAAAGCACAAATCGGGATTACCTGTCGGCGGCAAGCGCGGTATGGCTGTGCTTGCTTGGCACCTTAAGGTGCGGCCAAAACGGCGGGGGAAAAAGTGCACACGGACGAACAGGATTACGCAGCGCTGGCTGTTGCAGCCAAGCTGGCAGAGGAATATCGCCGTGAAGTCGCTGCAGCGCCGCGTCATCCCACCGCCACTTATGCCGAGCTTCATGTGCGGTTCGATCGTCCGGTGCCTGAACACGGCAGCGATGCTGTGGCAGTCATCGAAGAGCTCGATGCCGGTGCGCGTGATGGCCTGCGCGCAATCGTGGCACCGCGTTTCTATGGCTGGGTCAACGGGCATTCGCATGTGGCCGGGGTTGCTGCGGATTGGCTGACGTCGGCCTGGGGTCAGAACTGCGCCGGGATTCCGATGTCGCCGGCGGGTGCGGCAGTAGAGGCGGTGGCAGCGCGTTGGCTGCTTGAATTGCTCGGTCTGTCGCCGGAAAGCTCTGTCGGACTGGTCAGCGGGGCCACCATCGCCAACTTTGTCGGCCTTGCCGCCGCACGCGGAGAGCTGCTGCGCCGCCAGGGCTGGGATGTCGAGGCCGACGGACTCTATGGCGCGCCGCCACTTCGCGTTCTGGTCGGCGCCGATGCGCACAACACGGTGTTTTCAGGGCTGCGCTACCTTGGGCTCGGTGAAAAGCGGGTCACCACCATCGCGACCGACAGCCTCGGGCGGATGCAGCCGGGCGATCTTGAGCGTGCGCTCAGGGCCAGCAGCGATCCGGCCATCGTGATCGGGCAAGCCGGGCAGATTAATACCGGGGTCAGCGATCCCTTCGCCGAGATTGTACCGCTGGTTCATGCTGCCCAGGGTTGGATTCATGTCGATGGAGCCTTTGGCCTGTGGGCCCGTGCCAGCGACAAGCATCGCCACTTGCTCGGCGGCATCGAACAGGCCGATTCGGTGGCCACTGACGGACACAAGTGGCTCCAGACACCTTACGATTGCGGATTCGTGATTGTGCGGAACGAGCAAGCGCATCGCCGGGCAATGGATATGCAGGCAAGCTATCTGACCCGCGAAAATGCCAGCCATCGCCATCCCGGCGCTTATGTGCCTGAACTATCACGCCGCGCGCGGGGCTTTGCAGCCTGGGCGATGATGCGGCGGCTGGGCCGCAGCGGGATCGCCGAAATGATCGATAAGGACGTGCGGATCGCCGGGATCCTTGCTGCTGGCATGGCGTCAATACCCGGGGTCACGGTGCTCAACCAGCCCGAACTCAACCAGTTCATGGTCCGTTTCGGGGCACAGGGTGACGAACAGGGGAGCGACCGTGATACCCTTGCGACAGTCGATCAGATCCAGCGTGACGCGCAGGCGTACATGGGTTCGGCACAATGGCGCGGGCGCTGGGTGATGCGTGTTTCGGTGTGCTCGATTGCAACCACCGAAGCCGACGCGGCGATCACGATTGATGCCGTTCGTTCAGCTTGGGAGACTGTGCAAGCCGGCCGCCAGGCCCTATCACGGCAACGCAATGCGCCCCGATCAGCTTAACCCCCTGTTTGTCCCCGCCGACCACCTCAAGGGCGTCGGCGCTACGCTGGCGCGGCCGCTGGAGCGGCTTGGGCTGACGCGGGTCAAGGATTTCGTCTATCATCTCCCCGACCGCTTTGTTGAACGCCGTGCCGTGGCCGATCTGGATCAGGCCAGCGTCGGCGATAACATCGTGATCGCGCTGACCCCGCTTGAATATCGCGCTGCGCCGGGCCGCGGGCCGCTGCGGGTGCTGGCGAGCGATGCCGCCGGCAACATTTGCGCGGTCACTTACTTTGGGCGCAATTCTGGTTGGGGCAAAAAACAGCTGCCACTGGGCGAGCAGCGCTGGGTCGCCGGACGGCTCGACCAGTATGGCCAGATGCTGCAGATCGTCCATCCCGACCATGTCGCCGAAGCCAGCGCGGCGATGCTGGGGCAACTGACCGAGCCGGTCTATCCGCTGTCCGAAGGGCTGACCCAAGGGCGCACTGCGGCCTTGATCCAGCAAGCGCTTGAGGCGGTGCCCAAACTGCCCGAATGGATTGAACCGGGTCTGGCTGATCAACAGCGCTGGCCGCACTG
>JANMCG010000206.1:0-12133 GCA_031361075.1 Novosphingobium sp. | reverse complement strand
AGCCGGTTGCGGAATTCGGGGCTGAACATGCGTTTCACGGCTTCGTCGCCAGCATCGGCTTTTGACACATCGCCGAACCCGATGCCGTTGCGCGCCATGTCGCTCGCCCCGGCATTGGTGGTCATGATCAGCACCACATTGCGGAAATCGACCGTCTTGCCGTGGTGATCGGTGAGCCGTCCGTTGTCCATTACCTGAAGCAGGATGTTGAACAGATCGGGGTGCGCTTTCTCGATCTCGTCAAGCAGCAAGACGCAGTGCGGCTGCTGGTCGATCGCGTCGGTCAGCAGCCCGCCCTGGTCGTAGCCGACATAGCCCGGAGGTGCGCCGATCAGGCGGCTGACCGAGTGGCGCTCCATATATTCGCTCATGTCGAAGCGCTGGATCGGGATGCCCATGATGCTAGCAAGCTGCTTGGCGACTTCGGTTTTGCCAACGCCAGTGGGGCCTGAAAACAGGAACGAACCGATCGGCTTTTCGGGATCGCGCAGGCCCGCACGACTTAGCTTCATCGCGCTCGACAGGACTTCGATCGCCTGGTCCTGCCCGAACACGACGCGCTTCAGGTCGCGGCCGAGGTGTTCGAGCGCGGCGCGGTCGTCGCTCGATACCGATTTTGCCGGAATGCGCGCCATCGTCGCGATCACTGCCTCGATTTCGCGCGCGGTGATGACCTTCTTGCGCTTGCTCGGCGGCACCAGCATCTGCATCGCGCCAACTTCGTCGATCACGTCGATCGCCTTGTCCGGCAACTTGCGGTCGTTGATGTAGCGCGCCGAAAGCTCGACCGCGGTCTTGATCGCCTCGGGGGTGTATTTGACCTTGTGATGATCCTCGAACGCGCTGCGCAGGCCTTTGAGGATCTTGATCGTGTCCTCGACCGTGGGTTCATTGACGTCGATTTTCTGGAACCGGCGCAGCAGCGCGCGGTCCTTTTCGAAATGATTGCGGAATTCCTTGTAGGTGGTCGAACCGATGCAGCGGATGGTTCCACCGCTGAGCGCGGGCTTGAGCAGGTTGGAGGCATCCATCGCCCCGCCGCTGGTCGCGCCGGCCCCGATCACGGTGTGAATCTCATCGATGAACAGCACCGCGTCGGGCATCTTTTCAAGTTCGTTGACGACCTGCTTGAGCCGTTCCTCGAAGTCACCGCGATAGCGCGTGCCGGCCAGCAGTGCGCCCATGTCGAGCGAATAGATCACCGCGTTGGTCAGCACCTCGGGCACTTCGCCCTCGATAATCTTGCGCGCGAGGCCCTCGGCAATTGCGGTTTTGCCCACGCCGGGATCGCCGACATACAGCGGGTTGTTCTTCGATCGGCGGCACAGGATCTGGATTGTGCGATCGACCTCTGGCCCGCGCCCGATCAGCGGGTCGATCTTGCCGGCCAGCGCCTTTTCGTTGAGGTTGACGGTGAACTGGTCGAGCGCCGAATCCTTCTTGCCATCCTTGGCCGAAGCTTTTTCCTCGGCTTGCGGGGTTTCGCTCTCGGCCCCCTTGGGGGTGCGGTCTTCGATCCGCTTGCCGCCTTTGCCGATCCCGTGGCTGATGAAGCTGACCGCGTCGAGCCGGGTCATGTCCTGCTGCTGGAGGAAATAGACCGCATAGCTGTCACGCTCCGAAAACAGCGCGACCAGCACGTTGGCGCCGGTCACGGTATCTTTGCCCGAAGACTGCACATGTAGGATCGCACGCTGGATCACCCGCTGGAACCCGGCGGTGGGCGACGGATCGCCTTTTTCCTGGGTCTTGAGCGACTGGTATTCCTGATCGAGATACTGTTTCACCACCTCGCCCAGTTCGGGCAGTTCAACCCCGCAGGCGCGCATCACTTCCATCGCATCGGCATCGTCGATCAGCGCGAGCAGCAAATGTTCCAACGTCGCATACTCGTGGCTGCGCTCGGACGCATTGGCGAGCGCGGCGTGCAGCGTTTTTTCAAGGCTCTGAGCGAAACTGGGCATTTATCGGTCTCTCAAAAGAGGGGTAGGCGCTCCGGCTGATGAATTTGGCACTGCCAGAGAATATGAACTGTCATGGTTAACCAAACCTATATGGCCAGATCGTGTAGGCTATTTCTATATGGCTATATGGGAAGCCACGGCGGCGGCGAAAAGGTGCGCTGCGCTGGGTCACGCCGATTTGCCCCCGAACAAGGCGTTTGCAGCCGAGCGATGCGCCGCGGCTTTGGCGCGATGTGCCGTCACCCGCGCGATTTCCGCTTCGAGCATTGCAATCCGTTCGCCCAGTTCATCGTGCGAATAGGGGTCCAAGCTTTCTTTCGAAAGCTGACCGGCAGCATCGCCCTTGGGCCGTGGCAGATCATCGTCCATTACGGGACAGAATCGGACCGAGCAGCCTTGCTGTCAATGCGCCTAGCAGCTAGTGCTTGTTAAGCGTGGCTGCTATGCCACAGGGATGGGTTAAATGACTGATACTATTCCAGAATTTATGCAAGCTGCAGGGTTCGATACGCCGGGCGAACCCGAAGTGCTGTACTTGCAACAGCTGGCTGTCCCCAGCCCTGGCGCAGGAGAAGTGCTGGTCAGGGTTGCCTTCGCCGGGGTCAATCGCCCCGATGTGATCCAGCGCCGGGGGTTCTATCCGCCCCCGCCAGGCGCGTCGCCAATCCCCGGGCTGGAGATTGCAGGCGAGGTCGTGGCGCTGGGGGCGGGTGCCGATCCGGGGTTGCTCGGCCAGCAGGTTTGCGCGCTGGTTTCGGGCGGGGGTTATGCGCAGTATTGCCTCGCAGTGGCCGAACTGTGCCTGCTGGTACCTGCCGATCTGCCGCTCGATCAAGCGGCAGCGCTGCCCGAAACGTTGTTCACCGTGTGGCACAACGTATTCGAACGCGGCTGGGCCAAAGAGGGCGAGACGCTGTTGGTGCACGGCGGGACCAGCGGCATTGGCAGCATGGCGACCATGCTCGGCAAGGCGTTTGGGCTGACCGTGATTGTCACGTGCGGTGGTGCGGACAAGTGCGCGGCGGCGCTCCAAATCGGGGCTGATCACGCGATCGATTACAAGGCGGCCGATTTCGTCGAGGAGGTGGCCCGCATTACCGGCGGCGCGGGTGTGCAGATCGTGCTCGATATGGTGGCGGGCGATTATGTGCCGCGCAACCTCAATTGCCTGGCCCCCGATGGCCGCCATGTGACCATTGCAGTGCAAGGCGGGCTTAACGCGACCATTAACATGGCGCAGGTAATGCAGCGCCGGCTAACCCTGAGCGGATCGACCCTGCGGCCCCGCACTAACGAGTTCAAGGGCTTGCTCGCGCAGGAAATCCGCGCGCTGGCTTGGCCGCTGTTCACCGGCGGGGCGTTGCGCCCGGTGATGGATCAGACCTTTGCGCTGGGCGAAGCCGCCGCCGCGCACGCCCGGATGGAAGCGGGCACGCATATCGGCAAAATCGTGCTGAAAGTCATCTAGTTACCAGCCACCCGGCGTGGGATCGTCGCCGCGGGCGCGGTCGGCGTTGGGAGTATCGCCGCTGGCCGAATAGCCTTTGGCATCGTTCATCGGCGCGGCATTGGCATTGGCGCTTTCGCGGGCGCGATCTTCCTGCGCGCGCGCGCCGGCGTTGGGATCAATCCCTACCGGGCGGTTGCCAGCCGCGCGATCGGGCCGACCCGACCAGGTGTCTTCGCGATCGTACAGCGATCCCCAGCTGCCCATATACCAGTCGGGATTACGCTCCATGTCCAGCGCCAGCTGCAGCATGGTGCTATCCGAGACGATCCCCAGCAGGGTCAGCAACTGCGCAAATTCGGCGCGCTCGGCCACGGTATCGCTGCCCGATTCAAGCTTGGTGCCAATTTTTCCAACCAATTGGCGCACCGCCACTTCGACGCGGGTCTCGCTGATCACCTTGCTTTTGCCTTTGTAGTCGATCGTTACCGGCGGCATGTCGATCGCGGCGTGTACCACAGTACTTTTCCCGCCATCGACCGGTTCGAACACGAAATGGATTTGCGCGGATGCACTGCCTTTGCCGGGCAGCGTGTAAAGCACCTCGTTCTTGCCTGGTTCGCTCCGCTCTACCTTCAGCCCCGCAAATTGCCCGCTGATCTTACCATCGAGCCCGCTGTGCCCCAGCACTTGCATGACCCGGTCGACCGGACGCGCGATCCGCACTGTAAAATCCTCGCTGCCGCGGCCGCAGGCGGCCAGCATCAGCATGACCAATGTGGCCCAGCAAACCCGCAACAGCATCATCGTTCCCCTAGCTGCGATCTTCTATTCCGTCAGGACCTTAGCTTTGAACTTTTAAGAATGGGTGAGCATGGTTGCAGCAGCGCTCAGCGTGGGTTTAAGGCCCGCCTGCGGTGGGCGAACTGGTTGAATGCCTCAAGTTTGCGCAGGCCAACGGCATCTGATCGGTGTCGGGGCCGACCGGTCGGTACTGTTCGGCCCCGTACTTGGGTTTTGTCCTGGTATATTGCGCAAGTGCGCGCGGACCCGGACTATTGTTCGGCCGCTGGCTGATCGGCCCGCGCTGTTCGTGGCGCAATATCACCAGCGGCTTGGTCGATTACCCTCCGGTCCGGTTCGTCATCGTCGATGCGGGCAGGATTGGGCTTGGCTGTAGCGGGCATCCTTGATTTCCAAGCGGCTTGCCAAGCCCGCTGAGGCGATGCCTGCTTACGCTGCCTGGATGGACGGCGCGCTGTAACCTGGTCTGGCCCGCGGCTTTGTCCCCTTGCCCCCAGCGATAATTGCGCCTAGACGCCGCACGGCATGGCCGCTCCGCAAGGGGCGGCCCTATCTATTTCTGGCGCTTTCCATACGGAGAAATTGCGTGACTCAACCGACCCCGCTCATGCCGCACGCAACCGCCTCGTGGCTGGTCGATACGACCGCTTTGAGCTTTGAACAGATCGCGGAATTCTGCGGTCTGCACATCCTTGAAGTGCAAGCGATGGCTGACGATCTGGCTTCGTCAAAGTACACCGGGCGCGATCCGGTCCGTTCGGGCGAGCTGACCATGGCCGAAATCGAAAAGGGTCAGGCCGATCCGGCCTATTCACTGGTCATGCAAAAGGCTCCGGTCAACGTCAACCGCACCAAGGGTCCGCGCTATACCCCGGTGTCGAAGCGGCAGGACAAGCCCGATGGCATCGCTTGGATATTGCGCAGCCACCCCGAAATCTCCGATGCGCAGATCGGCAAACTGATTGGCACCACACGCAACACAATCACCGCAATCCGCGACCGTAGCCACTGGAACATCTCGAACATCCAGCCCAAGGATCCGGTAACGCTGGGGCTGTGCTCGCAGCGAGAGCTGGACGCCCTGGTGGCCAAGGCCGCCAAGAAGGCCGGGCTGATCGACAAGGAAGGCGATGACGCGCGGCTGGGCGATGACCGCGTCGCGCTGATCGAGGAATTGCGCGCCGAGCGCGACGCCTCGGTCAAGGCCGCAGGCGAAGCTGCGCAAGAAGCCGAAGCTGCGGCGTGGCTCGAAGCCAAGCGCGCTGCCGAAGCGGCCGGCATTACCGCTGACGAAGTTCCGACCGAAGCTGCCGAAGGCGAATAAGCGACAGATTTTTGCTGACGCTGCGGCCGGTTGAAGGCACAGCGGCAATATGGCCGACCGTCCTTCTGCTGCTGACCACGTTGCCGACCATGCAGCTGCGTCCGACCCGTGGCGCGCGCGCTATGCCCACGCTTGCGCTTGGGATTTTCCGCTACCCCCGCTCGCGCTGACTGACCTGTTTGCGCAGGCCGCCGCGCAGCATGGCGCCGCACCGCTGGTCGATTTTCTTGGTCGGCGGTTCAGTTATGCTGCGCTTTATGCCGAGGCGCGGGCGTTTGCGGCAGGGCTGCAGGCGCTCGGCCTTGTCAAAGGCGACCGGATCGGGCTGTATCTGCCCAACGTCCCGATCTACGTTTCGGCCTATTACGGTGCGATGCTGGCCGGGCTGACTGTGGTCAATTTCAGCCCGCTGTATACGCTGGATGAGCTGACCGCGCAGGTTGAAGATTCAGGCGCGCGGCTGCTCGTCACGATCGATTCGGCGGCGCTGCTGCCCACTGCGCTCAAAGTGCTCGATGCGACCGCGCTCGAATATCTGGTGGTCGCGCCGCTCGGCACGATGCTGCCGCCGCTTAAACGGGTTGCGCTCGCGCTGCTGGGGCGCAAGGCGCTGGTCCCGGTGCCGCTGCGCACCGGGGTGCTGCGCTGGAGCGCCACGCTGAGCACGGCCGCGCCGCAACCGGTGCAAATCGATCCCGAACAAGACCTTGCGCTGCTGCAATATACTGGCGGGACCACCGGGGTGCCCAAAGGCGCGATGCTGACGCATCAAAACATCTCGGCCAATGCGCGGCAGGTGGCGGCGATCGATCCGGCGGCGGGCGCGCGCGACATGATTGTCGGGGTGTTGCCGCTGTTCCACGTGTTCGCCAACGTCTGCGTGCTCAGCCGCACTGTGATCAACGGCGGATGTATTGCGATGCTGCCGCGGTTCGATGCCGGGCAAGCGCTCAAGACCCTGCAGCGGGTCAAGGCGACCGCGATGCCGGGAGTGCCGACGATGTTTCAAGCCATGCTCGATCATCCGCAACTGGCCAAGACCGACTTTTCCAGCTTGCGAATCTGCATTTCGGGCGGCGCGCCGCTGCCTTTGCCGCTGAAGCAGCGCTGGGAGGCGCACACCGCTGCGCGGCTGGTCGAAGGCTATGGCCTGACCGAAACTTCAGGTGTCGCCTCAACCAATCCGTACGAAGGCGAGGAACGGGTCGGCACCATCGGTCAGCCGTTGCCTGGCACGCGGATGCGGCTGCTCGACCGCGAAGACCCAGCGCGCGACGCCCAGCCGGGTGAGCCGGGGGAGCTGGCCATTCAGGGACCACAAGTGATGCAGGGGTATTGGCAGCGCCCCGAGGCAGCAGCCACCGCCTTTGCGGCGCGCCCCGATGGCCGATGGCTGCGCACCGGCGACGTCGCGGCGATCGACGCAGACGGCTATGCCAGCATCGTCGACCGGATCAAGGACATGATCGCGGTGGGGGGCTTCAAGGTGTTCCCCAGTCAAGTCGAGGCGGTGTTGCTGACGCATCCGGCGGTCAAGGAGGTGCTGGTGATCGGGGTACCCGATGCTTATCGCGGCGAAAGCCCACGCGCGTTCGTGACCTTGGCCGAACCCGCCGACGCTGACACGCTTAAAAGCTGGCTGAACAGCCGGGTCGGCAAGCATGAGCGGGTCGACGCAGTGGTAATCCGCGAGCTGCTGCCCAAAACAATGATCGGCAAGCTTGATCGCAAGGCGTTGCGGGCCGAACTGGCGCTTCAGCTTGCGGCGAGCGAAACCACCGAGCTGTGATCCTCAGCCGCGGCGCGCGGCGCGAACCGGCCATCGACTTGCGCGCCTTGCTCGATCGTCAAGGCATCATAATGCACATCGCCAAAAATCCGCGCGCTTTTGAGCACCACCAGTTCGCGCACGTTGATCGTGCCGCGCACCGTGCCGGAAAGCCGCGCGGTTTCAGCCTTTACCCCGCCGACGATCTCGCCGCTTTCGCCCTGCACCAGCGATGTGCAGCTGACGTCGCCCTCGACATGGCCGTCGATATGCAGGTCGGCCTGGGCGGCGACGTCGCCCTTGATCTTGATATCTGGCCCGAAGACCGAAAAGGTTGAATTGGCCATCGTCTTACCTTGCGGGTTGAACGGCAGCGGACTGCCCGGTTTTTTCGAGAACATGCGGAACGGCCTCCAGAAAGGGGCGGGGATTGACCGGGCGATCGTTGATCCGCACTTCAAAGTGCAGATGCGGCCCGGTTGAACGGCCGGTCGATCCGATCAACCCGATGACTTCGCCCGGCTGGACGGATCGGCCCGGCACGGTCCGGAAGCCCGACATATGCGCGTAGCGGGTGACCAGGCCGTTGCCGTGATCGATCTCGACACAATTGCCATAGCCCGAACGCTGACCGACGAAGCTGACCGTGCCGCGCGCAGCGGCATAGATCGGCGCGCCCATCGGGCCGCGGAAATCGAGCCCGGGATGAAATGCGCCCGCGCCGGTAAACGGATCGCTGCGAAAGCCAAAGCCCGACGAGATATATTCAAGGCTGGCGGGCAGTACTTGCGGCAGCCGGGCGACGCTGCGCTCAAGCGCATCCATCCGCGCCAGACTGAGCCCGAAGCGCTGAAAGCGCGGATCGATCGAGCCATTGGCCGAGGTTGCCAAGACCAGTAGCGGACCGCCTTCGGCCGCCTTGTCATTCATCGCCGCCAACGCCGCTTGCGGATTAAGCCCCAGACTGGCCAGTTTGGCTTGCGCCGCGGCCGATCGGCGGTCAGCAATCCGGGTCAGCGCTTCGATCAGCGACAACTGCCGCGCTTCGATCAGCGCCAGAGCCGCGGCCTGCGGTAGCGCGAGGCTTACTTTCTTGACAGTCTGCGCCGCTTCGGAACTGCTGTCCGATACAGTCTCTCCGGGCTTGGCGGCATCCTTGGGCAAATCACCCAGATGCGCGTCGACTACCGATTCGATAAAAGTCTGTCGCCGCTTCAAATCGTCGGCGACTTTGCCGATGTCCTGACCGTAAGCGTTGAGCCGGCTTTCCGAGGTCGCCACTTTGGCTTCGCGCTGAAGCAGCGATAGCCGGTCGCGGTTGGACAGATAGCTCGACAGCGCCATGGCCGCGATGGTCAGCGCCCAGATCAGCAGCAACGCGGCAACCGCGCCCGCCGCGAGCAGCTGCGTGCGCGATGTGACTTTGATAAAGCGAACCTGACCCTGCGACCGCATGAAAAACTCGCGATCCGGAAACCATGTCCGCAGGCGGGCTGTAACCCTGCCAACGGTTGTGCTGTTCAAGACGACCCCAGTCCCTTGTTAACCCTTATGCAGCGCGCCGCTAGCAGCTTGCGGCGCGCGATGCGAATCGATTGCAGCCGATAGTCGCCGAATCGACGGACTCGCGCGGTGAACGGTTTGGCTGGCGCACTTTACGGCTGTAAATCGTGCGGACGGTGACAAGACCGGCGGGTAATGATAGTCGCCGCCGCATGACCACCCCGCCCGCCCCATCGCCCGATCCCGCCGCTATGGTGGCGCGGCTCGCTGTGGCCGGTCGGCGGGCGCAGGCGCAGTTGGCCCGGCTCGATTCGGCCAGCAAGGCCGCCGCGTTGCGCGCCGCCGCGACGTCACTACGCCGCGCCGAATCGGAGATTTTGGCGGCCAATGCGCAAGATCTGGCGGTGGCTTCCGCGCGCGGTCTGCCGGCCGCGCTGCTCGATCGGTTGCGGCTCGATCCGGCCCGGCTAGAGGCGATGGCTGACGCGGTGGCGCAGATCGCCGCCTTGCCCGATCCGGTCGGGCAAGTGATCGACGCCTCGACCGCGCCGAGCGGCCTGGCGCTGAGCCGGGTGCGGGTGCCGATCGGGCTGATCGGGATCATTTACGAAAGCCGGCCGAATGTCACCGCTGACGCCGCCGCGCTGTGCTTTGCTTCGGGCAATGCGGTTCTGCTGCGCGGCGGGAGCGAAGCGGTGCGGTCAAACCACGCGATTCACACTGCCTTCGTGGCTGGATTGAACAGCGCCGGAGCGCCCGCCGCGGCGGTGCAGCTGGTGCCGACGCAGGACCGCGCGGTGGTTGGTGCCATGCTCGCCGCGGCAGGGCAGATCGACCTCATCGTGCCGCGCGGGGGCAAAAGTCTGGTCGCGCGAGTGCAAACCGATGCGCGGGTGCCGGTGCTCGCGCATCTCGACGGGATTTGCCACACGTATATCCACGCAGCTGCCGATCCAGCCACAGCAGCGGCGATAGCGCTTAACGCCAAGCTGCGCCGCACCGGGGTGTGCGGAGCGATGGAGACGTTGCTGCTTGACGCGCAGTTCCGGGCAGGGCCGGCGGTGGTCGCAGGCTTGCTTGATGCCGGCTGCGAAGTGCGCGGTGACGCGCGGTCCTGCGCGCTCGATCCGCGGATAGTTCCCGCCAGCGCGGCCGACTGGGACACCGAATATCTCGACGCGGTGCTGGCGGTGGCTGTGGTCGATGGGTTGGACGCCGCCTTGGCGCATATCGCGGCACATTCCTCGGCGCACACCGATGTAATCGTCAGCCAGGATACAGCCGCCTGCGAACGCTTTCTGGCCGAGGTCGACAGCGCGATCGTGATGGCTAATGCCAGCTCGCAATTTGCCGATGGCGGCCAATTCGGGCTCGGCGCCGAAATCGGCATCGCTACGGGGCGGCTGCACGCGCGCGGCCCGGTCGCCCTCGAAGGCCTGACCACTTACAAATGGCTGGTGCGCGGCAGCGGGCAGCTCAGGCCCTGACTCGAATCGGGCTTCTCGGCGGGAGTTTCAACCCGGCGCATGGCGGGCACCGCCGGATCAGCCTGTTTATGCTGGACGCGCTCGGGCTTGACGCGGTGTGGTGGCTGGTTTCTCCAGGTAATCCGCTCAAGCCCAAGGCGGGAATGGCACCCTTGGCGGCGCGGCTGGCTTCGGCGCAGGCGCAAGCGCGCCGCGCGCGAATCGTGCCGACTGCAATCGAGCGCGAATTGGGCACGCGCTACACGCTCGACAGCTTGCGTGCGCTGCGCCGGCGCTATCCCAAGCTGCAGTTCGTGTGGCTGATGGGAAGCGACAATCTGGCGCAGTTTCACCGTTGGCGGCACTGGCGCGAGATTGCTCACACCATGCCGATTGCGGTTATCGCGCGTCCGGGCTATGAAGGTGCCGCACTGGCGAGCCCCGCGGGTGCCTGGCTCGGTCGTTACCGGCGATCGCAAGCCATGCCAAACACCCGGGCAGGATGGAGCGCACCCGCGCTGATTTATTTGCGTTTTGATCCAGATCCGCGTTCGGCCACCGCATTGCGCAGCGCCGATCCCACCTGGGCGCGCCGCTTGGCCGGCCGTTCCCAGCGCGATCCTCTGACGCACCATCCCGTCGATCCCGACCTCGCATAATCTCCCGCGACGCCCGCTTAGAGGACTGTTTCCGCATACCATGACGCCCAATTCAAACGATCTGGCCCCCCAAGCCGCCGAACCCGCGCCGAGCACGCTGACCGGCGCAGCCGCCGCTGTACCGTTGCCGCAGTCCGAGCCGGGCTCGCTCCACGCGCTGGTGCTGCAATCGCTCGACGACGATCAGGCACAAGACCTGGTGTCGATCCCGCTTGAGGGCAAAAGTTCGATCGCCGACCATATGGTGATCGCTTCGGGACGTTCCACCCGCCAAGTTGCGGCGATGGCGCAGAAGCTGGCCGAGCGGATCAAGCAGGCCAAGTTCGGGCACGTCCGGATCGAAGGTCTACCTGCCGCAGACTGGGTGCTGGTCGATGCCGGTGATGTGGTAATCCACTTATTTCGTCCCGAAGTACGCACATTCTACAACCTTGAACGGATGTGGGCATTCGGCGACAGCGGCTCAGCGTGACTTTGTCGAGGTAATCTGATACCTCCATGCAACTCCATGTAATCGCGCGGGGAAAGATCGGTCGTTCGCCCGAAGCCGAGCTGTTTGACCGTTATACCAAACGGCTGGCGTGGCCGTTCAAATTGACCGAATTACCCGATGTTGGCGGCACTTTCCCCGCCGTCTCGCCGCAATCGCGCGAAGTGCTACTTGACGAGCATGGCGCGCAGCTGACTTCGGAACAATTCGCTGCGTTGCTCGGTAAATGGCGCGATGAGGGCGTGCGCGAAGCGCGGTTTGTGCTTGGCGCGGCGGATGGCCACGGTACCGCTGCACGGGCTTCGGCCGATCTGTTGCTGGGGTTCGGCGCGATGACGTGGCCGCACTTGCTGGCCCGCGCGCTGCTGGCCGAACAATTGTGGCGCGCTACCAGCATTCTTGCTGGCCATCCCTATCACCGTTCGGGATAAGGACTTTATGAACCGCCGCCGGATCTCGCTGTTTGCTGCCGGAGCCTTGCTGCTTTTTGTGCATTCAAATCAACCTTGCCTTGCAGTACATCGGGCTTGGCGCCCAGGCCCACACTTAATTTCTTTTCGGCAAGTTTTACGCGTTCTTCATTAATGCTCATTTGCTCTTCAATGGCTTTCAGTTGTTGTTTTTGCCGCACAATGTTGTAATAATTGTTGATGACTGTGGCAACCGAATTGATGACCTGATTTTTAATATTCAGTTCACCTAATTGAA
>JANMCG010000184.1:0-4398 GCA_031361075.1 Novosphingobium sp. | reverse complement strand
CCGGCGATGTCGTTGGTCTTCGAGGCCACTTCACGCAGCATCTGCGCGCCCATGTTCTCGAACTTGTCCTTGAGCTCGATTTCCTTGGCGACGGTGACGCCGTCCTTGGTGATGCGCGGCGCGCCGTAGCTTTTGTCGATGACGACATTGCGGCCCTTGGGCCCCAAGGTCACCTTGACCGCGTCGGCGAGGATGTCGACGCCGCGCATGATGCGCTCCCGGGCGTCGCGGCTAAATTTCACGTCTTTGGCTGCCATCGGGCTACCCTTTCAGTCTTAAGTTCACAAAAGTCATGGAGAAGGCGACCAATTCGGCTGCCTCCAAAGGTCAGGCGACGATGCCGAGAATGTCGCTTTCCTTCATGATGATGAGGTCTTCGCCGTCGACCTTGACCTCGGTGCCCGACCATTTGCCGAACAGGATCTTGTCGCCGGCCTTGACGTCGAGCGGGGTGATCTTGCCGTCGTCGGCGCGGGTGCCCGAACCGACCGAGACGATTTCGCCTTCAGCCGGTTTTTCCTTGGCGCTGTCAGGGATGATGATCCCGCCAGCGGTCATTTCTTCAGCCTCGACGCGGCGAACGAGCACGCGGTCGTGCAGGGGACGAAAGCTCATGTGAATCTCTCCTCAACATGATGGTTGATCTGCGCTTGGCACTCTCACCCGGAGAGTGCCAGCGAGGCGCATATGGGTGCCCGTCCTGATCAGGTCAAGCTGAGTCGCGGCGAATATTTTACGCCGGCAGCAGCCCCAGCCGCGAGCGGGCGTGCCAGCGGTGCGCCAGCAGCGCCGCGACCACCACCAGCCCGGCGGCAAGCCCCAGCCACACGCCCAATCCGGCAAGCGGGGTGCCGAATCCCAGCAGCGCCGAAGTGGCAAACCCGACCAGCCAGTATCCGGCCAGCGCCAGCAGCATCGGCACGCGGGTATCCTGCAACCCGCGCAGCGCGCCGACCAGCACCGCCTGCACCCCGTCGAACAGCTGAAACGCCGCCGCGACCGCCAGGAACTGCACCGCATAGCCGACCATCGCGGCGTTACGCGCGGCGGCTGGATCGACGTAAAGCTGCACCACCAGCCGCGGGGTAAGGATCATCAGCAGCGCGGGCAGCGCCATATAGCCCAGCGCCATGACCAGCGCAGCCTGGCCCGCCCGGCCGATTGCCGCGTTATCGCGCGCGCCAAAATGGTAACCAACCCGGATCGTTACCGCCTGGCCGATCCCGAACGGGATCTGGAAGGCGAGCGCGGCGACTTGCAGTGCGACCGCGTGCCCGGCCAGTTGCGCTTCGCCGATCAGCCCCATCAGAAATGCAGCGCTGGAAAACAGCCCGCCCTCGGCCAGGATGATCAAGGCAATCGGCAGGCCGATTCGCAGCAGATCGCCCATCCGCGACCAATCGGTGCGCCACCACCGCCCGAACACATGATAGCGCCGCAGCCGCCGGTCGCTGTAAATCAGCAGGCAATACACCGCCGCTGCCGCCCAGGCGGTGATCACGCTCGACAGTGCGGATCCAAACAGCCCGAGCGCAGGCGCGCCCCAGTTACCGAACACAAACGCGTAATTGCCCGCCGCATTGACCGCGAGCGACAGCAGCGTGATCAGCGTCGCAATGATCGGGCGGCCGAGCGCCGAAACGAACGAGCGCAGCACATTGCTGAGCAGCGCGGCGGGCATGGCCCACAGCAGCACCAGCAGAAACGATCCCGCCAGCTTGGCCAGCGCCGGGTCTTGCCGGGTCGCCAGCAGCACTGCTTCGCCCTTGGCCGCGACGATCATTCCGACGGCGGAACACAGCACCGCCAGCCATAGCGCCATTCGCACCGAGCGCCGCACTTCTCGCACCGCGTGCCGCCGCGCGCCAAGCTCGGCCGCGATCAACGGCGAGCAGGCCCCGGTCAGCCCGGAAAAGCACCACATCATCAGCCCGAACACCGTGGTCGCCAGGCTTGCCGCGGCGAGCGCCTGGTCGCCCAGCCTTGCAACAAAAATCACGTCGATCGCATAGACCAGCATCTGCGCCAGGTTGGCAGCCGCCAGCGGGCCCGCCAGCAGTGCCGTCGCGCGCAGTTCGGAGCGCCATAAAGCCTTGGCGCTGGTGGTTGTGGCAAACTCCCCCATCGCTGGCGCGGATAGGCGCATGGCTGGCGTGGCGAAAGGCCCGCGCGCCGCTGCGCCCGATTTGGCCAGAGTTTGCGGCAAGCTTGCCACAGCGCAATTGACGGATTTGGCGCGCCCGGCTTATGGCGGCGCAAGGCAAGCAAAGGACAGCTGATGGCTCGGTACGGCGCAGTGATGATGGCAATTCTGGTGAGCAGCCTGGCCGCGTGCGGCAGCGCCGAAGATCAGACTGCGGCGGGCGAAACTGGCGCCGATCCGCACGCCAAGCCGCCCGCCTTTGCCCAGTGCATGGCTTGCCACGCGGTCGAGCCGGGCCGCAACGGGGTTGGCCCGAGCCTGGCCGGGGTGTTCGGGCGCAAGGCCGGCAGCTCGCCAGGGTTTACTTACAGCGCCGCGCTGAAGGCATCGGGCAAAGTCTGGGATGAAGCCACGCTCGACACGTTTCTGACCAGCCCGATGACCGCCGTGCCGGGCACGCACATGACCTATATGGGGCAAAGCGATCCGGCCAAACGCAAAGCGCTGATCGACTATCTCAAAACGCTGAAATAGCGGCTCAGCTTTCGCGGAATTTGAGCAGCAGTCCCGCGGTCAGCGCCGCGCCCCCGCACATCGCCAGCCGCGCCAGCATGGTCTGATCGGCCACTATTCCGCCCGCCAGCAGCCAAGTCAGCAACAGCGCCCCGCCGCCTGCCAGCAGCAGGTTGCCGGCCGACAGCTCGAACAGCAGTGCCGAACCCGCATCGCCGCGCCTGCTGCCGCCTCCGCCCAGCTGCCGGGCGATCTGCGCGCGCAATTTGTGCATGGCAAAGGCATATTCGATTTCGGCGATGGCGTCCTTGAACAGCAACAGCCCGACCGGCAGAACATAGACGATCCCGGGCATCTCGCCGAACAGTCTGGCTTGTCCGAGCAGCCAGATCACCCCTTCGCCCAGCACCAGCGCCACCAGCACGGTCAGCCATTTGGCGCCATCAAGGCTGCTGAACAGCTCATCGACCCGCGCGTGCGCGGCGGCGTGCAATGCCGCGCCGTCAGCTTGGTCCAGTGTATAGCCTTGCCCGGCATTGTCGATAAACCGCCAGCCTGCCCCCGATGGCCGGATCCACGCGTCGACCTGCTTGCGGTAAGTGGCGTGCAGCGCGGTCAGGCCGGACCGGTCAAGACTGGTGGCATCAAGCTTGCTCATCCCCGCAGTCTAGCGCGCAATGGTAAGCAAGCTGCGAACGCGCTGGCTCAGCTCACCGTCAGCACTTCGAGCGCGCTTTCGCGCCCGCCGAAATCGAGCTCATCGCCCGGTTCTGCGCCGAGCAGCGCGCGGCACAGCGGGGCGAGGAACGACACCAGCTGGCTGGCCGGATCGGCTTCGTCATGCCCGACGATGGAGATGGTGTTGTGCTTGCCATTGAGCCGGTAATGCACCGTGCTGCCGAACTGCACCTTGCTGCCCGACGGCGCGGGGCGGAGTTCGGCGGTGGCGAGCCGCAGCCGCCAGTAACGCAGATCGCGCAGCACCGGCTTGCGCGCCTCGGCGTCGGTCACCCCGGGCAGCAGCGCCTCAAGCTCGGTCACCCGCGCCGCGATCAACGTCAGCCCGCGCGCTGTGACCAGATTGGGCCCGGGCGGAACCGGGATCTCGAACTTGGGTTCAAGATGTTCCTCGTCGCTCTCGCGCCGGAATGCGACACTCATCGGGTTTCATCCTTCGGCGCTGATGTGGGGCGGGCCGCGCCGCGCCGCAATCGAAAAAGGGCGGAACCTTGCGGTCCCGCCCTTCCCATCCGTGACTGCTTCAAGACAGCCACGAAACTCGATGCCGCAATTACTTGATTTCGGCGGTGCCGCCAGCAGCAATGATCTTGGTCTTGATTTCTTCGGCTTCAGCCTTGTTGACGCCTTCCTTGATCGCCTTGGGCGCGGCTTCGACCAGCGCCTTGGCTTCGGTCAGGCCGAGCGCGGTGATCGCGCGGACTTCCTTGATGACGCCGATCTTGCTGTCACCGAAGCCGGTCAGGATCACGTCGAATTCGGTCTTTTCTTCAACCGCTTCAGCAGCAGCAGCCGGAGCTGCAACGGCAACGGCAGCAGCGGCCGAAACGCCCCATGCTTCTTCAAGTGCCTTGGCCAGATCAGCGGCTTCAAGGACGGTCAGCTTCGAAAGTTCTTCAACCAGTTTGGCGATATCGGCCATGATGTTTAACTCCTGCAAATGTTGGCCCGGGGAAAGTCCCGGAAAAGCGTATCAAACGTGTTGTCAGGCTGCCTCGGCATAA
>JANMCG010000178.1:0-1583 GCA_031361075.1 Novosphingobium sp. | reverse complement strand
CCCACAGTTCGGTAAAGGCAAGAAAATAAAGCGCTTTCGGGTGCCCGCCAAGCTGCGCATCAAATCGGTTGTGGTTGGTCATTGGCGTCTCCCCTGGCGCGCAGGGTAGGCAATCCGCAACCGCTGGCAAGGGGGACCCTGATAACGCGCCGTTCTGATCAACGTGTGGCGGCATCCCAAAAGACGCCGGTTGACCAAGCAGGCTTTAGAGGTGCGTGGAATGATTTACCGCTTTTGCGATGACGGGCAGGCACCGGATCGTTGCAGCAATACCAAGCCTTTCGTGCCGCACTGCATCGCCCGCATAATTGGAGCGGCTCGGCGCTTTGGGCGGGCGTCGGTGGCGGCCCAGCACAACGCGATTGCGCCGTGCGCCAGGTTTGCCTCAGGTCGATATGTCGAGCGGCGGATCGTATTGTGACAGCACCCGGACGTGCTCGGTCATCATCGGAAAGCTGAACCCGCCCGACAGCTTGATCCGGAAGGTGAACAGCAGGAACGGGTGCGCGCCGGCGGCAAACATTTCGCCGTAGTCGTGCTCCATCAAGTGCCGGTGTTCCTCCTCGCTCAGCGAGCGGCCAGCAAGATAAGCCGCTGGGTCGGCGATGTAGCTCGCGGCCAGCGCGTCGTCGCGCGCCACTTCCCACAGCACCTTGTTGACGGCATAGCGGCTCATGATGCGCCTCCATTCAGTTGCGCTTCGGTCCATTCGAGCAGGATCATCAGCGGTTGGTGCGTGGACGGGACATAATCATGCCACGAGAATTTGGCACCGTCCGCGACCCCGTAAGCAAACACAAAGCCCAACACCCCAGGCGTGTTGTTGCCTTGCGCATAAGTCTCCTCCCACCCGCAATGCGCCACGATTTCATCGACATCGTTGGCCAGCATCGCGGCATTGATGATCTTGTCCCAGTCGCTTTCAGGGCGCTGGGTATGGCGCAGCATATAGGGCCCGCCGACCCCGTTGGTCATGTGGCCGGTGCAGATCACCGCGACGCGCAGATCTTCGGGATAGTCCTCGATGATCTGCCGGACAATCTTGCCGAGCTTGTGATAGCGCCGGGCCGGAGGCACGGGCGGTGCAAGGAAATTCAGGAACAACGGGACGATCGGCAGATCGCCCTGCGGCCGCATGAAATTGAGCGGGACCGAAAAGGCGTGATCGACGATGAACTCGTCCGAATAGGCGAAGTCGACTTCATGCTCGAAGCCTTGCGTGAGGATGTACCGTGCCAGTTTGCCCTCGATCGGGGCATCATACGTGGCGAGCCGCCAGTCGCGTTGCTCGTAGCCCGGCGGACCCTGGATGCGTTCGGCCTTGCCGACCAAAAACGGCGACATGTTGTTGAAGAAGAACTGGCACAGGTGGTCGCTGCCCGCCATCACGATCACGTCGGGGCGCGCAGCTTCAAGACCTTCGCGCATCCGCTCGATCCCGGCCAACAGGCGCAGCGCTTCGGGTGAGGCAGGGTTGGGGCCTTTACCGACCCCGGGCAGGACTGGATCGTGCGGCACGACCGATAAGTGAACAAGCTTGGCCATTGTCGAAATCCCGTTAGCGGCGCCGCGTCTGTGCCGCT
>JANMCG010000146.1:0-1662 GCA_031361075.1 Novosphingobium sp. | reverse complement strand
GTGAAGTCCTCGCGGCGCGTCTGGTTCTGCTTTGCGAAGCTGGTTGAGGTGGTCAGCGTTCCGAAGCCCAAATTGAACGCTCCCGTCCCATTGTAGATTCGATATTTGAGATTGGAGAATTGGGGTGCGAATTGCGATTGCGATAGGCCGTGCAGCGGCTTCAGGGTAACCGGATCGGCCTCGACGAGTGTCGGCGCATTGGCTTCGAGATTCTGTGCAATTGCCGTCAAGCGGAAAGACGCGGCGTCACTCGGCTTGAAAAGCAGCGACGCGCGACCGCCGTACACTTTGTCACCGTTGATATTCTTGGCGATCCTGGAAGGACCGATCGGCGCGAAAGGCGGCGAGCCTCCGACCGTGCCAATTGAATCGATGAAGCCGCCGTCTTTGCGGTAGCTGCCCGATGCGCGGAATGCGAGCGTCTTGCTCAAAGGAATGTTCACGGCTAGATTGGCATTGTAGCCGAGATCGCCTCCGGCCACTGTTTCAAGGCCTACGCGGCCCCGCACGCTGACTCGCGCGGTCGACGGGGCATTGGTGACGAACCGCAGCACTCCGCCTAGCGAGCTGGCGCCATAAAGAGTTCCCTGTGGCCCGCGCAGCACCTCGATACGAGCTAGGTCAAAGGTGTCGAAATCGGCCGCGAGCACGCCCCCGTTTACAAGGCCGCTGCTCGACCCGTAGGGCGTCTCGTCCACGTAAACGCTGACCACCGCCGCGACACCGCCCGCATTGATGCCGCGCACGATCAGGCGCCCCTCGCCTGGATCGGACTGATTCAACTGGAGACCCGGTACGAGCTTCAGGTAATCCTGAAAATTGGTTGCGTGCTGAGCTTCGAGCGTGCTGCCCGAAACAACCGTGATCGATTGCGGGACGTCGATCAGCAACTGCGTACGCTTTTGCGCAGTGACGACGATCGCCTCACCGTCGGGTACGTCGGATGCTTGGGCCGGCAACGGCGCGACCGCCGCATTTGGGTCCTGCGCTTGCGCCTGTTCGGGCACGGTTTGCGCTGCGAAAGCCGGCGAAGCCGCCAGCGCGCCTATGCCGCAGGTTACCAGCAGGCAATTGCGAAGTTTAGTCATTCTATTTCTCCCCCAACGACTGGCGATCCGTCGCAAGCTCGGCCGCCGCCGAGCCGCCTTTGCATCTTCCGAACGACTCGCGGCAGCGTATGAACTAGGACCACTCTAATCCAATCAGGACATTATTGTCTCAATCAGAAACTTGTCAATTCATTTCAGGCTTGCGGTCACCGCGATGGCTGATCGCCAGCAGCATTCCCGCGGCGGTGGCCGCGAGCGCGGCGAGCAGGGTGAAGAATTGCGCCGGTGCGAGACGACTCCATAAGCTGCCGACGAACCCCGCGCTGAGGCTGCCGGTGAAGATGACCAGGAACCAGGCGGCGACCGTCGTTGCGCCAAGATGCGGCGGCGCGAGCCGGGCGAACAGGCCGAGTCCCGTTGGCAGGATGAACAATTCACCAAAGGTCAGCAGGGCGAAGAACAGCGCCAGCCAGGCCCAGCTCGCCAGCTGTCCCCCGCTCAACGCACTGACCGCAGCGAGAAGAAGGTAGGAGACACCAACCATTAGCGCGCCGAGCGCCATGCGCCTGATGAGCTTCTGGTGCGGGTCGCGTAGCGCTTTTCGTTGCCAATA
>JANMCG010000048.1:0-5698 GCA_031361075.1 Novosphingobium sp. | reverse complement strand
CCGCTTCAACTTGGCCGGACAATCTGTCGCCCCGGCTGGCGGTGCAGATCGGCCGGTGGTTAGCGCAGGCGCAGATGCGCACCTGACCGGTACCTGACCGGCACCTGACCGGAACCGCGCCTCACTGTTACTTGCTAACTTTGGACTTGTTCACCAAGTCGAGCGCGGCCTGGCCCAGGGTGTTGCAGCTTCTGACGCTGGCATTGACGAATTCTGCGGTTTTTGATTGATCGCTTAAAATTGCCACGATCGTATCGGTTTCCTTGCTGGTATCGGCGGCCACAAGGGCAACTTCCTTGCCCGAACCCGTTGCCGCAATTGCCATCAGTGCCGCCGTTTGCTGATGCAACGTATCGATCTGCCGCTGGTTGGTCGCTTCGCCGCCTTTCATGCCGAGCACTTCGGCAATCACGCGACTGGTCGCCGCGCAGTGAACCAGATCTGCGTATTTCAGCCCATCTTGCGCGCTAACAGCGGTCGGCAGCGGCACGCCCGCCAGCGCTGCAGCAGCAGCGAAACCCCGGAATTTCATCAATCAAAACACCTTTCGAAACTTAGGCAACCGGGGCTGCGCTATTTGCCGGATTTGGCGTCATTGGTAACTTCGACCGCCGCCTTGCCCAGCTTGTGGCAGCTTGGCACGTCGTATTTTACAAAGCCGTCGCTGGTGGTTTTATCGCTGATTATGCCAATCAGGACGTCGGTTTCCTTAGAGACGTCGGCCTGCACCACATCGACACCCTTTTTCGATCCGAGCGTGGCAACCATCATCAGCGAAGCTGCCTGACCGCGGGCAGCTTCGATTTCGGGCTTATTTTTGATCTCACCGTCATTGAGGCTGAGCAAGCTGGCCACGACAATATTGGTCGCCGCGCAATGCACCAGGTCTTCATATTTGAGCGGATCGTCGGCGCGCGCCATGTGCGGCAGCGCGAATATTGCCAACCCGAACGCAGCAGCGGCACATCGTCGCATTATCACCCTGCCTGACCCCTTGCCCCGGTACGCTGCCCAACAATTGCGCTCAGCCACATGTGTGCGCCGCGCTTCATACCCGAGCGCGCGTGGATTGCTTGCATAATTACGCCAGTCACAGCGGCAGCACGCCTTGGCTCGCGGCACTTTGCAACACGGTCGGTGCGGCGTCGTCCTCAAGCGATGACAGCGTCAGGCCGACCAGTCGCACTGGCTGGGCCAAGGGTAGCACTTCGTCGAGTAAGGCATGGCCGATCGCGGCAAATTCGGCTTTGCTGGCGACCGCGCGGGGCAGCGAGCGGGCGCGGGTCAACTGCGTGAAATCCTGGTTCTTGAGCTTGAGCGTGACGGTGCGGCCATGGCTGCCGGACTTTTCAATCCGCGCCCACGTCAGCTCGATGATCCGCGCCAGCATTTCGCGCAGCGCCGCCCCTGACGAAATATCCTTGTCGAGCGTGCGCTCGGTGCCGACTGATTTGCGCGCCCGGTTGGCCTTGACCCTGCGCAAGTCGATCCCCCGCGCAGCGCGGTACAAATAATCGGCCTGGCTGCCGAAATGGCGGCGCAAGAAAACGATGTCGCATTGCGCCAGATCGGCTCCGGTTTCGATCCCCAGCGCGGTCATCTTGTCCGCCCCGCGCGGCCCGATCCCGTGGAACCGGCGGACCGGCAGCCCGGCGATGAATTGCGCGCCTTCGCCAGGCCGGATCACACACAGGCCATCGGGCTTGTGCTGATCGCTGGCCAGTTTGGCGATGAATTTATTATATGAGACGCCCGCGCTGGCGGTCAGCCCGGTTTCGGCCTTGATCCGCGCGCGGATCAGCTGCGCGATCCGCACCGCCGAGCCGATCCCTTTCAAATCATCAGTGACGTCAAGGAACGCCTCGTCAAGGCTGAGCGGTTCGACCTGCGGGGTATAATCGAGGAAAATCTCGCGGATTTGCTGCGAAATTTGCGCGTAAACCGCAAACCGCGGCGGGCGGAAGATCAGCTCGGGGCACAGCCGCCGCGCGGTGACCGATGGCATTGCCGAACGGCAGCCGAATTTGCGTGCTTCATAGCTGCACGTGGTCAGCACCCCGCGCGGCCCCGCGCCGCCGACCGCCAGCGGCAACCCGCGCAGCGTTGGGTCGTCGCGCTGTTCGACGCTGGCGTAAAACGCATCCATATCGACATGGATGATCTTGCGCAGTCCGCCAGCCTCTTCGCCAGGATCGTGCTCGACCGGATCTTGTTGCGCCATCGCCCGGCAATAGCGCGCTTGACCGCATACGAAAACAGCTAGCCAGCCGCTATGCGACGCGTCATGGACAGGCGCATGCCTGCCAGCCCATCTACTGCCGTTCCCGCCGCCATCGGCGAGCGCGAGCTGATCGCGATGATGGCGATGCTGATGGCGCTGCAGGCGCTGTGCATCGATTCGATGCTGCCTGCGCTTGGCCGGATTGCACAAGATCTATCGGTCAGCGATCCTAACAAACGCCAATTGGTGGTCGGGGTGTTCCTGATCTCGGCGGGGCTCGGCTCGCTGTTTCCCGGCGCGATTGCAGACCGGTTTGGCCGCCGCCCGGTACTGTTTGTGTGCCTGGCTTTGTACGTGGCGCTGGGCGCGGCCTGCGCGCTGGTTCAGGATTTTACCGCGCTGCTGGTGCTGCGCGCGCTGCAAGGCGTGGCAACCGCAGGGCTGTCCGTGCTGCCCAGCGCAATCATTCGCGATCAGATCAGCGGCGACAAGATGGCGCGGATGATGTCGATGATCGGGATGGTGTTCATGGTCGTGCCGATGATCGCGCCCAGCTTTGGGCAAGCGGTGATGCTGATTGCGGGGTGGCGCTGGATTTTCGGCGGCATGGCGATCGGCGGGCTGGTGATGGCAGCTTGGGTGTATTTGCGGCTACCCGAGACGCTTCACCCCGAATTCCGTCAATCGATCAACCCGCGCGCAATCGCCGCCAATATGGGCGAAGCAATCACTAACCGCGCTGCGTTCGGCTATGTCTTCGGCTCGGCGCTGCTGACCGGCGGGATCCTCGGTTATATCAACAGCGCGCAGCAACTGGTTGCCGAGCATTTCGGCGCAGGTACGCGTTTTCCGCTGATCTTTGCCGGAATGGCGGGCTGCATGGCCGCAGCCAACTTCTTCAATTCACGAATTGTCGAGCGATTCGGCGCGCGGCGGGTGTCGCATTTCGCACTGTTCGGGTTCATCGCAATCGCGTTGCTGCAAGTGTGGCAAGCCAGCCAGCCGGGCGAAACACTGTGGCAATTCATTCCGCTGATGACTGCAAATTTCTGCCTGCTGGGCTTTCTGGGCGCAAATTTCGGCGCGATTGCGCTGCAGCCGTTTGCGCGGATCGCCGGGGCAGCGGCTTCGCTGCAAGCGTTTGTGCGGATGGCGCTGGGGTCGCTGCTGGGCATTTTGGTGGGGCAGGCATTCGATGGCTCGGCCTTGCCGCTGACGCTGTCGCTCCTTGGCTTTGGTTCGCTTGCGCTGGGGCTGGTGCTGTTTAGCGAACGCGGCAAATTGTTTCGCCGGCTAAACCCGCCGGGCGCCCCGCGCCTCGTTCCAAATCCTGAACTGCATTGACCGTGCTATTTGATCTCGCGGTGATCGGCGGCGGCGTTAATGGCGCGGGGATCGCGCGTGATGCCGCCGGGCGGGGCGCGAAGGTGCTGCTGCTTGAAGCGGGTGATCTGGCGCAAGGCACGTCATCCGCGTCCACCAAGTTGATTCACGGCGGGCTTCGCTATCTTGAGCATTACGAGTTCGGGCTGGTTCGGGAAAGCTTGAGCGAGCGCGAGGCGCTGTGGGCCATCGCTCCGCATATCATCCATCCGATGCGGTTCGTGCTGCCGTATGTGCAAGGCCTGCGTCCACGTTGGCTGCTGCGGCTCGGGCTGTTTCTGTACGACCACATCGGCGGGCGCAAACGCTTGCCGCCGACCCGCACGATCGACTTGAAAACTCACCCGGCCGGCGCGCCGCTCAAACCGGGGTTTGGCAGCGGGTTCGAATATTCCGACGGCTGGGTCGATGACGCGCGGCTGGTCTTGCTTAACGCCAAGGACGCCGCCGAACGCGGGGCCGAAGTCCGCACCCGCACGCGCGTTTCGGGGGCAAAGCGAGTGAGCGAGGGTTGGGAGATCGCCACCGATCGCGGCACATTCCGCGCCGCGGCGCTGGTCAACGCGGCGGGTCCGCAAGTGCTTGCTGTCGAATCGTCCTTGGGCGATGCGCCCGAGTATGGGATGCGGTTGGTGCGCGGCTCGCACATCGTGGTGCGTAAATTGTTCGAACATCCCTACGCCTACTTCTTCCAGCTTGCCGACGGGCGGATTTTCTTCGCGATTCCCTACGAGCGCGATTTCACGCTGATTGGCACCACTGACCGCGATCAGGCCCCCGGCGATCCGGTCAAGGCGAGCGACGAGGAAATCGCCTATCTGTGCGCCGGGGCGAGCGAATACTTCAAAGCCGCAATCACTCCGGCCGATGTGGTCTGGACTTATTCGGGGGTGCGGCCGCTGCTCGATGACGGATCGGGCAAGCCCGAGGCGGCGACCCGGGGCTACCGGCTAGAATTGTCGGAAGCCGGGCAGGGTGCGCCGCTGCTCAGCGTTTATGGCGGCAAAATCACCACGTACCGGCATTTATCGGAGGAGGCGGTGGACTTGCTCGCACCGCGTCTCGGCGCACTGTCTGGCAAAGCCTGGACGCGCAGCGCCGCGCTGCCCGGCGGGGATTTTTCCGTCGACGGCTTAGACCAACTCAAGGCGGGGTTGGCGGCGGATTATCCGTTCCTTGCCGCTCACGACACCGACCGGATCGCGCGGGCTTACGGCACCCGCGCGCGGCACTGGCTGGGCGATGCGCAGGGCTGGCAGGCGCTGGGACGCGATTTTGGCGGCGGGCTGACAGCTGCCGAGGTCGATTATATGCGCCAGGAGGAATGGGCGGTCAGCGCCGAAGATGTGCTGTGGCGGCGCAGCAAGCTGGGATTGCGATTGAGCGAGGCGCAACAGTCGGCGCTGGCGGAGTATCTGGCTACATAATGCCTCCCCATTTGCACTTCGTGCAATGGGCAGGATCCAAGACTAAACCGCCCCCAAGCTGCGCCACGCCAGCTCGGCAAATTCGCACAGCAAAGGCCGCGTATCCCTCGGGTCGATGATGTCTTCGACCCCGAACTTCTCGGCAGTGCGGAACGGACTGCGCAGCAGATTGAGGCGGTCACGGATTTCCTGCAGCCGCGCCGCCGGGTCTTCCGCTGCCTCGATCTCGCTCTTGTAAGCAACTTCAATCCCGCCCTCGATCGGCAGGCTGCCCCAGTCGCCTGACGGCCAGGCGAAGCGGTACTGGAACGCATCGGCGTTGCTCATCGCGCTGCCCGCAATCCCGTAAGCGCGGCGCACCACCACGCAGCACAGCGGCACGCTCGCGGCATAGATCGCGTTCATTGCCTGCACCCCGTAGCGGATTGTGCCGGCGGTCTCCGCCGCGTTGCCGATCATGAACCCGGGGTTGTCGACCAGATGGACCACCGGCAAGCGGAACTGGTCGGCCAGCTTGATGAACCGTTCGACCTTTTCGCTGGTCTTGGCCTCCCACGATCCGCCCAAGAAGCTCGGGTCCGAGGCGATCACCGCAACCGGCCAGCCATCGAGCCGGGCAAACGCGGTGATCGCCGCGCGGCCCCATTGCTTGCCCATTTCAAAGCTG
>JANMCG010000021.1:0-5796 GCA_031361075.1 Novosphingobium sp. | reverse complement strand
CGGGATTGCCGCGCCGCGGATCGTGGTGGCCGCGCTAAACCCACACGCGGGCGAGCAAGGCCGGATGGGCGATGAGGACAGCCGGATTATTGCCCCGGCGGTGGCGGCGCTGGCGGCCGAGGGGATCAATATCACCGGGCCGCACAGTGCTGACGGGCTGTTCACCGCGCACGCCCGCGGCGGTTATGACGTGGCGCTGTGCATGTATCACGACCAGGCACTGATCCCGCTGAAAACACTGGATTTCGATGCCGGCGTCAACGTCACGCTGGGCCTGCCGATCGTGCGCACCAGCCCCGATCACGGCACTGCTTTCGGCATCGCCGGGACCGGCGCTGCCGATCCGGGCGCGATGATCGCCGCGATCAAATTGGCTGGTGAATGTGCGATGCGGCGGTTTGGGTGAATATTTTGGTTTACCCGAAGGGCCGAAGCTTTAGCGCCGTCGGCAAAGCCGCCAATCCCCCGAACCTAAGCATTTAACGGTATGTCAGGAATAGCAAACGTGCCTGAAGCAACCGCAACATCTTCGGTTATTCGGGTAAACCCATCCCTCCCGCCGCTTCGCGAAGTCATTGCGCGCCACGGCCTGCTTGCAACCAAGGCGCTGGGGCAGAATTTCCTGTTCGACGAACAGCTGCTCGGGCGGATTGCCAAGATTCCGGGCCAGCTCGACGGCCAGCAGGTGCTCGAGATCGGCCCTGGCCCCGGCGGCCTGACCCGAGCGCTGCTTCGCGCCGGGGCGCAGGTCACCGCGATCGAGATGGACCGCCGATGCCTGCCCGCGCTGGCCGAGTTGGTTGAGGCGTTTCCCGGCCAGTTGAGCGTAATTGAGGGCGATGCGACCAAAGTCGCGCACGGGATCATAGGCCCGTATCACGTGGTCGCCAACCTGCCTTACAACGTTGGCACAGCGCTGTTCGTCGGTTGGCTCGGCGGCGAAGCGTGGCCACCAGCGTGGCGCAGCCTGACGCTGATGTTCCAGCAGGAAGTTGCCGAGCGGATTGTCTCTGCCCCCGGTTCGTCGACCTATGGCCGGCTTGCGGTGCTGGCACAGTGGCGTTCAGCCGCCAAACTGGCGATGAAGGTTCATCGCAGTGCCTTCACCCCGCCGCCCAAAGTGATGAGCGCGGTGGTGCATGTCGTGCCGGGCGAGCAGCCCGTCGGCGTGTCGGCACGCATCCTGGAACGCTTGACCGAGGCCGCGTTCGGCCAGCGCCGCAAGATGTTGCGGCAAAGCATAAAGGGTTTGCCCGGCGCGCTGGCTGCGCTTGAGCAGCTGGGAATTGATCCCCAGCGCCGAGCCGAGACGTTAAGCGTGGCCGAATTTATCGAAATCGCTCGGCTGCTGTCAGCCTAGCCGCCCTTTTTCTTGCGCCGCCATGCGTGGAGCAGCGGTTCGGTGTAGCCGCTGGGCTGCGCAACCCCCTTGAACACCAGATCGCACGCGGCCTGGAACGCCAGCGAGTGATTCCAATTGCCCGCCATCGGCTCATAGCTTGGGTCGCCAGCGTTCTGTGCATCGACCTTGACCGCCATGCGGTGCAGCGCGTCGATGACTTGATGTTCAGTACAGACACCATGAAGCAACCAGTTGGCCATGTGCTGCGATGAAATCCGCAGCGTCGCGCGGTCTTCCATCAGGCCAACGTCATTGATGTCGGGCACTTTTGAGCAGCCCACCCCGGCGTCGATCCAGCGGACTACATAGCCCAGCAGCCCTTGTGCGTTATTGTCGAGTTCCTCGCGCACTTCAGCATCGGACCAATTGGCCCCGGCGGCGAGCGGGATCGTCAGCAGATCGTCCAACCCTGGGGTCGGTCGCAGCGCCAGTTCGTGTTGCACCTTAAACACATCGACCGCGTGGTAATGCATCGCGTGCAGCGTCGCGGCGGTGGGCGATGGCACCCAGGCAGTGTTGGCACCCGCCTTGGGGTGGCCGATCTTCTGGACCATCATATCGGCCATCATATCGGGCGCGGCCCACATGCCCTTGCCGATCTGGGCTTTGCCCGAAAGCCCGCAGGCAAGCCCGATCTGAACATTGCGCGCTTCGTAAGCGGCGATCCACGGAGTGGCTTTCATTGCGCCTTTGCGCAGCATCACCCCGGCGCGCATTGAAGTGTGCAGTTCGTCGCCGGTGCGATCGAGGAAGCCGGTGTTGATGAACACGATCCGGTCCTTCACGGCATGGATGCAGGCGGCGAGGTTGGCGGAAGTGCGGCGTTCTTCATCCATCACGCCGACTTTGACAGTGTGGCGTGCCAGCCCGAGCAGGTCTTCCACCGCGTCGAACAGGTCGTTGGTGAAACCGCATTCCTCGGGGCCATGCATCTTGGGTTTGACGATGTAGATGCTGCCGGTGCGGCTGTTGGCGTGGCTGCCCAAACCGGCGAGGCCGAGCGCGCCGATCGCGCTGGTGATCACCGCATCCATGATGCCTTCGGGCGCTTCGCTGCCATCGCCGAGCAGGATCGCCGGGTTCGTCATCAGATGACCGACATTGCGCACGAACAACAGGCTGCGCCCGGGCAAGGTCAGCTCGCCCCATACCCGGTCGGGGTTGAGGCTGCGGGTCATAGTCTGCCCGCCCTTTTCAAAGCTCTCGGTCAAATCGCCGCGGATCACGCCGAGCCAGTTCCGGTACGCCGCCAATTTGTCCTCGGCATCGACCGCAGCGATCGAATCTTCCAGATCGCAAATCGTGGTCAACGCGCTTTCCAGCACAACGTCGGCAATTCCGAGCGGATCGGTGCTCCCGACCGGATGCGCCGGATCTACCAGCACTTCGATATGCAACCCATTGTGCCGGAACAGGAAAGCGCCATCGCGGTGCGCCACCAACTGTTCGCACGCCATGCCTTCGAGCGCCGCGCGCCAGCCGGGGATAGCGTCATCAAGGAACGCATGCGCTGCCTTGATCACCGCCGCTCCGCGCGCCTGATCGTAGCCGCCGGGCAAAGCCGCAGGCGCATCGAGCGCGTCAGTGCCGTAGAACGCATCGTACAAGCTGCCCCAGCGCGCGTTCGCCGCGTTGAGCAGGAACCGCGCGTTGAGCATCGGCACCACCAGCTGCGGCCCGGCCAGCGTTGCAATCTCGGCATCGGTATTTTGGGTGCCGATCTCGAACGGCGCGGGTTCGGGCACGAGATAGCCAATTTCGTGCAAAAATCCCTGATATTCTGCCTGATCGATCGGCTGCCCTGCGCGGCGGGTGTGCCACGCATCAAGCTGGGTTTGCAGATAGTCCCGTTTGCCCAGCAGCGCGCGGTTGACCGGTGCAAACCGATCGAGCAGCGCGGCGAACCCGGCCCAGAAAGCATTGGCGTTTCTACCTTGCGGTTCCAGCACTTCGGTTTCGATAAATCCCGCAAGCGCTGCATCGACTTGCAGCCCGCTCTTCTCTACCCGCTCGCTCATATGTCCTCGCGTTAAATCTGCCCGTGCGCGCCGCGCTACGGGCTCTGGTGATCGACAAATTCCGGGGAGGAACGCGAGCGCCTATGCCGTAAGCACGCAGCGATGGCAACGCTGGCGCGACCCGCGTGCTAGGGGTTGGAGCCCGCCCCAGGCTCGGCTAGGGTGGTTTCATATGCAACAGCTTTCCCCCGCCGAAACCGCGCTGCTCGCAGCGGTCGATCCCGCGCCAATGCTCAGCCAGGTTCAGGCGTGGTCGGCAGTTAACACCGGCACTGGAAATCTGGCGGGGCTTAAAGTGCAAGCCGGAATGCTGGCCGATGCGTTCTCGGCGTTGCCCGGCGGGGTCGGATTGACCGATGCAGCGCCGGTGACTGCGGTTGGTGTCGATGGCCAGCAGCGCGAACTCGACAACGGCCAGCACTTGCTGCTGCGCGTCCGCCCCGATGCGCCGCGCCGACTGCTGCTGACCGGGCACATGGATACGGTGTTCCCTGCGAGCCACGCGTTTCAAGCACAACAGTGGCTTGATCCCACAACGCTGGTTGGCCCGGGTGTGGCCGATATGAAAGGTGGTATCGCGGTGATTATTGCCGCGCTGACAGCGTTTGAAACCAGCGCTGCGGCAAGCAGCATCGGCTATGACGTGCTGATCAATTCGGACGAGGAAACCGGCAGTCTGTCCTCCGCCGCGCTGATCGCCGAACTTGCGCACGGCAAAGCCGCGGCGCTGACGTACGAGCCATCGGCACTGCCCGATGGCACGCTGGCGGGGGCGCGCGCGGGCAGCGGCAACTGGTCGCTGACCATCACCGGCAAATCTGCCCACGCCGGGCGCAACCCACAGGACGGGCGCAACGCCATCGTCGCCGCGGCAGCGCTAACGCTAGGGCTCAAAGCGCTTGAACGCGAAGGCCTGTCGGTCAATCCCGCGAAGATCGACGGCGGCGGCGCGACCAATGTTGTGCCCGATCTGGCGGTGCTGCGCTTCAACATCCGCCCGCGCGAACTTGCGCTGGCCGAAGCGTTCGAACATGGGCTTGCCGATCTGATCGCACGCGTCGAGGCCGAACACGGCGTTTCGGTCCACCGTCACGGCGGGATCAGCCGCCCGCCCAAGGCCGTCGATGCGCGCGCGGAAAAGCTGTTCGGGATTGTCGAGGAATGCTCGGCGCTGCTCGGCTCGCCAATCAGCCGCATCGCCTCGGGCGGGGTGTGCGATGGCAACAACATTGCCGCGTGCGGGGTGCCGGTGGTCGATACGATGGGGGTGCGCGGCGGGGCGATCCATTCCTCGGATGAATTCCTGATCGTACCCAGCCTGGCCGAACGTGCGCAGTTGTCTGCGCTGGTGCTGCATCGCCTTGCCAGCGGAACAGCATTATGAGCCACGTGATCCGCGCCGCCACCCAGGCCGATTTGCAGCACTTGTACGAGATGGCAAAGCGCACCGGCGGCGGGTTCACTAACCTGCCGCCCGACCGCAAGGCGCTGACCACCAAGCTCGAACGCTCGGCCGAAGGCTTCGCGCGCACGGCCGATGAAGTCGGCGATGATCTGTTCGTTTTCGTGCTGGAAAATACCGCGACCCGCGACGTGCGCGGAACTTGTCAGGTGTTCAGCTCGGTCGGCCAGAAATGGCCGTTTTATTCGTACCGGATCGGCGCGCTGACGCAGCACAGCGAAGAATTGGGACGCACTTTCCGCGCCGATATCCTAAATCTGTCGACTGATCTTGAGGGCACTTCGGAAGTTGGCGGGCTGTTCCTCCACCCCGGTGAGCGCGCGGGCGGGCTGGGGATGTTGATCGCGCGCAGCCGCTATATGTTCATCGCCGCGCACCGCGCGCGCTTTGCCGACCGCTGCATCGCTGAACTGCGCGGGGTGATCGACGAGGCGGGTGGATCGCCGTTCTGGGACGGCGTCGCGGGGCGCTTTTTCGGAATGACCTTTCAGGACGCCGATGAATTCAACGCCAAATTCGGCAATCAATTCATCGCCGATCTGATGCCCAAGCACCCGGTCTATATCGCCATGCTGACTGAAGCCGCGCGCCATGTCATCGGCATGCCGCACCCCTCGGGCCGGGCGGCGATGCGGATGCTCGAGGTCGAAGGTTTCGCCTGGGAAAACTACATCGACATCTTCGACGGCGGCCCGACCATGACCGTGCGCACCGACCAGATCCGCTCGGTTCGCGAGGCCAAGAAGCAACCGATCATCGCGATTGATGCCGGCTTGGGCGAGCATGTGAAGGGAGAGAAACGACTGGTTTCGTATGGCCAGCTGGCAGGCTTCCGCGCTGCTTATGGCTGGGTCGATCCGCGCGATGACGGAATTGCGCTTGATCCTGATTGCGCCGCTGCGCTCGGGGTCAAA
>JANMCG010000018.1:0-31650 GCA_031361075.1 Novosphingobium sp. | reverse complement strand
ACGTCACAGCGGCGACCAGTCCGCCACGCCAAGCTCTTCCTGCGCGCCCGTCGGCCGTTCGGTCACGGTCGCGGCGGGCAAGTACTGGATCACCGCGTTAAGCAGCGCGTCCATTCCCGCACCGGTCGCGCCCGAGATGGGATAGACCTTGGCCGCGCCGGCGGCTTTGAGTTCCTTGGAAAAGGCTTTGACCAGTTCGGTATCGACCAGATCGATCTTGTTAAGCGCGATCAGCCGCGGCTTTTCATCAAGCCCGTTGCCATAGGCGGCCAACTCTTCCTCGATCACCTGCAGCGCATCGGCGGGATCGTGCCCGTTGATGTCGATCAAGTGGATCAGCACCCGGCAGCGCTCGATATGGCCCAGGAACCGGTCACCGATCCCCGCCCCGTCGGCAGCGCCTTCGATCAGACCGGGAATATCCGCCAGCACAAATTCGCGCGCCTTGTGCCGGACCACGCCCAATTGCGGGGTAAGCGTGGTGAACGCGTAATCGCCGACCTTGGCCTTGGTGTTGGTGATCTGGTTGATGAAGGTGGATTTGCCGGAATTGGGCAAGCCGAGCAGGCCCGCATCGGCCAGCAGCTTAAGCCGCAGCCAGACATACATTTCGGTGCCCAGTTCACCCGGCTGATGCTGGCGCGGGGCACGGTTGGTGCTGGTCTTGTAACTGGCGTTGCCGCGCCCGCCCATCCCGCCTTCGAGCAGCACGACCCGCTTGCCGACCTCGGTCATGTCGAGCAGCACCGTTTCGCGGTCATCGTCAAGCACTTGCGTGCCCAGCGGAACCTTGATCACCAGATCCTTGCCGGCCGCGCCGGTGCGGTCGCGGCCCATCCCGGGGACGCCGCGCTGCGCTTTGAAATGCTGGGCGTAGCGGAAGTCGATCAGGGTGTTGAGCCCGGCCACCGCTTCAAAAATGATGTCACCGCCGCGCCCGCCGTTACCGCCGTCGGGCCCGCCATATTCCACGTACATTTCGCGCCGGAACGACACCGCACCGGGGCCGCCCTGGCCTGAACGGATGAATACTTTGGCTTGATCGAGAAAATGCATGGCGGCCCGTTAGCTGGTTTAATTGCAAATGTCGCGCCTGGCGTTGGGCGACGCTCAGCTCTGGCCCAATTGGGTCAGGCTGAGTGTCGTCTTACGGTGGATCAAAATACGCACGATCCTGCCTGATGACAGCAGGACTTAGCGGCCTTCGGGCGATGGCGCCTGCGTTGCGGTGGGTTTTGGCGTTGGGGCAGGCGTCAAACTCGGCTTTGGCGTTGCGGTGGGCATTGCCGCCGCGGTGGGCGCGGGCTTCGCCGCTGGCGCTGGCGCTGGCGCTGCGGTGGGCGTGGCCGCTGCGGTTGGCGCGGGGGTGGCCGTAGTCGTGGCGGCGACGGTGGGTTTCAGCACCGGCGTTGCCCCGGAGGGTCCCGGAAGTGCCGGGCTTGCACCGGGCGCCATGCCTGGACCTGCACTTGGCACGGGGAAGGGCACTGGCACTGGCACCACCAGCGTAACCGGCGCATATTTGGCATCCCACGCCGCCGCATCGGCCCTGAATTGATCGTAGGAGCGATAGAAACTTTCATAGACCAGGTCGAATTGCGGCACATAACGCTGTGCAAACGCGGTCAGGTCGATCGGTTTGAGCGTCATCGATTCGCGTGCCATCGCCAGCGCGGCGTCGCAGAAATTGGGCAGCGTCGGCGGGAACGCATAATAATTGTAGACCTGCGTCATATAGGCTTCGCGCGGGCGAATATACGCCGGACCGAACCGCTTGCGGTAATCGGCATCGACCCCGCGATTGGCCTTGAGCAAGCCGACCTTGTAGATTTTGAGGAAGCGTTTGTAGCCGATCAGAATATCGTTGTGTTCGACACGCTGGCAATTGAGCGCGGCGACATTGTAAGCCGAACGCAGGTTCCACACCGTCTGCAACGGACCGATCTTGGTGTTGATCGACTGGCGCACGCCATCGATCCCCACCACCGGCACCTTGAACAGCGGCGATGCGCCCAATGGCGGGGTTGGGCGCGGCGGAATATATACGACGATTGGCGGCGGCGGCGGCGGCGGAGGCGGCGGCGGCGCTTTTTTCGGCTTGGCCGCAGCGCCGCTAGCCAGCATCAGCAGTGCTGCCGCGATTACGATTTTGCGATACTGCGAACCCATTATTCCCGTCCCCGATGGCGCCACCCGCCGTCTGGCAGGTCGTTCATTTCTTGAACCTGAATCCCTAGCGGCACCGAGCAATAAAGCAAATGCCCGGCGTACCTTACGGCACGCCGGGCAGATCTGTTGGTTGCAAATTCAAGCTTAGCGGCGGCTACCCATAAAGCTGAGCAGGAACTGAAACAGGTTGATAAAGTCGAGATACAGGCTGAGCGCGCCCATGATCACAACCTTCTGCTGCATGTCGCTGCCTGCCACCTGATAATAGGTGTCGCGCAGCCGCTGCGTATCGTAAGCGGTCAACCCGGCAAAGATCAGCACGCCGAGCACCGAAATCGCCAGCGACATCGCGCTTGACTGCAGAAAGATGTTAAGCAGCCCGGCGATGATAATGCCGATCAGGCCCATCGTCATAAAGGCGCCCATGGCCGACAGATTACGCTTGGTCGAATAACCGTACAGGCTGAGCCCGGCAAACGCGCCCGCCGTAGCGAAGAACGTCGTGGCCACCGAAGCGCCGGTGTACACCAGGAAGATCGACGAAAGCGACAGCCCCATCACCACCGAAAAGCCCCAGAACAGCATTTTCAGCGTCGACGTCTGCATTTTGTGCAAGCCAAAGCTCATCGCCATTACGAAGGCCAGCGGGGCCAGCATAATCAACCAGCGCAGCGGCGAACCCAGGGTGGCCTCAGCCATACCCGAACGCGCAAACAGCAGCGCAACCACGCCCGACAGCAGCACGCCCGAGGCCATGTAGTTGTAAATAGACAGCATATAGCTGCGCAGACCTTCATCGCGCGCGGCGCCGATCAACTCGCCATTCAATTGAGGACGGGCCCCAAAAGGACTGCGAGTGGTCTGCGGATCGTTCCATTCAGCCATGGATCAAAACTCCCAATGCGAGCCCAACGAGGGCCGCTGCGGATAATATCGGGGTTTGCGCGGCCAGTTTCAAGCAAAACCGGATGCAGACGCGTCGCAGATTGTATCAATCGCGCGCGCGCGCCGCCGCCGCCAGTGCTGCGCCGCGGTCGCGCGCGGCGCGCAGCGTCTGCGCGATCAGCCCAGCGAGCGCCGCGTCATGATCGAGCACCGCCAGACCGGCCGCGGTGGTGCCGCCTGCGCTGGTCACCCGCGCGGCCAGTTCGGCAGGTTCAGCGGCGGACTGCGCCGCGAGCAGCGCTGCGCCTTCGGCGGTGGCCAGCGCCAGCCGCTGCGCTTGCGCCGGATCAAGCCCCAGCGCCGCGCCGCCGGCCGCCAGCGCATCGATGAACCGATAGACAAAGGCCGGACCAGAGCCGGCGAGCGCGGTCACCGCATCGAGCAGATCTTCGCGCGGCACCCACTCGGGGGTGCCAAGCGGGGCCAGCAGCGCGGTGATTGCGGTTCGCGCCGGATCGCTCAGCGCCGTGGCATAAAGCCCGATCGGCGACTTGCCGATTGCCGCCGCAAGGTTGGGCATGACCCGCACCAAGCCGCCGTTGACTGGAAAATGCCCGGCCAAAGTATCCAGCTCAGCCCCCGCCAGGATCGACAGCAACACCGTCTCACCGGTCATAATCGCTGCCACCGGCGGGGCCGCCGCCGCCAGTGCTTGCGGCTTGACCCCAAGCAGCACCAGATCGAACCGTTCGGCGGGAACCTTGCGCAGCAACCGCACTTGCGCAGGCACTTGGGCCACTGCAGGATCGACCACGGTCAGCGCAAGCGGCAAGTCCGACGCTAACCAGCCGGTCAGCATCGCCCCGCCCATATTACCGCAGCCCAGGATCAGAATGGTACGCATGAAACCCTCTCGAACTGCGGCTGGGTGGCACGCCACCAAACCTGCGTATCCTCTCCCGCACGGGGCGAGGAATAGCAACCATGCTCCTCTCCCCATGCGGGCGCGGATGGCGCAGCTTGATCCTGTGGCAGCTAGCGCCGCGTGGAGCGCGCGTCAGGCCTCACCGGCGGCATCGACCAGCGCGCTGGCAAGCGCTTCGGCGGGGCTCTTGTCGCCCCATAGCACGAACTGGAACGCCGGGTAGAAGCGGTCACATTCTTCGACCGCGGCTTCGACCGCGACTTGCGCCTGGCTCAGACTGAGCATGCCATCGTCGCCAAGCAACAGCCCGTGCCGGTACAACAGCACGCTGCCGCTTGACCACAAGTCGAAGTGTCCGACCCACAGCTGCTCGTTGACCAGCGCGAGCAGCTCGACCACTGCCGCGCGCTTGTCATCGGGGATACGGATATCGGGCAGGCACAGCAGTTGCAGCACGTGATCTTCGCGCCGCCATACGCCGCGCAGCGTATAGCTGGCCCAACTGCCCTTGATCTCGCCCGAAATCTCGTCCTCGCCGACGAATTCGCACGGCCATCCGCGCGCCTCGAACAACGAGGCGAGCATATCGACGGGAGCGGCGTCATCGTCGCGTTCCATATCGTGATTAACCTGCATCATTGCTGCTGGATGTATCGCCGCACGCCAGTTCGACAATGACGTCATGGCCCTGGCTTGCGCATAACTCGATAAGGCTGTTCACAAAGTGTGGAAAACGGGTGGAAAAAGCTACTTGGCGCCGCTCAGCGGATCGACCGTCTGGCCCGCTGCGCTGGTCCAGGCAAACCCGCCGCTGACCCCGGCCTTTTTCATTGCAGCCAGAAAAGCAGCGGCTTCCTTTTGACTTTCGAACGGCCCGGCGAGCAAGCGATTGCTTTGCCCCCACGCGGTCAGGAACGGCTTTTTGCCTTTAAATACAGCCGGGTCTTGCTTGACCAGCTTGCGCCAATCGGAGCCGAGCGCCGTTTTGTCACGCCCGGTGGCGACTTGCACCCATACCCGGCTGGGTTGCGACAATTTGGTGTCCCTGGCCGCTTTGGCGTCCTTGGCGTCCTTGGCGTCTTTGGCCTCCTTGGCTTTTTCTTTCTCGCTCAGCCTGGGTTTATCGCCCGGCTTGGCCTTGTCAGCCGCTTTGCTTGCCACGGTCTGATCGGCGGGCCGGGGCATCCGTTCGAGCTTGCGCAAGTCAACCGCGCCGGTTTGCGGTTCAACCTCGCGGCTGGGGGGGGTGAAATCGGCAAACGCCTCGTCGATCGATTCGCCGACCGCCGCCGCCGCTGGGCGCGGGGCTGCTTTGCCGGACGATTTTGGCTGCTGGCGCAGATCGAACGTCTCGGCCGCTTTGGTCAAGCCGGCCTCGATCGAGGCAAACCCGGGCTCGGGCACTGCGCTGACCGCCACCCGTGACACTGCTGCGGGCGTTGCGACTGGCGCTGCGATTGGCGGTGCGACTGGCGCTGGCAGGGGAGTTGGCGTGGGCGCTGGGAGCGGCGCGGGAGTTGGGAGCGGCGCTGGCAGCGGCGTGAGCGCGCGCGCGGGGGATGCGGCTGCAATCGGCGCGGGCCGCGGTGCTGCTTCAGCCCGCGCCAGCTGAGGCACCGGGTCTAGCTCTCGGCTGACTGGCGGGCTTGGCACCACCGGCGCCGGCGCGGCGGCGGCGAGTTGCTGGCCCGGATCGGCCGGCCTGGTTCTCTCGTTGGGCCTGTCTTTGGCCCTGTCTTTAGCCTTGTCTTTGGCCTTGTCTTTGGACATCTCTTGGGTCTTGTCCGGGCTTTTGCCGTCGGCACGCCCGGGTAATGCTGCCGGAGTCGCGGCCGCCAGCCGCGCTCGGGGGCCCAAATACCGGGCAAACCTGGGATCGTCGTGGCCCATTTCGGCTGCCCGCGGGAACTGGCCCAGATTGGCCGCGGCGGCCTGCTGCGCGCCGGTCAACCGCGGCATATAACGCAAATAGGCAGTGATCGAATCGGCCATGTTCTGCGGCATCGTCTGATGTGCGATGCTTTCCGCCTCGTCGGCCTGGCCAAGAATGGCCAGACTGAACGCGCGGGTCCGCCATGCGGCCTTGTCCTGGCGTTGCAGCAGCGGGCTAAGTGTGCTTTCCATCCCGCGCCGGTCACCCGCAATCGCCAGGCTCAATGCCAGCCGCCGCAAGGTTTCGTCGCTTTTGGCCAAAGTCAGGCCCTGGCGGTAATAGCTTTGCGCAGTCTGGTTGTCGCCGACCAGATCGAACGCCAGCCCGCGATCGGCCAGCCGCTCGCCATCGATCGGACCGAGCTTCTCGGCCTCGCCAAACAGCGCAATCGCTGTGATCGGATCGGCTCCGACGGCATAGGCCCCGGCCAGCCCGGCCTTGATCCGCGCCGAGCCCGGCCACAGCATATCGGCGCGCTGGAAAAACCCGATCGCAGCTTGTACGTCGCCCAGCTCGAGCGAGGCGCGCCCAGCCGCGATCAGCGCTTCCAGATCCTGCGGTTTGCGCGCGAGTTGCCCCAGGGCATCGTTAAGCCGGGCCGCCGCTGGCTTGACCGGCACAGCCTGCACCAGGCCTTGCGCCCGCGCTGCTGGCGGCATGGCTATTGCCAAGATCGTGACCAACCCCAAGGCAGCGCCGCCCAGCAGTGCGGAGTGACCCGAAAGGCGACCGACAGATCTCGACATGGGCGTTGCGGTGAACCTTTTACCAGCGCCGCGCAAGCGCTGCCCCAGCCTTTGCATCGCGCAAAATGAACCGCGCCCTAATAGCTTGGGGTGCGTGCCATTCTGGCCGGCCTACTGGTTGTTCTGACGGCCCAGAAACCGCGGAATAGAGATCGACGGACCATCATCGTTGTCGTCATCGTCGTCATCGGCCGAGCTGCGCCCGCCGCGCGACAGGTTGGCCATCCGTTCAAATAAGGTCGCGCCACTGCCAGCCTTGGGCGGTCCACCGCGCGCCGCCGGTGCAGCCGCGTCGGCGCTGCTGCTTGCCGCTGGTCCGGCGTCGCCACCGGCCGGGCCCGCACCCAATTCACCGGGGTTGCCATCGCTCACGGTTTCGTCATCGCTCGAAACCAGTCCGCGGCGGCGTCCGGGCAATGCCGAGCCGCCAGCCACCGGAGCATCTTCATCGATCAGCCGCGAGGCATCGAGCAACAATTCGTCGCCGCCGCTGGCACCGGTGCCAGCGTTCTCTTCCAGCTCAAGCTCGAGCGGATCGGCCACTGCTTCGCCGCTGGCCGACAGGCCGGGCATATCCCAATCATCGTCGCTGATTGCGGCGGTGACCGGTTCGGGTGCGGTGGCGGGTGCTTCAGGTTCCGCCGCTGGGGCCGCGCCGCGCTCGAACAGTGGTTCGGCCGCGGCAGGGTTGCTGGCCGAAGCCGGAGTGTCGGCGGGGGCGGGACCGCTGGCGGCCATCGCTGGACGGGCCGGCCCGCGCGAGCCGCCCATATTGAACGGGCGGGCGGCTTCTTCGGCCATCGAAGCGGTCTGCTCGATCCCGGTGGCGACCACCGAGACGCGGATCTTGCCTTGCAGATCGGGGTTGAACGCGCTGCCCCAGATGATGTTGGCGTTGGGATCAACCAGTTCGCGGATGTGGTTGGCGGCTTCATCGACTTCGAGCAATTTCATGTCTTCGCCGCCAATGATCGAGATGATCACTCCCTTGGCACCCTGCATCGAAACGCCGTCGAGCAGCGGATTGGCAATCGCCTTTTCAGCGGCTTCGAGCGCGCGGTTCTCGCCCTCACCCTCGCCGGTGCCCATCATCGCCTTGCCCATTTCGGCCATGACCGAGCGAACGTCGGCAAAGTCGAGGTTGATCAGCCCGGGCATGACCATCAGATCGGTGATCGAGCGCACCCCCTGCTGGAGCACCTCGTCGGCCATCTGGAAGGCTTCCTTGAAGGTGGTGTCGGCCTTGGCGACCAGAAACAGGTTCTGGTTAGGGATCACGATCAGCGTATCGACGTGCTTTTGCAATTCCTCGATCCCGGCGTCGGCCGCGCGCATCCGGCGCGTGCCTTCGAACAGGAACGGTTTGGTTACCACCCCCACGGTCAGCACGCCCTTTTCGCGCGCGAGCTTGGCCACCACCGGCGCGGCACCGGTACCGGTGCCGAGCCCATGCCCGCAGCGATGAAGCACATATGCACACCTTCCAGCGCGCGCTCGATCTCGCTCATGCTTTCTTCGGCAGCAGCGCGCCCGACTTCGGGACGGGCACCCGCGCCCAGACCCTGCGTGATGTCCGAACCGAGCTGAATGCGGTGCTCGGCGATCGAATTGTTAAGCGCCTGCGCGTCGGTGTTGGCGACCACGAAGTCGACCCCCTCGATCCCGGCGGTGATCATGTTGGCAATGGCGTTGCCGCCAGCCCCGCCAACGCCGATCACCGTGATACGGGGGCGTAGCTCTTCAACAGCGGGGGCTCCGATATTGATGCTCATTCACGATCTCCTGGCCGGTACGGCAGATGTAACAATTACAGTTAACACGGGTCTTGCACGCATGGAATCAGCGAATCAAAGCGGCTGAACTCTTTGTCCACAGTCACCAATTTCAAATGCGGGCAAGTTTGATGCCCGAAACAAAACTAAAAATACTCGCGCATCGCTCCGTACAGCCGGTTGACCAGCCCCAGGCCGCGATAACGCGTGATCGGTAGATAGCTTGGCCCGACCGCACGAATGTCGATCGGGTCGGCCGCCGCATAAAGCACCAGCCCGGCCAGCGTGGTAAAACCGGGGGTGGCGTGCGCTTCGGCCAGGCCGTGCAAATGCTGCGGGCGGCCCACGCGCACCGGCTTGCCCAGCGCGCCTTGCGCATAGTCGGCCAGGCCGGAAAGTTCGGCCCCGCCGCCAGTCAGCACCACCAGTTGCCCGCGTTGCCCGCTGAACCCCAGCCCTTTAAGCGCACGCCCGACCTGTTCGGTCCACGCCGCCAATTGCGTGGCAATGACCGAGACCAGTTCGGCGCGCGGGACGCGGTTCTTGTCGTCGGAATGCCGCGCTGCCGGCCCGCTGGCTTCCTCGCCCGGCGCGTTGACCGGGATCATCTCACGGTGATCGGACGGGCTGGCAATCGCCGAACCGTGCACGCATTTCAGCCGCTCGGCCTGAAAGCGGCGGATCCCGAAGGCCGAGGCAATCGCATCGGTGATATCGCCCGAGCCGAGCGGAATGGTCACCAGCCCCAGCAGCATCCCGGCTGCATAGACCGAGACGTTGGTCACCTCGCCGCCGAACTCGATCAGCGCCACACCCAGTTCGCGTTCTTCGGCCGAGAGACAGGCATAACCCGCCGCAATCGGCGATCCGACCACCGCCTCGACATCGAGGTGCGCGTTCTGCACCGCCTCGGTAATGTTGCGGATCGGCGCGCCATCGGCCAGCATCACGTGGATATCGACCCCCAGCCGCTCGGCATGGAGCCCTTTGGGATCGGCCACGCCGTCCGCCCCGTCGAGCGTATAATGCGCCGGCTGCGCGTGCAGCACCATCCGCCCGTCGGGCTGGATCACGTCGCGCGCCGAGACCAGCAGGTGCTCGACATCGTCGCTCTCGATCCGCCGTCCGCCGATATCGACCTCGACCTGCGCGACCGAGCTGGCCAGCCCCGCGCCCGAAGTGCCAATCCACACGCTCGACACCGAAGTGTTAGCCATTTTCTCGGCGCGCTCGACCGCGTCGCGGACCGCGAAAGTCGCTGCGGCCATATCGGTGACATAGCCGCGCTTGATCCCTTGCGAGGCGCGATGACCCGATCCCAGCACCAGCATTTCGCCGGTTTCGGTCAGCCCGGCGATCATCGCCGAAATCCGGAACGAGCCGATATTGACCGCGCCGAACACGCGTGAAATCCGTGGCGGCGGCATCAGGGTAGCTCCTTCTTGGCAGGTTTGGCCGCAGCGCCGCCGGGCAACGGAACGGCAGAGGCGGTCGCGGTGCCAGTCGCGATTCCAGTCGCCGCGGCGTGCGCCGCTTCGATCGGATCGGTCCGGCCGGGCATCCGGATGTAAATCCGGTCGCCCGCGCGCATGTCGAACGCCACCGCCTTGCCGCCCAGCAGGCGGTTGCGCCCATCAAGCTGGGCAAAGGTAATCAGCGCCTTGGCGCTGTCATCCTTGCCTTCGGGCAAGGCGAGCAATTGTCCGGTCTTGAAAGTCAGATTCCAGCGGCGATTGCCAATCCATTCGGCGCTTTTGAGCTGCGGACGCAGCGCCGGGGCGGCATCGAGCAACCCCGCCAACGCGGCCACTTGCTGGCCCGCCCCCGGACCCGACAGCACCAACTTGCCCTTGCTGCGCTCGGGCGCAATACTTTCAAGCTCGCGCCCGCTGGCGTCGATCAGCACCATCCGGTCGGGCTTGGCCAGCACCGCCACCGGCTTGCGCTCGACAATGTCGATCACCAGCGTATCGGGCAACTGGCGCGAAACCCGCGCATCTTCGACCCATGACAGCTCCATCAGCCGCCCGCGCACCGCGCCCAGATCAAGCGATGGCATCGCCCGGTCGCGGTCAGCCAAGGCAATCTGATAGACCTTGAGTTCGTTGAGGTGTTTGGTCCCGTTGACTTTCACATTGTGCAATTCGAACCCGGCCTGATGCGCCAGATGCGTCAGTTGCGCCTGCGCCATCGCCGGCACCCCGGCAAAGCTTGCCACCATCCACGCCAGCACCACCGCCGCGCCAAGGATCATCGCCAGAAAAATCCGGTGCAACTGGCGCTCGTTGAACGGCTGGATCGCCATCACGCTGTCGATTGCCGAACCGGTGCGCGCTTTGGCCGCGCGCACTTGCCGCGCCTTGCCTTGCGCCGAGGCTGCCTTGCGCACGCTGTTGCCGCCGCGTTTGATCTTTTGCCCGCTCACGTGCGGCGCTCCTTGTTGGCCAACGCATCGGCGATGATGATTTCGACCAGTTCGCCGTATTCGATCCCCAGGTGCCGCGCTTGTTCGGGGACCAGGCTCAAGGCGGTCATGCCCGGCTGGGTATTGGTCTCAAGCACGAACAGGCCTTCGATCCCGCGTTCATCATCCCAGCGAAAATCGGTCCGGCTGCAGCCGCTGCAGCCCAGCACGCGGTGTGCCTTCAAGGCAAGGTCGAGGCAGGCCTGCGTGATCGCGTCGGGGATTTGCGCCGGGCAGATGTGCTCGGTCATGCCGTCGGTGTACTTGGCGTCGAAATCGTAAAAGCCCGACTTGGGTTTAAGCTCGGTGACCAGCAGCGCCCGATCTCCCAGCACCGCGGTGGTCAGCTCCTTGCCGCGAATGAACGGTTCGGCCAGCAGGCGATCGAATTCCTGCCACGGGCCTTTGGCCTCACGGCTGATCGGGTTGCCGTAATTGCCTTCGTTGGTGATGATCGCAACGCCGACTGACGAGCCTTCGTTGACCGGTTTTAGCACATAGGGCCGTTCGAGCGGATCTTTCTCGTAGATTTCCTCGACCGGGACGATCCGCCCGCCGGGCATCGGGATGCCGTGCGGCACCAGCGCCTGCTTGGTCAGTTCCTTGTCGATCGCGATCACCGAGGTGACCATGCCGGAGTGGGTGTAAGTCAGCCCCATCAGGTCCATCATGCCCTGCACGGTGCCGTCTTCGCCGGGGGTGCCGTGAAGCGCGTTGAACACCACGTCGGGCGCGGTCTCGGCAAGCTTCTGCGCAACATCGCGGCCCATGTCGATCCGGGTGACCTTGTGACCGCGTTCTTCCAGCGCCTTGGCCACGCCCTCGCCGCTGGTCAGCGAAACCGACCGTTCATTCGACCAGCCGCCCATCAGCACCGCGACGTGGAGTTTTGGAAGGCTCACTGCTTACCCACCCTTTGGATTTCCCAATCGAGCGTCACGCCCGTCTTGTTCTTGACCCGCCGCCGCACTTCTTCGCCCAGTCCTTCGATATCGGCGCTGGTCGCCTCGCCGAGGTTGAGCAGAAAATTGCAGTGCTTTTCGCTGACCTGCGCTCCGCCCACAGTCAGTCCGCGGCAGCCGGCTTCATCGACCAGTTGCCACGCCTTGTGGCCATCGGGGTTCTTGAAGGTGCTGCCGCCGGTTTTGCTGCGTAGCGGCTGAGAGGCTTCGCGGCTGGCGGCGATGCGATCCATTTCGGCTTGGATGTCATCGACCTTACCCGCGCGGCCCTTGAACCGGGCACTAACGACAATCGCGCCATCGGGCAGTTCGGAATGGCGGTAGGTGTAACCCAATTCGCCGACCTTCAAAGTCTGCAGCGTTCCGCCGCGCAGCACCACATCGCAATCGACGAGGATATCCTTGACCTCGCCGCCATAGGCCCCGCCGTTCATCCGCACGAAGCCGCCGACCGTGCCGGGGATTGAGCGGAGGAATTCCAGCCCGGCGATGCCGTTATCGCGTGCGGTGGAGGAGACAAGGATACCCGAAGCGCCTGCACCGCAATCGAGCGTGAGATTGGCGCAATGCGAGACCTTGGCAAAAGCCTTGCCCAGCCGCACCACCACACCCGGAACCCCGCCATCGCGCACGATCAGGTTCGATCCCAGCCCCAGCGCCATCACCGGCACCGCCGGGTCGAGATCGCGCAGGAATTGCTGGAGATCGGCCGCGTCCTTGGGCTCGAACAGCCATTCAGCAGTGCCGCCCGACTTGAACCACACCAGCGGGGCAAGTGGGGCGTTCGGGGTGAGCTTGCCAGCAACGCGCGGCAGGGTGCCGGCCATCATGCCGCCCTCCGCGCTGCAACTGCATCGGCCAGGCCCGCGGCCCATTTGGTAATATCGCCCGCGCCCAGGCACACCACCATGTCGCCCGGCTCAACCACGCCGGCCAGTGCCTGCGCAAGCTCGTCCGGCCCGGCGATGACCTGCGCCGAGCGATGCCCGCGCGCCTTCATGCCCTTGACCATTTCGTCCGAATTGATCCCGTCGATCGGTGCTTCGCCCGCCGCGTAAACCGGCGCGGCATAGACCATGTCGGCATCGTTGAACGCGCTTTCGAACTCTTCAAGATGATCGCGCAGCCGGGTAAACCGGTGCGGCTGGACCACCGCGATTACCCGGCCGGTCTGCACCCCTTCGCGCGCCGCGGCGAGCACTGCGCGGATTTCGACCGGGTGGTGGCCGTAATCGTCGATAATTGTCGCGGCTCCGCCGGCCAGCGCAACTTCTCCGACCTTGGTAAAGCGGCGCTTGACCCCGTCGAATTTGGAAAAGCCGCCCTGGATTTCGCTGTCCGCGCAGCCCATTTCCGCTGCGACCGCGACAGCTGCCAGCGCGTTCTGGACATTGTGCCGTCCGGGCATCGGCAGATCGATCGCTTCGATCCGGCGCTGGCTGCCGTCGCGCTGACGGATCACCGCGTCGAATTTGTTGCCGCCGGGGTACGGAAGCACGTTTTCGCCGCGAATATCGGCCTGCGCCGAAAAGCCGTAAGTCACCACCCGGCGGTCACGCACCCGGGGGATCACCGCCTGCACTTCGGGGTGATCGATGCACAGCACTGCGCAGCCATAAAACGGCACGTTCTCGATAAATTCGACAAAGGCCTCTTTGACCGCATCGAAGCTGCCGTAATGATCGAGATGTTCGGGATCGATGTTGGTGACGACCGCGATGGTCCCGTCAAGCCGCAGGAAGCTGCCGTCGCTTTCGTCCGCTTCGACCACCATCCAGTCGCTCGCGCCGAGCCGGGCGTTCGAGCCGTAGGAGTTGATGATCCCGCCGTTGATTACCGTCGGGTCGATCCCGCCCGCATCGAGCAGTGCCGCGACCATCGAGGTGGTGGTGGTCTTGCCATGCGTGCCCGCCACCGCGACGGTGCGTTTGAGCCGCATCAGTTCGGCCAGCATTTCAGCGCGGCGCACCACCGGCACACGCTGTTCAAGCGCGGCGGCGACTTCTGGGTTCGAGCGTTTGACCGCAGTGGACGTTACCACCACCGCCGCATCGCCCAGGTTTTCCGCCGCGTGGCCGATCATCACCTTTATGCCGCGAGCGCGCAGTCCTTCGACCACATAGCCTTCGGCAATGTCGCTGCCCTGCACGGCATAACCCAGATTGTGCATGACTTCGGCAATGCCGGACATGCCGATCCCGCCGATGCCAACGAAGTGAATCGTGCCGATATCGATGCCGGCGTCTTTCACGCCACCTGCTCCTGACCGCTGGTCGCAGCGACCGGCGCGGGGCTGATCACGTCCATCATCGGCGCCCCGCCAAAGCTCTCGACCAGATCGGCCAGATCGCTCAACGCGCCGGGATAGCCGCAGTTCCACGCGGCATGCGCGGCGGTTGCCAGCGTTTCGGGGTTCATCGCGATGGCCTGAATCTGCTTGGCCAGTTCAGCCGCGGTAAAGCGGTCCTGCCGGATCATCCGCGCGCCCCCCAGCGCACAGACTTCGCGGGTATTCGCGGCCTGATGATCGTCGGTGGCAATCGGCAACGGCACCAGAATTGCCGGTCGGCCCACCGCGGTCAACTCGGCAATGGTCGAGGCCCCGGCGCGGCCGATGAACAAATGCGAATCCGCCAGCCGCGCGGCCATATCTTCGAAGTATGTGCCAAGCTCAGCCGGAATTTCATGCCCGGCATAGCGCGCGCGGACCGCATCGATATCCTCGGCGCGGCATTGCTGCGTAACCTGCAACCGTCCGCGCAGGGCCGGAGGCAGCATTGCCAGACCGTCTGGAACCACCGCCGACAGGATGCTCGCGCCCTGGCTGCCACCGGTGACCAGCACCCGCAACAACCCTTCGGCGCTGAACGGCGGAAACGGCTGATCACGCAGGGCCAGCACCTCGGCGCGAACCGGGTTGCCAACCAGATGGACCTTGGCGGCGAATTTTCCCGCCAGCCGCGCCACGTCGCGGTAAGAGGTGGCAATTGCATCGACCCGCCCGGCCAGCAAGCGGTTTACCCGGCCCAGCACCGCGTTCTGCTCATGGATGACACTGGGCACGCCCGCGCTGGTCGCCGCCCACAGCGCGGGCAATGCGGGATAACCGCCAAACCCGATTACCGCGCTTGGTTGAAAGCTTTCGAACAGGCGCAAGGCCATGCGTTTGCCCTCGAATACCGCCTTGATCCCCGCCGGCCATTTGAGCGGGTTCTTGCCGAACCGCCCGGCTGGCAGCACGTGGCTGACCAACGTCGGCGGCTTGCCCGGCAAGCGGTTGCCGCGATCGTCGGTGATCAGCGCAACGTGATGCCCGCGCGCTTCGAGTTCGGCCGCCAGCGCAAAGGCCGGGATCAAATGCCCGCCGGTTCCGCCCGCGGCCAGCACATAGTGACGCGATACCGAAGTCATCGGCGCTGCTCCCGCGGCTTGGCCCCCATTTGGCCGAGCGAAAATCGCTCGCGCTTGATATACGGGTTGCGCCGGGTAATCGCCAGCAGGAACCCGACCCCAAGGCAGATCGCGATGGTCGATGAGCCACCGTAGGAAATCAGCGGCAGAGTCATGCCCTTGGACGGGAACAGCTGCAGATTGACCAGAATGTTGATGAACGCCTGCCCGCCCAATTGCGCGGTCAGACCAGCCGCGGCCAGCGTGGTGAACAGATCTTCCTCATCCAGCAGCCGCAGCAGCACCCGCGCCACCAGCGCCAGATACAGGATCACGATCACCGCGCAGGCGATCAGCCCGAACTCCTCGCCGATCACGGAAAAGATGTAATCGGTATGCGCTTCGGGCAAGCCCAGCTTGCGCGTGCCCAGCCACAGCCCGGCTCCGGTCCAGCCGCCCCCCAGCAAGGTGCGCTGCGCCAGATCGACCTGATCGAACGCTGTGCCGCCACCGATGAAACTGTCGATCCGGTTGCGGGCATTGTCATAGAACATGTAGGCCAGCATCACCGCGCCAAGCCCGAACCCACCGGCCAGCCCGATCCGCTTGAGCGAAATCCCCGACATCAGCACCATCACGAACCAGACCCCGCCAAACAGGATGGTCGATCCAAAATCAGGCTGCGCCATCAGCAGCACCGCGATCATCCCCATCAGCCCGGTGCTCAGCTCGATTGCGGGCAATCCCGGATCGCGCACGCGCCATGACAGGATCCACGCCAGAATAACCGCGAAGGCCGGCTTGAGAAATTCGGACGGCTGCAACGACATCCCCAGATTCAGCCAGCGTTTGGCACCGTTCACCGTGGTGCCCACCACCGGCACCAGCATCAGCCCGATCAGCATGGCAAAGCCGAGCAAAATCGCGGCGCGGCGTGCGGTTTCGCGCGGCAGCATACTCGCGCCGAACATCGCGGCCAGCCCGACCAGTTGCCAGCGCAAATGGATATAGAAGAAGTGCAATTCGTTGAGCTGGACCTTCGCAGTCGACAGCCGCCGCGCGCTGGCCGGGCTGGCCGCCGCGACCGCGGCAGTGCCGATCGCCATCAGGATCAGCACCAGCAGCAGCAGGCCGCGATCAATCTCGCGCCACCAGATCGCCAGATCGCTGCGCCGGCGCTGCTGCTGACGTTGCGCAGCGCCGGGCGCGGCGATCCGGCCGCCGTGCGGGATCAGGGGCGGGTTCGAAGCCATCAGCGCTGCGCTCCTGCGGGTTTGCCAGCCGGTTCGGGCTGCGCCAGCGCTTGCACAATCTGGCGGAAAGCATCGCCGCGCGCTTCGTAATCACGGAACTGGTCAAAGCTGGCGCAGGCCGGCGAGAGCAGCACCACATCGCCCGGCAGCGCAACCTCCATCGCCTGGCGGATCGCCTCGCACATCATCTCGCTGCGGGTCACCGGAACCTGATCTTCAAGCAAATTGGCAAACAATGGTCCGGCTTCACCGATGGTATAGGCCGCCGCGACATTTCCGACGAACGGCATACATTCGCCAAGCGTATCGTCTTTGGGCAAACCGCCGACAATCCAGTGGATCCGGCGGCGTGGATTGGGCGGAAAGGCCGCCAGCGCGGGCGCGGCCGAGGCGGGGTTAGTCGCCTTGCTGTCATTGATGAACATCACCCCGTTCACATCGGCGACCCGTTCCATCCGGTGCGGCAGCCCGCGAAAACTGGCCAGCGCCGGTCCCCATTGCTGCGCCGTAAGCCCCAGCGCGTCGGCAATCGCCACCGCCACCGCGGCATTTTGCAGATTATGCGGGCCCTGCAGCGATGGCCAGCCCTGCTGCAATTGCGCCAGATCGCCGCCATCGACGCTCCGCACCCGGCCCGCATCGCGCAACTGCGCCTCGCGCGCGGCGATACTTTGCGTTTTGGCGTCGGAGGTGCCGAACACTGCAAACTGATCGCTGCGCTGCATCGCAAACAACCGTGCTTTCGAAGCGGCATAGCCCGCAAACCCATCGTAGCGGTCAAGATGATCGGGGGTCAGGTTCAGCAGCGCCGCGACCTCGCATTGCAGTGTATGCGTCAGATCAAGCTGATAGCTCGACAGCTCTAGGATATAGACCCCGCCCGCCGCGAGCGGATTTTGCGACAAAATGGGCAGCCCGATATTGCCCCCCATCCGCACCGGCAGCGCGGCACTTTGCACGATGTGGTGAAGCAGCGCAGTTGTGGTCGACTTGCCGTTTGTCCCGGTGATGCCGACCACACGGTGCGCGGGCAGTTCGGAGCGGGCCAGCGCAAACAGTTCAATATCGCCGATCACCGGCACATCGAAGCTGGCCGCGTGCGCCGCGATCGGATGCTGGTTCAGCGGCACCCCCGGCGACACCACTACGCCATCGAATCCAGTCAGATCGATCCCCACCGGATCCGCCAGTTCGCAGCGATTGCCGATTGCCCGGCGCGGTTCTTCGCGGCTGTCCCACGCGGTGACAGTGGCTCCCCCGGCAAGCAAGCTACCCACTGCGGCCATGCCCGAGCGGGCCAGCCCCAGCACTGCATACCGCTTTCCAGCAAAGGCCGAGGTCGTGATCATCGCAGCTTGAGCGTGGACAGCCCAACCAGCGCGAGCACGATCGAGACGATCCAGAACCGGATCACCACGGTCGCTTCCTGCCAGCCCAATTGTTCGAAATGGTGATGGATCGGGGCCATCTTGAACACCCGCTTGCCGGTGCGTTTGTACACCGCGACCTGAACGATCACCGACACCGCTTCAAGCACGAACAGCCCGCCGACAATTCCCAGCACGATCTCGTGGTGCGCCGCCACCGCGATTGCGCCCAGCGCACCGCCCAGTGCCAAGCTGCCGGTATCGCCCATGAACACGGCCGCTGGCGGCGCGTTGAACCACAAGAAGGCCAGCCCCGCGCCCATGATCGCGGCGCACAGGATCGCCAGTTCGCCCGCGCCGGGCACGTGCGGAATGCCCAGGTAATGCGCAAAGTCGGTGCGGCCCGCCAGATAAGCGATGATCGCAAAGGCCCCGGCGGCGATCACGACCGGCATGGTGGCCAGCCCGTCGAGCCCGTCGGTCAGGTTGACCGCATTGCCCGCGCCGACCATCACGAAAGCGGCAAACGGATAATACAGCCAGCCCAGCGGGATGTAATGATTGCTCAGCACCGGCACGTACAGATTGGTGCCGACGTGGCTGACGATGATCCAGCTGGCAAAGCCGGCCACGGCAAATTCGGCCAGCAGCCGCGCCCGGCCCGAAATCCCCGCAGTGCTGCGCTTCTTGACCTTGTCGTAATCGTCCATGAACCCGATCAACCCGAATCCGCCGGTGACCAGCAGGCAGGCCCAGACGAACGGATCGTTCAGGTCCATCCACACCAGCATGGCCAGCAGCACCGAGACCAGGATCATCAGCCCGCCCATCGTCGGGGTGCCGCGCTTGGCCAAGTGAGTCTGCGGCCCATCGGCGCGGATCGGCTGGCCTTTGCCTTGGCGCAGCCGCAGCATATTGATGAAGCGCGGCCCGATCAGCAGCCCGATTACCAGCGCGGTCATCAGCGCCGCGCCAGCGCGGAACGTCTGGTACCGGATCAGGTTCGCCAGCCCTTCGAAATGAAAGTAGTGCGCGATCAGGTAAAGCATGCCTGATCCTAATCCTTTTGCTGCGCGAGCGCGGCGACCACAGTCCCCAGCCCGACCGAGTTCGATCCCTTGACGAGGATCGCGTCACCGCCTTCCACGCCAAATTCCCGCAACAACGCAAGCGCGTCCCGGGCCGACCCGCAATGCGCGATGCCCGGAACCTTGCCAAGCAACCGCTGCCCCGGTTTCCCCAGTTCATCGGCCAAAACCTGCATCTCGTCGCCGACCAGAATGACCGTATCGATTTTGGCACTGTGCAGCGGCGCGGCCAAAGCGGCGTGGAAGCCCGGACCAAGCTCGCCCAGTTCCTTCATCGCGCCCAGCACCGCGATCCGGCGCCGCGCTGGCGTATTGCCAAGCTGCGCCAGCGTGGCGCGCATCGACGCCGGGTTGGCGTTGTAGCTCTCATCGATCAGCAGCGCCCGGCCCGATCCATCGCCGCCGCGCGCGGCCAGCCAGGTGCGCGCGCCGCGTCCTTTGAGCCCGCGCATTTCGGCCAGCGCCAGCCCGGCCGCGCCCAGATCTCCGCCCGCCGCGCGCACCGCCGCCATCACGCACAGCGAATTGATCACCCAGTGCTCGCCTGGTTCGGCTACGGTATAGCAAATCCGCCGGTCACCCAGATCAGCGGTGACCAGCGATCCGCCGCCTGGCGCCCGGACCGCATCAAGCAGCCGGACCGAGGCATGGGCGGCGCGGCCAAAGGACACGACGGTGACCTGGTATTTGTCGGCCGCATCCTTGAGCCGGGCATAATGCGGGCTGTCGGCCGGGACGACTGCAAATCCGCCCCCTGCTTCGCCAAAGCCTTCCAGTCCTGCGAATATTTCTGCCTTGGCGTCGGCAATTGCCTCTTCGCTGCCAAGCATCTCGATATGCGCGGGCGCGATCGTGGTGATCACCGCCACGTTGGGACGGACCTGCCGGGTCAGACCCGCGATCTCGCCCGCGTGATTCATGCCCATCTCGAACACGCCAAATTTGCTGCGCGCCGGCATCCGCGCAAGGCTGAGCGGGACCCCGACATGGTTGTTGTAGCTTTTGACCGAACGGTGCGCCTGCCCCCGGCTCGACCGGTCAAGCGCGGCAAAGATCGCTTCCTTGACCCCGGTTTTGCCGGCCGATCCGGTTACGCCGATGATTTGCGCCGCACTGCGGCTGCGCGCGGCCGCGGCCAGCAACTCTAGCGCGATTGCGGTATCGCTGACCAGGATGTGCGGACCATCAACCGGGCGATCGACCACCACTGCGGCGGCGCCGCGCGCGAAAGCCAGCGGCACGAATTGGTGGCCATCCATCGCCTCGCCCTTTAGCGCGAAGAACAAATCGCCCGGGACCACATCGCGGCTGTCAATCTCGACCCCGGAAACCTGAAACTGGCCGACCGCCACCCCATCCACCGCGCGCGCCAGTTGAGCCGCGTCCCACAGCGCCAGCCCCAGTGCGTCGCTCTCCGCGACCGGCCATGCGAGGATTTTGGACAAGGCATTCATGCGGCACACTCCCTGGCAACGCTGACATCATCGAACGGCACCACGCGCATTGCTGCACCTGCGCCAATAATCTGGCCCTGTTCGTGGCCCTTGCCCGCGATCAGCACAATGTCGTCGCTGCCCGCTGCGGCAATTGCCGCTGCTATCGCGGCGCGGCGCTCGCCGCCATCGCGCAGCCGGCCGTGGCCGCCAGCAAGAATAGCGGCCCGGATTGCGGCGGGATCTTCGCTGCGCGGGTTGTCATCGGTGACGATGCCAAGGTCGGCTTGCTCGGCAACCACCCGGCCCATCGCGGGGCGTTTGCCCTCATCGCGGTCGCCGCCGGCACCCAGCACCACGATCAGCCGCCCGCTGCAGTGCGGGCGCAGCGCGGCGATCGCGGCTTCGAGCGCATCGGGGGTATGCGCATAGTCGACATAGATCGGCGCGCCGGCGCGGCTGATCGCGGCGCGTTCCAGCCGCCCGCGCACCGGCTGCAACCGGCTCAGCGCATCGAACACGCGGGCCGGATCGCCTCCGGTGGCAATCACCAGTCCGGCTGACAGCAGCGCATTAGCGGCCTGATACGCGCCGATCAGCGGCAATTTGATTTTGTAGGCCGTGCCATCGTGCGTGATCGCAAGCGTCTGGCCCAACTGGCCGGGGGTACGAGCGAGCAGGCGGATCGACGACCCATTGTTGTTGTCGTTTGCCGTATCCGCCTGCTCACCCACGCTAAGCAGTCGCAGCCCCCGCTGTCGAACATGCTCGGCAACCTGATCGCTCCATTCATCGTCGGCCCACACGACAGCGGTGCCGCCAGCATCGACCACTTCATCGAACAAGCGCATTTTGGCCGCAAAATAGTCGGCCATGTCGGCGTGATAGTCGAGGTGATCGCGGCTGAGGTTCGTGAACCCCGCGGCCATCACCCGCAGCCCCTCGTTGCGGAACTGCGACAGCCCGTGGCTCGACGCTTCATAAGCGACATGAGTGATCCCCTCGCGCGCCAGTCCGCTCATGTTGGCAAGGAAGGTGACGATGTCTGGCGTGGTCAGCCCGGTTGAAACGCTTTCGTCGGCGGTAGTCACCCCCAGCGTTCCGATCGAGGCCGCGCGCGAGCCCAGCATCCGCCACAGCTGCCGGGTCATCTCGGCGCATGAGGTTTTGCCATTCGTGCCGGTCACCGCAACGATTGTTTCGGGCACCGGTGCAAAGAACTCCGCCGCCAGCCGTGCAAACGCGCGGCGCGGCTCGGCGTCGGCAATATGCACCGCGCCGGATACCGGCGCTTCGCCGCGCGCCACCACCGCCACCGCGCCAGCGGCGATTGCAGCGGGGATAAAGCTTTCGCCGTTGACTTGCGTACCGACGAACGCGCCGAACACCGTACCCGGCGCCACCTTGCGGTGATCGATCGCAAATCCCGTCACCTGGATGCCGGGAATATTGGCGTCGCTGTCCGGCGGCAGGGCGATCCCCGCCCGGCTCGCCAGCGCGCCCAGCTTCACTCGCCGTCCCCGCTGCCGACCAGCGGGGCGAGATCGGTAATGTCCACATCGCGGGTGGCATCGGGCATTATGCCCAGCAGCGGACCGATCCGCGGCACCAGCCGCCCAACCAGCGGCGCGGCGTTCCACGCGGCGGTGCGCTGGCCCGAACTGGCGGCGGTGGCCTTTGGCTCATCGATCATCGCGATGATGACGTAGCGCGGATGATCCATCGGAAAAGCCGCCGCAAAAGTCGCGATGATATTGGTCCGCTGATAACCGTGGGCGCCGGGCTTCTCAGCCGAACCGGTCTTGCCGCCGACCCGATATCCGGCGGCGTTGGCTTTGCGCCCGGTGCCCAGATCGACAATCAGCCGCAGCAACTGGCGCATCCGCGCGCTGGTCGAGGCTTTGAAGACCCGCCGCCCGGCTACATCGGTGCCCGGCTGCACCTTGATCAGCGTGGCCGGCCGCCAGATGCCGCCGTTGACCATCGCAGCATAGCCTTCGGCCAGGTGCAGCGGGGTGATCGCAAGGCCATGACCGAACGAGACCGTCATCGTGGTGATCCGCGACCAGTGGCTGCCCGGCCACAGCGGAAACCCGCGCGCAGGCAATTCGATATAAGGCCGCTCGGCCATCCCCAGTGCACGCATCGTGGCTTCAAGCCGCGCTGCGCCCAATTCGTCGCCAACTTGCGCGGTGACGATGTTGGAGGAATGGATCAGTGCTTCAGGGACATTGAGCGAGGCCCCGAAGCTGTGGCTGTCCCGGATATGAAACCCGCCGATCGAGATCGGGCGGCTCGACTGGTAACGCCGCGCCAGATCGGTAATCGTCCCCGCGTCGATCGCCGCGGCAACCGTGATCGGCTTCATCACCGAACCCAGTTCATAGACTTGATTGGTTACGCGGTTGAAGATGTTGGCTTCGCCCGCGCGGTCGATCAAATTGGGGTTGAACGAGGGCAGCGAGGCCAGCGCAACCACTTCGCCGGTATCGACGTCAAGAATGACCCCGGCTGCGCCTTTGGCTTCGGTATCAAGCATCGCGCGCGACATTTCATCTTCGAGCGCGCCTTGCACCCGGGTATCGATCGCCAGCATCGCCGGCGCGCCGCGCGACGACGGATCGATCAACCGCTTGTCGAACACCTCTTCCATTCCGACGTGCCCGTGGCCGTCCGCACCGACAAAGCCGAGCACGTGCGCCGCCATCGAGCCTTGCGGATAGAACCGCTCGGTCTCGCGCGGGAATTCCAGCGCGGGTTCGCCCAGCGCGTGAATTTTGTTGGCGTCTTCGGGCAGGATCCGGCGGCGCAGATAGCCAGGCTTGCCGTCAGCCAATCGCCGTGTTGTTTCGGCCAGATCGAGATCGGGGAATACCCGGCTGAGTGCGGTAGCAACCTGCGCCGGACTATGCACCAGCGGCGGGCCATCGCCGCCCAGCGCCGCAGGGTTATACCACAGCGAATAGGCCGGAAACGCGCGCGCCAGCGGCACCCCGTTGCGATCGGTGATATCGCCGCGCTGCGGCTGCAGGGCGGCGGCCAGTTCAGCCGCGCTTGGCAATCCCATAAACAGGCCCAGGAACGCCAGCCGCAAGATCGCGGCCATTGCCACCGCGGCAAATCCCAGCACCACCCACAGCACGCGCCATTTTGCCACAAGCAAACTGCGGCTGCGCACATTGACCAGATCGCGGCGGCCCGAAGTGATCGCGGTCGAGACGGAAATCGCGGTCATTCGCTGCGGACCCCGCGCTTCTCAACGTGGCTCAGCCGGTCGCGCAGGGTGGCGGCAGTGGTTGCTTTGGCGCTGCCATGCTTGGGTGGCTCGGCGGCCATTGCCTTGCCCGAAAGCGGCGATACCATCGCCGGCACGCCGCTGTTATCATCGGTCACTGCAGCACTGGCGACCCGGATTTGATCGGGCGCATCGGGACCGCGCGCCTTGCCCAGCGCGGCTAGCTGCCGCTCGCCTTCAAGGTATTGTCCGGCGGTCGGCGCTTGATAACCGAACTCGACATCGTTCAGCGATTTGAGCTGCTGCTGGTTCGCGCGCGCTTCGAATTCGGTTTCAAGAAACAGCTTTTGCTGCTTGGCCGCGGCGATCTGGCGCTCGGCCAGCCGCACCTGACTTTTGACCGCGTTGACTTTGAAAGTCAGGATCACGGTAAGCGTGAAGCAAGTCAACAGCACGGCAAACCAGCCGATCGAGCGCACGCGGTCTTGGGTGAGGTTCATGCTGCCCTCCGGGTGCGCGCGCTGGCTAAAGAACGGGTAGCAGCGCGCAGCGTGGCCGAGCGTGCGCGCGGGTTGCGCGCCAGTTCGGCTTCGGACGGGCGGATCGCCTTGCTCAGCTGCGCGAAGGTTGGCGCAAACGCCGGCGCGCTGTGCGGCAGATGGCGCGAGGTATTGCCGGTGGCGCCGCTGGCCTCGCGCAGGAACTGTTTGACGATCCGGTCTTCAAGGCTGTGGAACGCGACCACTGCCAACTTGCCGCCCGGGCGCAGCAGCAGCTCGGCCGCATTCAGCCCGCTGGCCAGTTCGTCCAGCTCGGCGTTGATATGGATGCGGATCGCTTGGAAACTGCGGGTCGCGGGATCTTTGGGCGCTCCTGCATGATAGCCGAGCGCCTTGCGCACCACTTGCGCCAGTTGCCCGGTGGTCTCCAGCGGGCGCGCAGCGACGATCGCGCGCGCAACCCGCCGCGATTGGCGCTCTTCGCCATAGGTGTACAGCACGTCGGCAATCTCGGCTTCGGCGGCAGTGTTGAGGAAATCGGCGGCGCTGGTCCCCTCTTGCCCCATCCGCATGTCGAGCGGCCCGTTAAGCGAAAAGGCAAACCCGCGTTCGGCCTGGTCAAGCTGCATCGAAGATACGCCGATATCCATCACCAGCCCATCGACTTGCGCCACCCCGGCGGCGCTCAACGCGTCGATCATTTCGGAAAACCGGCGCGGATGGAGCACCAGCCGCGGTGGATTGGAGCTCAGCTCGGTCCAGCCCCGCGCCGCCGCGATTGCCGCCGGATCGCGGTCGAACGCGTGGACATTGGCCCCGGCGTCAAGCAGCCGCCGGGTATAGCCGCCGGCTCCGAAGGTCGCATCGACGATCACCGCGCCGTCCACCGGGGCCAGCGCCGCGATCACTTCATCCAGCAACACCGGGGTATGCGCCGCGCCGCTCATTTGCGCTGCCTGCCGGCCAGCGCCTGCGCTTCAAGATCGGCGCAGGCTTCTTGTGCGTCTTCCCAGCCCTCGCCCATTGTGGCGAGTTCGGCCGGGTTCCACAGCGTGAACATTTTGCCGCCGCCCTGGAAAAACACGCTGGTAGTCAGCCCGCCCAGCTTGAAATAGCGTTCGGGCAAGACAAACCGCCCGCTATCGTCGAACGGGATGCGCGCAAAACCATAAAGCTGCTGCGCCCGGAAATCTCGGTCGAACGGGTGCTGGCGATCAAGCGCGATCGCTTCTTCGCGATCAAGCTCGGCCTCGAACTGATCGGCGCGGCTCAGGCCAAAACCGGTCAGGCATTTCCAGCGTGGATGTTTGGCCAGGCACAGCAAACGCTCGCCTTGACCGGATTCGCGGACAGATTTGCGCAGTTCCGGGGGCAACACAAAGCGGCCCTTTTCGCCGATCAGCGAAAAGCCTTGGCCGCTATAAGTGATCGGCTTGCCCCCCTCCACGCTGTGTCCCGCCTCTGCCGGTGTGACCCGGTACCCCTGAAACAGATCTGCCAACTCCGCCCGCGCGCCCGCACGTCCGGAGCGGCCCTCACCCGGGCCGACGGCAAATCTGCATGTCGATGAACAGGAGCATTAACGCTGCTTTTGCAGGGAAGAAAGGGAAAATTGCGGGAATTCGCGGGATAACCCGTTAACTATATGAATTTACTGATTTTCTATTAGTTTACGGAAGGGCTCGAAATTCGATGTTTCTCGTATGTTCTGCGAATAAATCAAAGGTTTACCGCGCGGAGTTGCAACCGCATGCGAGCTGTCCCGCGTAATCCCGCGAGTCCCGGCAAACCGGCGCGGTCAGCGCACCAGAAAGGCGTTGTCGAGCATCCCGGCCAAGGCCCGAGCGCCGCGCGCGCCGGGATCGTCGGCCTCAAGCAGCGCAGCATCGGCCAGCGCCACCACCCGGCCGCGGCCAATTGCGCAAGTCGCGGCCAGGCCTGCGGCCCAGAGTTTGCAATTGGCCTGCCCTCTGGTTTCGAGCCTGCCCGGTGACAGCACCGGAATTTCGGTCCCCAGCACGTCGCGCACTTCGGGATCGGGCGGTTGCGCCGGATCGAACTGCAGCGCAAGCCCCCAGCGCGACAGGATTGGCGAGAGCATGGCGGCGGTCTGCGGGCGGCGCGGATCGCCCAAGGCAAACGGCGATTCCTCCGAATAGTCTGGATCGGCCAGCAGCAACAGCCGCCCGCCGCCGCGCACCCAATTATCCAGCGCGACGTTTTCCTGCGGGCTGAGCGCGCGCGGCTGTGCGATGATCAGGCGCCTGAACCCAGCCAGCGATTGCGGCCCCGGCGCGGCGGTCAGCACGTCGAGCGCGACAATCCGGCCGCGCTGCGCCAGCAGCCGCTTGGCCCAATGCTCGGGCAGATCGGCGCGCAGTTCGTCCGCCAGGTCAGCGGCATTGCTCCACATCAAGGGCAGCGAAGTGAACAGCCCGATCGGTTCGGTGGAAGCCACAGCGCGGCGCTGGCTCCACCATGCCACCAGCACGAGCGCCATCGCCACGCCGATCAACACGCCCTTGAGCGGTGTGAGCCTAATGCTGTTGCCCACTGAGCAGCGGCGGCGCAGCGCTGGTAGCCGGAGCCTTGGCACGCGCCGCGGCTTCGGGCACGCTTGACGGAACCACCCCTATGTCGGCCAGCGGATCGCTGTTGGGCGAAGCGTCGGCGCTCGGCGATGCCAAAGCGGCCGGGCGCGCGGCAGCTTCGGACTGGCGGGCACGGTCGTTGATGATGTTGGCAAGACCAACCACCAACACAATTGCAGCGATTCCAAACAGTCCGGCTTGCAAGCGTTGCACTGCATGCGCGCGCAATTCACGCACGCTGGGCGGCACATAGTGCTGCGGCGTAATTAGCGGTTCAAGGACCCGACGTGGCGGTTGTGTTGCCATCTGGTGACAGGCTTAACACATTATGTCAGCCAGGGGAAGACCGGTAAATTTTTCGAGCGCAGCCACTCGGCATTGTACAGGCTCGACAAGTAGCGAAAGCCGGTATCGCACAGAATCGTGGCGACCCGCGGCTCGTCGCGGCCATCGGCCACCAGCTGCTGCCCCAGCGCGACCGCCCCGGCGACGTTGATCCCCGACGACAGCCCCAGACACAGACCTTCTTCGGCCAGCAACCGCCCAGTCCATTCGAGGCCTTGTTCGTCCGAGATACGAAATTGGGTATCGATCGGTGCGCCTTCGAGATTGGCCGTAATCCGCCCCTGCCCGATCCCCTCGGCCACTGACGAACCCTCGGCGCGAAGCTCGCCATGAGCGTAGTAGTTATACAGCGCCGCGCCGTGCGGATCGGTCAGCGCGATGCGCACATTGTCATCGAACGCCTTAAGCCCCAGCCCGACCCCGGCAATCGTCCCGCCAGTGCCCGCTGCACAGGTAAACCCATCGATCCGGCCCTCCAGCTGCTCCCAGATTTCGCGCGCTGTGCTTTCGATATGCGCCTTGCGGTTGGCGACATTGTCGAACTGGTTGGCCCAGACCGCGCCGGCGGTCTCTTCGGCCAGCCGCCGCGAGGTGTGGACGAAGTGCCCCGGATTTGAGAACGGCGCGGGCGGGACCAGCACCAGCTCGGCCCCAAGCGCGCGCAGCGTGTCCATTTTTTCCTTGGACTGGTTCTCGGGCATGACGATCACGGTCTTGTAACCCAGCGCATTGGCGACCAACGCAAGCCCGATCCCGGTGTTGCCGGCAGTGCCTTCGACAATCGTCCCGCCGGGCAGCAGCAAGCCCTTGTCCTCGGCATCGCGGACAATCCACAGCGCGGCGCGGTCTTTGACCGAAGCCCCGGGGTTGGCAAATTCGCACTTGCCCCAGATTTCGCACCCGGCGGCCTCGCTCGGCCCTTGCAGCAGCACCAGCGGCGTATTGCCAATCAGATCGAGCGTCGAAGAGCGGGTTCCGGTCATGCCGCTGGAGTTAGGAAGCGCGCCGCGCAAGCGCAACGCAAATGCGCTTGCAGGCCCTTAAGTAAGGTTTGCAGCAACCGCATTGTCATTTGCCATGCTTGCTGCGCAATGCCCCCCGCCCAGTTGTGGCCTTTGCCAACAATGGAGCGGTTCACAGGGGCATCAGTCTTCTGGTGCGATCGTCACCTTCAACCCGTCGAGCGCGTCGGTCAGCTGCAGCTGGCACGACAACCGCGAATTGTCCTGGCGGTGGTCGGTGCTGTCGAGCAGATCGTTCTCGTCTTCGCTCAGCGCGTTCACCTGCCCAGCAAATTCGGGATCGACATAGACGTGGCAGGTCGCGCACGAACAGCACCCGCCGCACAGCGCGAGCAATTCGTCAAAGCCGGCATCGCGGATCGCTTCCATCACCGAAACGCCGTTGGCAGCATCGACCGTCTGTTCTGCGCCGGCCCGATTGATCACGATAAGCTTGGGCATTTCCGGATCGTCCTTTTCGCAAATTAGCGCCTGTTCGCACCTTGGCGCGGCTGCTACCCAACCCGCTTTCCTTTGGCAAGCAGGGACCGGCAATGGGGTTAAGCGCGCAACAGTTGCAGCATGATCTGGATGCGCTCGCCGCGCTTGAGCCGGGCTTTGCCCGTGCGCTGGTGGTGGCCGACTATCCCGAACCGCGGATCCGCCCGCGCGGCTATGGCACTTTGATGCGGACCATCGTCGGCCAGCAAGTCAGCGTCGCCGCGGCCGCATCAATGTGGCGCAAGTTCGAAGCGTTCGCTGGCGAAGACTTGCCGCCTGAACGCATTCTGGCGGCCGAGTTCGACACTTTGCGCGCCTGCGGCCTGTCACGGCAAAAGCAAGGCTATCTGCGCTCGTTGTGCGAACTGGTGGTCGCCGGAGAGCTCGATTTCGGCGCCTTGCCCGCCGACGACGAGGAAGCGATTGCGCAGCTTACCCGGATCAAGGGGATCGGGCGCTGGTCGGCCGAAATCTATCTGCTGTTTGCCGAAGGACGCGGCGACATCTGGCCGGCCGGCGATCTGGCGGTGCAGGCCGGCTTGCACAAGATCCTCGGGCTGGACGCGCGCCCCAGCGAAAAGCTGACCCGCGCGCTGGCCGAACCGTGGCGGCCCCATCGCGGCGCGGCGGCGATTTTCACTTGGCATTGCTATAACAATCCGGCGCTGTAATGGCGCGCACAGGGCAACATATGATGCAGCACAAAACCATTTTCATCACCGGCCGCGGTTCGGGCATCGGGCGAGCGGTTGCGCAGAAATTCAGCGGACAAGGCTGGTTCGTGGGCCTGGCGGACATCGACGAGGCCGGGATGCGCGCCACCGCTGCACTGCTGCGGGCAGGCGCCAGTTCGCATCACCGGCTTGATGTGCGCGACCGCGCGGGCTGGGACACCGCGCTGGCGGACTGCGCGGCAAAATCGGGCGGGCGCATCGACGTGGTGTTCAACAACGCCGGTATCCCGCTCGGCGGGCAGATTGTCGATCATACCGAAGCCGAGATCGAGCGCTGCCTCGACATCAACCTCAAAGGCGTGATTTTCGGCGCGGCGGCAGCGCATCCGTGGCTAAAGGCGAGCGGCCCGGGATCGTGCCTGCTGAACACCGCCAGCGCAGCAGGTATCTATGGCACGCCGGGTGCCTCGATCTATGCCGCGACCAAGTTCGGCGTGCGCGCGGTGACCGAATGCCTCGATGGCGAATGGTTTGCCGACGGCATCAAGGTCCGCGCGCTGATGCCCGCGTTTATCGATACCCCGCTGCTCGATCACGCGCCCAATCACACCACTAACGCGGACATTCGCGGGCGGGTACAAGAGGCCGGGCTCGAAATCTCTCCGGTCAGCGATGTCGCCGAAGCCGCGTGGGCGGCGGTGCACGGCGAAAAACTGCACACGCTGGTGGGCAAAACCGCCCGCCGGCTGGCTTTTGCAGCGCGCTGGATGCCGGGCAAAATGCGCCAGCAAGCCCGCACCAGCGTCCGTCCGCTGGGGAGTTGAATTTCGCCCCGACGATCCGCTTGGATAGGCACGCAGGCACTAGCGGTTCACCGCATCGTATTGATTGCGCGCGCCATCGCGGCATCGCGGGCTGATAACCCGCCCGCATCGTGCGTGGTCAGCGTGATCTCGACCGTGTTGTAGATGTTCGACCATTCGGGATGGTGATCATGCTTATCGGCATAAAGCGCAACGCGGGTCATGAAGCCGAAGGCGGCGTTGAAATCATCGAACGTGAAGCTGCGGCTGATCGCTTGCCCGTCCTTGCGCAGGGTCCAGTCGGGTAATTCGGCAAGCAGGGCCTGGACAGCGGCAGTATCGAGGCGGGGGACGGACATGGCACTCTCCTTGGCAGGCGGTACGGTTTCCCTTATCCGCGGTTCGCATGCAAGCGGGCGGGCTGACAGCAAAGGGAATAACCTGCCGCCGGGGGGATCGGTTCCTGTTCGGCGGGCTCGACCTGGCGCTTGAACCAGGCGGCGCGCTGCATCTGGTCGGACCTAATGGGACCGGCAAGACCTCGCTGATCAGGATTCTCGCAGGGCTGCTACACCCGGCCGCGCCGTGCATTTTCGATTGGAGTGGCCTGTCCGCCTATCTCGATGCGCGGATCGCCCTTGATGAGCACCTTGCCTTGGCCGAGGCGCTTAGATTCTGGAGCGCACTTGATAACTCGCCGCCGCTTCCGTTTGAGCGGCTGGGACTCGATCGTCTGGTAGACATTCCCGTCCGCTACCTTTCGACGGGCCAGCGCAAGCGCGCAGGGTTGGCGCGGCTGATCGGCCAGAAAGCTCACAACTGGCTACTCGACGAGCCGCTCAATGGTCTCGATGCCGAAGGAGCCGCGCTGGTTGAGGCGCTGATTGCCGAGCACCGGGCGGCGGGCGGGGTCGTGATCGTCGCCTCGCACCAGCCGCTCGCGCTGCCCGGCGCGCAAGTGCTGGACCTGCGGGATCACCCGGCATGAGCGGCACCTTCCTCACCCTCCTGCGCCGCGATTGCGCTCAACTCTTGCTCGGCGGTCGGCGCGGCGGGGCTTTGCTGCCGGTGCTGTTCTTCCTCGCGGTAGCGATGCTTTATCCGTTCGCGGTCGGCCCCGACGCGCCGCTGCTCGCCAAAACCGGCGGCGGGGTGATCTGGGTCGCCGCGCTGCTCGCCGCGATCCTCCCGCTCGACCGGCTGATCGAGCCCGATCTGGAACTGGGCCTGTTCGACCAGTTCGCCGTGCGCGGGATCAGCGAAGAGGGCGTCGTCGCGGTGCGCGTGCTGGCGCATTGGCTCAGCTTCGGCCCGCCGCTAATGCTCGCCGCGCTACCCGCCTCGGCCTTGGTCGGGATCGATGGAAACCAGTTGCGGCTGATCGAATGGGGCTTGCTCGCGGGCACTCCGGGGCTGGCGGCACTGGGCGTTCTGGTCGCGGCAATCACCGCCGGCCTGCGCGGCGGAGCAGCGTTGGGCGGCTTGCTGGTCATCCCGCTCGCCGTCCCGCTGCTGGTGTTCGGTGCAGGCAGTCTCTCGACCGGCGGCGAAGCGGGATTGGCGCTTACCGCAGCGGTGAGCTTGGTGCTTCTGGCGATCACGCCATTTGCGGC
>JANMCG010000254.1:0-5617 GCA_031361075.1 Novosphingobium sp. | reverse complement strand
AAGTTCGAGAAGATCCAGAATGATCGGCTCGGCGTGATGGGTGCTGGCGGCGCGTTCACCAATACCAAGGAAAAGAACTATCAGGCACTGCGCGAGGAACTCACCGCGCAGGTCGAGAGCGTGCAGTTCCACGCGACCAAGATCGAATACCTGGTCGACAACCTTTACGCCTTCAATCGCCGCCTGACCGCACTGGGCGGCCAGATGTTGCGCCTGGCAGAACGCCACAAGGTCAACCGCAAGGACTTTCTCGACAGCTACGTCGGGCACGAGCTGGACGATGGCTGGCTGGCTTCGCAGGCTGGCAAGGACAAGAAGTGGGCCGCGTTCGCCGAAAACGAGCTTGACCCGGTCGAGCGGATCCGCGCCGAAGTGGCCGACATTGCCTCGGCCACCGGGATGGCGCTGGTCGAGTTTCGCCGGATCGTCAACATGGTCCAGAAAGGCGAGCGTGAAGCGCGCATCGCCAAGAAGGAAATGGTCGAGGCGAACCTGCGGCTGGTGATCTCGATTGCCAAGAAATACACCAATCGCGGATTGCAATTCCTTGATCTTATTCAGGAAGGCAACATCGGGCTGATGAAGGCGGTCGACAAGTTCGAATACCGCCGCGGCTACAAGTTCAGCACTTATGCCACCTGGTGGATCCGGCAGGCAATCACCCGTTCCATCGCCGATCAAGCGCGCACGATCCGTATTCCGGTCCACATGATCGAGACGATCAACAAGCTGGTCCGCACCAGCCGCCAGTTCCTGCACGAACAGGGCCGCGAGCCTACGCCCGAGGAAATGGCCGAGCGCCTCTCAATGCCGCTCGAAAAGGTCCGCAAGGTGATGAAGATCGCCAAGGAACCGATCAGCCTCGAAACGCCGATCGGCGACGAGGAAGATTCGCATCTGGGTGATTTCATTGAGGACAAGAACGCGGTTATCCCGGTCGATGCCGCGATCCAGGCTAACCTCAAGGAAACCGTCACCCGCGTGCTGGCGAGCCTGACTCCGCGCGAGGAACGCGTGCTGCGGATGCGCTTCGGGATCGGGATGAACACCGATCACACGCTTGAGGAAGTCGGCCAGCAGTTCTCGGTTACGCGTGAACGCATCCGGCAGATCGAAGCCAAGGCGCTGCGCAAGCTCAAGCATCCGAGCCGGTCACGCAAGATGCGCAGCTTCCTCGATCAGTAAGGCCGCGCGCCGATGCAACTCGATTTCTCGTCTTTCGTCACAGCCGTAGCGCGGCTTGACGAAGGACTGGAGCGTTACAATCGCGACACGAGCGATAGCCAGATCCGTGACGGCCTGATCCAGCGGTTCGAATTTGCCTATGATCTTGGGCACAAGATGCTGCGCCGCCAGCTCGAATCCGTTTCTGCCAACCCGGATCAGGTCGACCGGCTGAGTTTTGCGGATTTGATCCGCAGCGCAACCGAGCAAGGGCTGATCGGCAGCGATTGGTCGGTTTGGCGCACTTGGCGTGAAATGCGCAGTTTAACCTCGCACACCTATGACGGCGCAAAAGCGGCGCAGGTGGTCGATGGTATTCCCGGGTTTCTGGTCGAAGCGAAAGACCTGGCCGAGCGGTCGCTCGAGGTCCGCTTCATTTGAAGCCAGCCCTTGCGTTAAGCGACGAACAACGCTTGATCGTCTTGGCAATCCTGCGTGAGCATCTCTCCATCGACGTTTGCGTTCATGCCTTTGGCAGCCGCGCGGCCGGTCGTGTCAAACCCTGGTCCGATCTTGATCTGGTGGTCGAAGCTGACCTGCCCTTGCCGCTTTCGCTGATCGCCGCGGTAAGCGAAGCCTTTGAAGAATCCGCGCTGCCGTGGAAGGTTGACGTCATTGACCGCAAGACTGTCAGCGACAGATTTGGCCGACTGGTGGATCGGACGAAGATCGCCTTTGACTAGGCGGTAGGCATGGTAAAGGTCGGCAGGCTAAAAAGCCGATGCTCAAGGCTGGCACGAATCGCGGCATGGGCCTACAGGCACCGCCATGCGCATCGCCATTGCCTCGGATCATGCCGCGTTCGACCTCAAAGCCGAGCTGCGCGATTACCTAATCGAACTGGGTCATCAAGTCGCTGACCTTGGGCCAGCCACCTGCGACCGCGTCGATTACCCCGATTTCGGTTATAAGTTGGCCGACGTGGTCGCCGATGGCACTGCCGAATTTGGGGTTGCCTTGTGCGGATCGGGGATTGGTATCGCGATTGCGGTCAACCGGCATCCGGCGCTGCGCTGCGCTCAGGTGGCCGAACCCTATTCGGCCACACTGGCGCGCGAGCACAACAATGCCAATGCCATCGCGCTGGGTGCCCGCCTGATGGGCGTCGACATGGCCAAGGCCTGCCTTGACGCGTTTCTGGCTGGTCAGTTCCAGGGCGGGCGTCATGCCGGCCGCGTTGACAAATTGACGCACCCGACTTGCTGAGGAGCACGATCACGTGACCGATACTCTTGAAAAGCTGCCCGACATCCGCCCGGCCGGGTTCTTTTCGGCTACGCTCGAACAGGCCGATCCCGAAGTTTACGCTGCCGTGCGCGGCGAACTGGGCCGCCAGCAGCACAAGATCGAGCTGATCGCGAGTGAGAACATCGCCAGCCGCGCGGTGCTCGAGGCGACCGGTAGCGTCTTCACCAACAAGTACGCCGAGGGCTATCCGGGCAAGCGCTACTACGGCGGCTGCGAATATGCTGACGTGGTCGAAACGCTGGCGATCGAGCGCGCCAAGGCGCTGTTCGGCTGCGACTTCGCCAACGTCCAGCCCAATTCGGGCAGCCAGATGAACCAGGCGGTGTTTCTTGCGCTGCTTAGCCCGGGCGATACCTTTATGGGGCTCGACCTCAATTCAGGCGGACACCTGACGCATGGCTCGCCGGTCAATATGAGCGGCAAGTGGTTCAATCCAGTGCCTTACGGGGTGCGCGCCGGGGATGAACAACTCGATATGGAGCAAGTCGTCCGGCTCGCCCGCGAGCACAAGCCAAAGCTGATCATCGCGGGCGGCACGGCCTATTCGCGGGTGTGGGACTTTGCCGCGTTCCGTGCGATTGCCGACGAGGTGGGCGCGCTGCTGATGGTCGATATGTCACATTTCTCGGGGCTGGTGGCAGGCGGCGCGCACCCCTCGCCCTTCCCGCACGCGCACGTGGTCACCACCACCACGCACAAAAGCTTACGCGGGCCGCGCTCGGGCGTGATCCTGACCAACGATGAGGCGCTGGCCAAAAAGTTCAACTCGGCAGTGTTTCCCGGGCTGCAGGGCGGCCCGCTGGTGCACGTGATCGCGGCCAAGGCGGTGGCCTTTGGCGAAGCGTTGCAACCTGAATTCAAGGCTTATGCCGCGCAGATCGTGGCCAATGCGCGCGCGCTGGCGGCCAGCCTGACCGAGCATGGCCTGCGCATCGTCTCGGGCGGGACCGACAACCATTTGATGCTGGTCGATCTGACCGCAAAGAACGTCACCGGCAAGTCGGCTGAAAAAGGGCTCGACCGGGCCTGGCTGACTTGCAACAAGAACGGCGTGCCGTTCGACACCCGCTCGCCGTTTGTCACCTCGGGGATCCGGCTCGGCACGCCGGCTGGCACCACCCGCGGCTTCCGCGAGGCAGAGTTCGGGGCGATCGGCCAGTTGATCGCGCAAGTGGTTGACGGCCTATCGCACAATGGCGAGGAAGGTGATGCGCAAGTCGAAGCCAGCGTCCGCGCCCAAGTCGAAGATCTGTGCGCGCGCTTCCCGATCTACCAGGAGCTATAAGTCATGAGCGATAACATTGTCGAAGACGCCAAGGTCGAACTATCGGGCATGGCCAAGCAGGGCGTGCGCCATCCTTCGACCAAGCCGGTGCTGATGGCAGCGGCCGCTGGCGCGGCTGCGGGCTTTATCCTGCCGTTGTTAAGCGTCCCCGCGGGGCTGCTGATCGGTGCAGGCGCGATGTTCTACAAACGCCTCCGTCCCTAAATGCGCTGTCCGTTCTGCGCGCATGATGACAGCCAGGTAAAAGATTCGCGGCCCACCGAGGACAACACCGCGATCCGCCGCCGCCGCCAGTGTGACAGCTGCGGCGCGCGGTTCACCACGTTCGAGCGGGTGCAGCTGCGCGAAGTCACCGTGGTCAAGTCGAGCGGGACGCGCGAAAGCTTCGACCGGGGCAAGCTTGATCAATCGGTTGCTTTGGCCTGCCGTAAACGCGGCATTGCGCAGGAACGGCTGGATCAGCTGGTTTCTGGGGTGCAGCGGCAAATCGAAACGCTTGGCGAAACCGAAGTGGCGGCCAGCGCAATCGGCGCGATGGTCATGGACGGGCTGCGGGCGCTCGACACCGTCGCGTATATCCGCTTCGCCAGTGTTTACCGCGATTTCACCGAAGCCAAGGATTTCGAAGAGTTTGCCAGCACGGTCAAGGATGCCGGCAATTCCTGAAGCAGCCCCGCCCGTAATCGTGCTGGTGCGCCCGCAATTGGGCGAGAACATTGGCAAAGCGGCGCGCGCCATGCTCAATTTCGGGCTGACCGAGCTGCGGCTGGTCACGCCGCGCGATGGCTGGCCTAACCCCAGCGCAGGCCCGGCCGCAGCCGGCGCGGACGCGGTGCTGGCGCGCGCAACGGTTTATTCCAGCCTGGCCGAGGCGGTGGCCGACTGCGCGCAGGTCTATGCCACCACCGTGCGCAAGCGCGGGGTGTCCAAACCGGTGCTCGATCCGCAGCAAGCGGCGCAGGCCGTGTGGCACGCGGCGGGGCGCTCGGCGTTTGTGTTCGGCCCTGAGCGGTCCGGTCTGGAAACCGATGACGTGGCCTTGGCGCGGGCGATCGTGACCGTGCCGATCAATCCGGAATTTGCCTCGCTCAATCTGGCGCAGGCGGTGATCCTGCTGGCGTATGAATGGTCAAAGGGGGCAGCGCTGGCCCAGCCGACCGCCGAAGAGCTGCTCCCTCCCGCCTCGCAGGAGGAGCTGGAAGGGCTGATCGGACAATTCGAACAGATGCTCGAACCGGCGGAGTATTACACCCCGCAAAGCCGCGCGACCGCGATGCGCCGGACCTTGCGCACGCTGTTGACCAAACCGGGTTGGAACCATCTGGAAGTACGCACTTTGCGCGGGGCCTTGTCAGCGCTGCGCCGCGGGCCACGGCAGGACTAGCGCAGCACGGCCTTATTTGATATTTGCCCACAATATCAATCAAAGGAGCGCCCGATGCGGCCAATTTCCCTGTTATTGGCGGCAACGATGCTGACCGCCGCTCCGGTCATGGCTGATGACCCAGCAAAGCCTGACAAGCCGCGCACCATCTGCCGCACTCAGCCCTCTGCCACCGGCAGCCACCGCCCCGGCAAGCGCATCTGCCTGACCGCAGCGGCATGGAAAGCGCGCGACGCCGGCGTCGAATCCTATGCCCAGCCCGATGATCGCACCCCGATTGGGTCGAGCGCGGGCAGCGCGGGCCAGTAAACCGCCACACACAGCTTGATCTTTGCGCCTTGCCCGGCTAGGGGCGCGCCTTCGCAATTGAGCGGGCACTCCGGTGAAGCCTGCCTCGCATCCAGTTTTTGACTGGGTGGTGCGGTTCCGGACTAGCGGCCAGACCTTGCGTCCAGCCATAACCAGCTTGCGGGCTT
>JANMCG010000245.1:0-8381 GCA_031361075.1 Novosphingobium sp. | reverse complement strand
GTGAAAACCTCACCGGCGAACGCATCGTCACGCGCAACCAGGCCGGCTCGATCGACCTGGGCGTCCCGCGCACGCTGTGGGCGGGGATAAGGGTGGGGGGTTAACGTCCTGGAGTGAGGCGTTCCAGGGCAGGCTGGTGCGCGACGCAGTCCTGAGCGAACCCGTCTCAATGCGTCATATCCCGTTCTAACGGGAAGAATGCGGGAATTTCACGCCAACGCAGTCATTCGCGGCGAGAGTGGCGGCTAAGACTCTCATAAATCCGCCACAGAAGAGGCAATTTCCCGTTCGAATCCGAACGGGAATTCGCCGCCAATCAGCGGGAACATCGCTACCGCCCATCGGGAACGTCGTCTCTGTCACCGCTCGAAGTCTCCGGGGTCAGTAGCCATTCGTCCGCAGACTCCGCGCGACCTTCAACGCTGCCTCAAGCCGCTCTTCAACCGCCTCAATCTCTAATGCCAGCGCTACGCTTGGGTGACCGGTCAGTTCGAGAACCGCGGTCATGACTGGCCGGCAGTTGGCAGCTAGCACCACGAGGTGAACCCCGCTCGGGCTTGTTCTGCCATTCAACCACGCGCGAGCAGTATGATCGCTGACACCCGTCCAGGTCATCACTGTTTTAGTCGCTCGCCGACTCGCACCGAGTTCAGATTGCAGTGCCGTTCCTACTATCGCAGCCAGCCTGGCATCCGTCAGGGCCGATCGCAATTTCGGAAGTCTAGTTCCGGTTTTAGGAACCATAGTTCCTGGCCTTCTTGTCTAAGTAGCTGACTTGCAGCGACTCGTGCGGCGCCCATCATTGAGACCCTCGATGGTTATTGAATGGATGAAGTCAGGCGATGCGAATCCCGAAGGGAGCTCGCCAAAAGTGCGGGCGGCCGAGTACGTGCGAATGTCCACCGAGCATCAGAAATACTCAACCGACAATCAGGCGTCAGCGATCCGCGCTTATGCGGAGCAGCGTGGATATGAGATCGTCCAAACCTATGCTGACGAGGGGAAAAGCGGCCTCAACATTGGCGGACGCCTTGCTCTGCAAAAGCTGCTCGAGGACGTCGAGACGGGCAGGGCCGACTTCAAGGCGCTGATCGTCTACGATGTCAGCCGGTGGGGTCGATTCCAAGACCCCGATGAGGCGGCGTCATACGAGCTGCGATGCCGGCGCGCCGGCGTTCAGGTTCACTATTGCGCGGAGCAGTTCGAGAACGACGGCAGCATCGGCTCATCGATTATAAAGACAGTCAAACGGGCCATGGCGGGCGAGTACAGCCGTGAGCTCTCCGTGAAGGTATTCAGTGGCCAAGCCAACCTGATACGATTGGGATTCCGGCAAGGCGGAGCGGCCGGCTTTGGACTACGCAGGTTGCTAGTTAACGAGGCGGGAGAGCCGAAGGGCGAACTTGCTCGCAGAGAGCATAAGAGCATCGCGACCGATCGCGTGATCCTCGTTCCGGGACCTGAGAACGAAATCGAGATCGTACGTGAAGTCTATCGTCAATTTGTCGACGAGGGACGCACGGAAAGTCAGATCGCAGAGGATTTGAACCGCCGTCGCGTCCTCACGGATCTCGATCGTCCGTGGTCACGCGGGGCAGTCCACCAGCTGCTGATCAACGAGAAGTATATCGGCAACAACGTCTGGGGCCGAACCTCGTTCAAGCTCAAATCAACACATGTGCAGAACTCGCCTGACAAATGGATTCGAGCGGACGGGGTGTTCGCAGCCATCGTAGACGCGCCGATGTTTGATCGGGCCCAGGCGATCATTCGGATGCGATCGGACCGGCTGAGCGACGAGCAGATGTTGGAGTTGCTGGGTCAAATCCTCGAGCAAAGAGGGAGCCTGTCAGGTCTGATCATCGACGAGGTCGACAACTGTCCTTCGAGCAGTGCGTTCAGGTCGCGGTTTGGCAGTTTGCTCCGCGCCTATGCGCTGGTCGGGTTCTCGCCGGATCACGACTACCGATATCTCGAAACTAACCGCAGGCTGAGGTCGCTATACCCAGGCACCGTCGCCTCGATCATTGCGGGGATCGAGGACGCGGGAGGCGCTGTCACGCGCGACGCCGAAACCGACCTTCTAACGATCAATCGCGAGTTCACCGCTTCGATCGTCATCGTCCGCTGCTTTGAAACGAGCGCGGGATCGCTTCGCTGGAAGCTACGCCTCGACACGGCGCTGCGGCCGGATATCACGGTCGCCGCGCGGATGGATAGCTCCAACGAGCATCCCCGGGACTACTATCTGCTTCCAAGCCTGGACATGAGTGAAGCAGTGCTGCGGCTGGCCGAATACAATGGTCTGTCACTCGACGCATATCGCCGCGACACCCTCGATCGCTTCTATAGAATGACGGCGCGGGCGCCTTTGAGGCGGGCAGCCTGATGTCAGCCCTTCCGGCCCAGCGGGTCGAGATGATCCCAATCGACCAGATCACGGTCGTCAATCCACGAGCTCGCAACAAGAAGGGCTTCAAGGAGATCGTCGATAACATAGCCCAGATCGGGCTCAAGAAGCCCATCACGGTGTCGCGACGCGCGGAGGCAGGCGGTCCTTTTTACGACCTAGTCTGCGGGCAAGGAAGGCTCGAAGCTTACAAGGCGCTCGGGCAATGCGAGGTGCCCGCGCTAGTCGTCGCTGCAGATCCAGAAGACTGCCTCATCGCGAGCCTCGTCGAAAATTGCGCGCGTCGCCAGCACCGCGCGCTAGATTTGCTTCAAGACATTCGCGGGATGCAGGAGCGCGGTCACTCGTCGCAAGAAATCGCACGAAAGACTGGCCTGTCAGTCGAGTATGTACACGGCGTCGCTCGGCTGATCGAAAAGGGAGAGCAGCGCCTGCTTCGCTCAGTGGAAAGCGGGGTGATCCCGCTAAGCGTGGCGGTAGATATCGCAGAAGCCGACGATGAGGACATCCAGGCAGCGCTGACCAGCGCCTACGAGCGTGGCCAGTTGCGAGGCCGAAAGCTGCTAGCCGCAAAGAAAATCGTCGAAAACCGGCGCCGCCGCGGAAAGGGGTTTGGGAACGCCGAAGCTGTATCGCGCGAGCGGATTTCTGCGGACGCGTTGGTGAAGGCCTACCAGGAAGATACCGACCGGAAGCGCGTGATGATCCGGCGGACTGAAGTCACCCGCAATCGCCTGCTCTTCATCACCGAGGCACTTCGGCGGCTAGCACGAGACGAGCAGTTTCTCGCGCTGATCGAAGACGAGGATCTCGCGACTATGCCCGAGAACATCGCATTGCGGTTGGCCGCCATGGGCGAGCCGCGATGATCAGGGGCGCGCGAACAGCGCCGCCGATCTCGCCCGCCTTCGAGGATGTTACTCTGCGTATTGCAATCGCAGACATCACTCCGCTCCGCGAAGTGCAGGAGAAGATTCGCCAGTCGGTCAAATACGGCCAGATCAAAGCTTCTATTGGCGAGGTTGGAATTATCGAGCCTCCGGTCGTGGTGCGCCATTCCAACGACCCGGCGCGGTACCAGCTGCTTGATGGACACTTGCGGCTCGACGTATTGCGGCAGCGCGGCGACGATGAGGTGGTCTGCCTGGTTGCGACCGAAGACGAGGCATTCACCTACAACCGGCGAGTAAACCGGATCGCGATCATTCAGGAGCACCGAATGATCCTGCGAGCGGTCAAACGGGGGCTCTCCGAGGAGCGCTTGGCGCGGGCGCTCAACGTCAACATCGCGAACATCCGCGCCAAGCGGAATCTGCTAGTGGGCATATGCGACGAGGCTGCAGATTTGCTTCGCGACAAGCATGTCCCGCTCAACGCCTTCGTCGAGCTTCGGAGGCTCAAGCCAATCCGTCAGATTGTCGCGGCGGAAATGATGGTCGCGATGAACCGCTACTCAACCAACTACGCCAAGTCCATCGTCGCGGGCACACTCGAAGAGGACCTTGTCGCACCTCGCCGCAAGGTCGTGCGAGGCCTGACCGAAGCGCAGATCACGTTGATGGAGCGGGAGTCTGCGAACCTCGACCGCGAGTTCCGGTTGATCGAGCAGACTTATGGCGAGGATCATCTCGATCTCGTCTTGGCCACTGGCTACATCACGCGCCTGCTCAGCAATGCCCGCGTCGTGCGGCACTTGGCCCAGCATCATTCTGACCTGTTCAATGAGTTCCAGAAGATCGCTGACATACCGAAAGCTGCCTAACGGGGACCCGGACCCAATAAGCGCGGGGACCGCGGGAGACGCCGCACCGTGGGGCGGATCGATCGTGGCGGTGGGGATGGCGGCGAACCCGCGCGGAGCCCACCCGAAGCCAGCTTGGCTTCGATCGGTGCGCGCTGGCCTTGCCCTGAGGCCGGCGCGCGCCAAGCCACACCCCGGCCTCAGAAAGCCTTGCGCTATCGGAAAAGTGGCTCAATTTGACGGGATGCCGCAGGTCCGACGACTGGTCACCCGTTCTGTCTTACCGGCTCCCCGAGGCGGTTTCCAATGCGGTCACCCAACGGGAAGCACGCAGCCGCAGGCGGGAATGGGCGAGACGATCGATGTGGCAAGCAATTGTGGTTTCTCCAATCACTCGCCCCGGCAGCGCAGAGTTGGAGCATGCTAGGGCCCCGCGGCTTCCCCGTGCTCATTCTAGGATTCCCCTCCGGCGCGAGAGTACTGTCCCCCACCCTTTCGTAAGATCGAATTGGGGCTTCCACATTTGGTCTCGACCCATGGCGCTGAATTGCTCATCGCTGCTGATCCGCGGGCCGGACGTGTAGATGCGCGGCTCTCCTGCGAATGCTTTGCGAGCCCCTTCGAGGGAATATCGCAGGGCGTCGATGACGTGGTTGTGGGCATCGGCTAGCTTAGGAAGGATCATTCCGGTCTGGCGATCGGTGACCCATCGGTACATGACCAGCTCATCAGCGAGGTGCTCGCACCGCGGGTGCACCACGATGTCGTAGTTCTTGAGAAACTCGATGCCGTCCTCGACAGACCCAGCGCCCTTGGTGGCCGCGACGATGTCGAACCCCATGGCGTGCATGTAAGCGATGGTTTCGGGGCGAGCACTGTCGGCAGTGATGCGCACGTTGCATGCACCGGGAATGCCGGGATGCAAAAACGGATTGGCCCAGCGCACCGGCCGACGGTCATCGGAGCCCGCGAACAGCGCCGGGGTGTTGTTGATCGCACAACCAACCAAGTAAGCCTCATAGTCGACAAACAGGCAGCGACCCGTGCGATCCGCGATGACCTTAGTCCTGCCCGGCTCACCTTCCCAGCGGCCGATGAAACAGCGGACCAACACCGTGGGATCGTTACTGTAACCCCAGTCGGCTCCGAACCGGAAAATGGCATCAGCCGGCGTCGCGAACGGCATACGGCTCCAGTTGTGGAACACCTGGGCCTCGCTGTGGATGACGTATTGGCCCTGCCAGATGTGCGCGTACTTCTCGGGATCGCGAGCCCGGTCGTAATCCATGTCGCGGCGCAGGACTTCCGGGAACCACGGATTGTCGGCCCAGCCCATTTCGACGAGGATCGTGCCTGGCGGCACTGAGCCATTGCGAAACATCCTGTCGACCGGGTCTGTCGGGTAGCGCGGATTGTAGCTCCACCAGATCTCCGATCCCTCACGGCGGATCGTCGGGATCAGCGCATCGATTGATGACTGCGACAAGGTCGCCGCCTCTTCGACCCAGGCGAGATCGTAGCCCTCGAACGACTTGATCGAGGCATCCTTGCCGTTGAGTCCGACGAAGGTGAAAATCGAGCCGTTGCGGCCGCGAATCTCGCGCTCGGTGAAGCTGAAGAAGCGATCACCTCCCGGGCCCATCCCCATTCGCTCTATGCTGTCTTCAATCAGCTTTTTGGAGGAGTCCCGCATCGAGTTCTGGAACTCGCGCAGGCACAGGATGCGAACGCGTCTGCGTCGGGCGCGCTCGATCAGCTTAAGCGAGATGGTCCACGACTTAGCGCCGCCTCTGCCGCCAAACAGGACACGGTGGCGAGCCGGTTCGCGAGAAGCGTTGACCGGGACGTCGAGCCATGCGGCCCATTCAGGCAAACTCACCTTCATGGCTTAGACTCCTGCCACAGGTCCGCGGGGGGGAGGGCGACACTCGAACCTTCGGCGCGGTGGTAGGTGACTTCGAGCGGCTTGGGGGTCGAAGCCAGGGCGTCGGGGGAGAAGCGCTCGATCAGGTTGATTACGTACTGGAGGTCGCGCGCACTGCCGCTGGTCATGGTTTGGACCAAGCGCTCGACGAGAATGTCGGCGACTTCCATGTCGAGGACCTGCTCGCCGCGCTTGATTTTGCGCTTGGTCCGCAGCGCACGGTCGAGGATCTCCGGGATCGACAGCGGTTGGTCGGCTTTTGCCGACGGGACTTTCTTCCGGCGGCCCTTGGCAGCGGCGTTGCCGGGCTTGAACCGGTGCTGGCGGGGTGGCTTGCCGTAGCCGACTTCATAATCATCGCTCATGATGTCAGCCCCCCCCCTACTTGCGGCGACGCACGACGGCGCCGGTCGCAGCGTTGACGGGTTCGATGCCGGTGACGTCGCAAAAGCGGCGCAGGGCCACGTTGACGTAGTGCGGATCGAGTTCGATCAGCGCGGCCCGGCGGCCAGTTCTCTCAGCGGCAATCATTGCCGTTCCCGATCCTCCGAACGGGTCCAGGACCAGCCCGCCGCGTTTCGAGCAATCCAAAATGGCATCCGCGATGAGCCCGACCGGCTTGACGGTCGGGTGCATCGCCAGCTTCTCGGCGCGGCCCTTCTGGAAGGAGTTGAGGCCAGGGGCCATCCACACGTTTGTGCGGGAACGGCCGTGCTTCCCGAGTTGTATATTGTTGATGTGCTTGGCTTTTCCCGCCTTAAACACGGCGATCAGCTCGTGCTGGCTCCGGTACAAGGAGCCCATCCCGCCTCCGCCGGATTTAACCCAGCAGCACAGATTCTTGAACTCGGTATAGACGCTGCCCGCGGTCAGCAGCTCAAGCAGGTGGCGAAAATCCATGAAGATAAAATGGATCGAGCCGTCGACACTATTGGCGATCATGTGCTCGAAGGACGTGCGCAGAAACGCGGTGAACTGTTCCGGGCTCATCTCGCCGGAGGCCATGACGAACTCTCGCGCGTTGTCCTGACCCGAAACGTGACCTTCGATCCGCACATTATATGGACAGTCAGTGATGATCATTTGCGCCAGCTCGCCGTTGAGCAGCGCGAGGTAGGATTCCCGGTCGAGTGCGCTGCCACAAAACAACCGGTGACGGCCGCACAGCCACAGGTCGCCCAGCCGGGCATCCTTCCCGACGTGGTTCGGGTTGATCGGCTGATCGGCCGGGTCGGCCTTGGGCTTGTGGCGCTGCTCGATCAGGACATCGACCTTGGGCATTTCGAACCCGGTCGCGGTGATCTCGAACTCGTCCAGCGCAATCAGCTCCTCGAGCTCGATTGCGAGAACGTCCGGGTCGAATGCAGAGAGTTCTCCAAGCTGGTTGTCCGCGATCATGAAAGCGCGCTGCTGGGCCTCGCTCAAGTGGGCGATCGACACCGTGGGAATCGACTTCAGTCCCAGCTTGATCGCCGCCAACGTCGCACCGTGCCCGGCGTAGATGACGTTGCCCTGGCCAACAACCACCGGCTTGTTGAAGCCGACCGCCTTGATGGATTCAGCCAGTTTGTCGATCTGATCGTCGGTGTGCAGCCTGGAATTGCGCGGGTTTGCAACCAGCGCGGTGGGGTTGTCGTAAATGATTTTGAGAGCAGCCATGTGAGCCTCCTTTGGTGAGGCCCAATCATTTGGAGGACTTTGAAAGGCTTCGTCAGGCTGAACTAATTTTGGGCTGGTTTGCGCACCTTTTGCCCAGTTGTCAGGCGACCTGTCGAGCTTCAGTGCTAAGCCGTCATTCGGCCAGAATCGCCGCGTGAAGCTGCAAAGGGTTCATGCCCAGGCGGCTGGTGGCGGAGATTTTCCGGTTCGGCTAGGGGCGAAGAGTAGAGGATGAAGCAACCAACCAGCGTGAAGACGCTCGAGAACCTCGGCCGAATTCGGCTTTCGCGGCATTTCTTCCTCCGCGATTTCCTGTTTTCGGACATCGCCGCGATCCACGGGCTCGCCAATGTGCTTGACGACCCGGACCTTGCCATCGCCGCCGGAACGCAGCTGTGCGAGCAACTGCTGGAGCCGCTGCAGGACCGCTTCGGCCGGATTGCCATCCGTTCCGCCTATCGCAGCTCCGCCGTCAACGCGTACGGCAATCAAAACGGCTACAACTGCGCGAGCAACGAGGCGAACTACGCCAACCATATCTGGGACCGACTCGATGCAAAGAGCCGGATGGGTGCCACGGCCTGTGTCGTCGTCCCGGCATTTTGGGACAGTTTCCAAGGGGAGGGCGACTGGCGGAAGCTGGCGTG
>JANMCG010000221.1:0-16151 GCA_031361075.1 Novosphingobium sp. | reverse complement strand
GGCGGCATGGTTGCGGGCAAGCCGTACCGCAAATGCGCCAAAATCGTCGGCGATGTGATGGGCAATTATCACCCGCATGGCGATAGCGCGATCTACTTCGCGCTGGTCCGGATGGCGCAGGATTGGTCGATGCGGGTGCCCTTGGTCGATGGCCAGGGCAACTTCGGGTCGATGGATCCCGATATGCCGGCCTCGATGCGCTATACCGAAGCGCGGCTGGCAAAGGTGGCGAATTCGCTGCTTGACGATCTCGACAAGGACACGGTCGACTTCCAGGACAATTACGATGGCTCACGCCGTGAACCGCAAGTTCTGCCTGCGCGTTACCCCAATTTGCTGGTCAATGGCGCGGGCGGTATCGCGGTCGGCATGGCGACCAACATTCCGCCGCACAATCTGGGCGAAGTGATTGACGCTTGTCTTGCCTATATCGACAACCCCGAGATCACCTCCGAGCAGCTGATCGAGATTATCCCCGGCCCCGATTTCCCGACCTCGCCAATCATACTGGGCCAAGCCGGCGCACGTTCGGCCTATCTTACCGGACGCGGATCGGTACTGCAGCGCTGCCGCCACGAGGTTGAGGAAGGCCGCGGCGATCGCCGCTCTATCGTGCTGACCTCGATCCCGTATCAAGTCGGCAAATCGGGCCTGGTCGAAAAGATTGCCGAAGCCGCCAAGGACAAGCGGATCGAAGGCGTCTCGGACATTCGTGACGAATCGAGCCGGCTCGGCGTGCGGGTCGTGATCGACCTGAAGCGCGACGCCACCCCAGAAGTAGTGCTCAATCAGTTGTGGCGCCACACCCCTGCGCAATCGAGCTTCCCCGCCAATATGCTGGCGATCCGCGGCGGCCGCCCCGAAGTGCTGGCGCTGCGCGATTTCATCAGCGCGTTTGTCACTTTCCGCGAAGAAGTCATCACCCGCCGCACCAAGTTCGAGTTGAACAAGGCGCGTGACAGGGCGCACATCTTGCTCGGGCTGGTGATCGCGGTCACCAATCTGGATGAAGTGGTGAAAATCATTCGCGGCGCACGCAATCCCGCCGCCGCGCGCGAGGCGCTGTCCACCCGCGATTGGCCGATCGGTGAAATCGCACAGTACATCAGGCTGGTCGAAGCGATCGAACCCGACGCCGAGCAAACCGGCGGCACCTACAGGTTGTCCGATGCGCAAGTCCGCGCGATCCTCGACCTGCGGCTGCACCGGCTAACGGCACTGGGCCGTGACGAGATTGGCGGCGAGCTAAAGGAGCTGTCGCTGTCGATCGAAGAATACCTTTCGATCCTGGGCGACCGGATCAAACTTTACGGCGTGATGATTGCCGAACTGCGTGCCGTGCGCGAAATGTTCGCCACCCCCCGGATGTCCGAAATTGCGCCCGCGTGGGACGGGCTGGACGACGAAGACCTGATCGAACGCGACGACATGGTCGTCACCGTTACGCTCGACGGCTATATCAAGCGCACGCCGCTGAGCACGTTTCGTGCGCAGAACCGCGGGGGTAAAGGCCGTGCCGGGATGGCAACCAAAGATGAGGACGCGGTGACGACAATGTTCGTCACCAGCACTCACAACCCTGTGCTGTTTTTCTCGACCGCGGGCAAAGTGTACCGGCTCAAAGTTTGGAAGCTGCCTGAAGGCGGGCCTGCGACGCGCGGCCGCCCGATTGTCAATTTGCTGCCCGCGCTCGATACTGGCGAGACAATCCAGACCGTGCTCGCGCTGCCCGAGGATGAGGCCGAATGGGGCAAACTGTCGGTGGTGTTCGCCACCGCCAAGGGCTCTGTTCGCCGGAACGCGATGGACGCCTTTGCCAACATCCCGACAAACGGCAAGTTCGCGATGCGATTCGACGAAGGATCGGACGATCACCTGATCGGGGTCGCATTGCTTGAAGCCAGCGACGACGTGCTGCTCGCCACCCGCGCGGGCAAGGCGATCCGCTTTGCCGGCGATGAAGTGCGCGAATTTACCAGCCGCACCTCCACCGGCGTGCGTGGGATGACGCTGAAAGGTGACGACGAGGTCATCTCGTTGTCGATCCTGCACCGCGTCGGGACCAGTTCAGACGAGCGCGACGAATATTTGCGCTATGCCGCCTGGAAGCCAGAGCGAGAGGGCGAAATGGCCGATCAGGAGCGGTTCGCACTGCTTAGCGAGCACGAGCAGTTCATTTTGACGGTTTGCGCAAACGGTTACGGCAAGCTGACCTCGGCCTACGAATACCGCCGAACCGGGCGCGGCGGGCAAGGCATCACCAACATTGACAACATCGGACGCAATGGCTCAGTCGTCGCCAGCTTTGCCGCGACGCGCGGCGATCAACTGGTACTTGTCACAGATCAGGCCAAGCTGATCCGGCTGCCCTTGCAGAGCCTGCGGGTCATCGGGCGCAACAGCTCGGGCGTCCGGCTTTTCCATGTGGCTGATAACGAGCACGTGGTCAGCGCGGTACGCTTGGCTGAAGATGCAGCTGACGGCGATGAGCCTGGTGAGGATGGTGGGATCGATGCGGGCGTGACGTCAAGCGAAACGCCGCCGGAGGAGTAAAGCAAAGTGTGAAACGTCCCGTTCGCCGGATTGACGAAGCGGTGCGGATAACGGGAGCCAAGCGCAAATGCCCCTGACGATCACCCCATCGGGCCAATCCTGCGGCGCGCGGATTACCGGGCTGGACTTGTCGCAACCGCTCGAGCCCGCCACCGTCGCGGAAATTCGCGCGGCCTGGCTGCAACACCATGTCATCGCTTTCCCTGATCAGCATATGGACGATGATGACCTTGAGCGCTTTACGCTGTCATTCGGCGGGTTCGGCGACGACCCGTTTTTCGCGCCGATCGCGGGGCGCCAGCACATCGCCGCAATCCGGCGTGAGGCCAATGAAACCAGCCCGTTGTTTGCTGAAAACTGGCATTCCGATTGGAGCTTTCAGGCTCGGCCGCCAGCAGGAACCTGCCTACTCGCAATCGACATTCCGCCCGACGGCGGCGATACCCTGTTCGCTAATCAGCACGCCGCGTGGGAAGCGCTCAGTGGGTCAGAGCAAGCGCGCTATGCCGATTTGGTCGCGGTCCACTCCGCACGGCTGCCATATGCCCCAGACGGTTCGTACGGAGATGCTGACAAGGGCCGAAGCATGGATATTCGCCCCAGCCTGGCCGCGCTGGCCACGCAAAGCCACCCGCTGATCTTCGTGCATCCCGAAACTGGCCGGCGCGCGTTTTTCTCCACGTTGGGTTACATCATCGGGATTGAGGGGATGGCCGATGATCAAGCCATCGCGCTGCTGCGCGATCTGCAAGTCTGGCAAGGCAATGACCGTTTCGTCTATGCCCACCAGTGGGAAGCCGGGATGCTGATTATGTGGGACAACCGTTCCGTGCTGCACAAGGCGACCGGCGGGTACGAGGGCCACCGGCGTGAATTGCATCGCACCACAATTGCGGCGTGGGGTAAGTGACAGTCGGCAGGACCCGCTAGTCTGGTAACCCGGTTCGGTTGCGTTCCGAAAGAATGCGGGTTTCGTGCGCAAGCGTTGGAACTTGCTGCGTACCAGGCTAGGGCCGCAAGCGATGACATACGATGTGCATATTATCGGTGGCGGGCTCGCTGGGAGCGAGGCGGCGTGGCAGCTCGCGCGGCGCGGGTTAACCGTGCGGCTGTCGGAAATGCGCGGCGGCGGCGATATGACTCCCGCGCACCAAGGAACTGGTCTGGCTGAGCTGGTCTGTTCAAACAGCTTTCGTTCGGACGACCATCAAAAGAACGCGGTCGGGCTGCTGCATCAGGAGATGCGCGAACTCGATTCGTTGGTGATGGCCGCTGCGGCCAAAGCCCAGGTTCCGGCCGGATCGGCGCTGGCGGTGGATCGCGAAGTATTTTCCGCAGCTGTCGAGGCCGCGCTTGCCGCGCAGCCTAGCCTGACCGTGGTACGCGAGCGGATCCACGCTTTGCCTGCCGCTGGCCTGACCATCATCGCCACCGGGCCACTTACCTCGGGCGCGCTCGCCGAAAGTATCGCCGCGGCGACCGGGGCGGACAGCCTGGCGTTCTTCGATGCGATCGCACCGATTATTCATCGTGATTCGATCAATATGGACATCTGCTGGATGGCGGCGCGGTGGGATAAGACCACTGACAGCTCGATCGCGCTGGGCGGCGACGGCAAGGATTACATCAATTGCCCGATGACCCGCGAGCAATATGCCACCTTCCATCAAGGGCTGCTCGATGGCGAGAAGACCGAGTTCCGCGAATGGGAGGCCAGCACACCCTATTTCGAAGGCTGTATGCCGATCGAAGTTATGGCCTCGCGGGGGCTCGACACTTTGCGGTTCGGGCCGATGAAGCCGGTCGGGCTGGATAACCCGCACACCGCCACCACCGACCATCCAAGCGGGCGGTGGGCCCACGCGGTCGTGCAGCTGCGGCAGGATAACAAGCTGGGCACGCTATGGAATATGGTGGGCTTTCAAACCAAACTGAAACACGCCGAACAAGTGCGGTTGTTCCGCACGATTCCCGGGCTGGAAAATGCCGAATTTGCGCGGTTAGGCGGGCTGCACCGCAACACCTTCCTCAATTCGCCGATCCTGCTTGACCGGCAATTGCGGTTGAAGAGCGCGCCGCATATTCGTTTTGCCGGGCAGATCACGGGCTGCGAAGGCTATGTCGAAAGCGCTGCCGTAGGCCTGCTCGCGGGGCTGATGAGCGCGGCGGAACTTGCCGGGAGCGACTGGACCGCCCCGCCCCGCACCACCGCGCTCGGCGCGCTGCTGTCGCACATTACCGGCGATGCGGTGGCCGAAACCTATCAGCCAATGAACGTCAATTTCGGGCTGTTTCCGCCGTTTGGTGATGCGGTCAAAAAAAAGGCGCGCAAAGAGGCCTATACTGAACGCGCCAAAGTCGATCTGGCGGCGTGGATTGCTTAAGCTGATTCCAGCTCATACTTGCTGCGCCGCAAAAGATCCGCTCGCGCTGAACTTGTCGAACGACAGCTCTGCCTCGGCAGCACCTTAAAGCAGCGGTAATACGACCAGGTCAGCACGAATGCGCATCCGGGTAGCGGCCAAAGCTATTTGCACGCACACCCGGCCTTCTTTGTCGGTTTCTGCTTGGTCGTGGCGAATTCGGGGCGAGTCAGGCTGCCATTACCATCGGCGTCGGCACCTTTGAAGCGGTTGGAACTGACCACCGACCATTCTTCAAAACTGAGCAGATTGTTGTGATCGGCATCGAGTTTACGGAACATCGCGACGCGCGGTTGCAGCGCCTCGCTGCGGGTGACCAGATTATCGCGGTTGCGATCGAGCCGGTTGAAACGCAGCTCTTCACGGCTGGCTTTGCTCGCTCCGGGCGGAGCCGCTCCGGCCATTCCGTCGCCGTCTTCGCTGGGAAGTTCCTCGAGCGGCAGGCCGGTTGCCTCGGGTTCAGCCATTAGCGGCACGGGCGGCGCGGCCGCCTGAATTGCGGCTTGGCCTTGCCACCAGAACAATCCCGCCCCAGCCAACATCAGCGCCGAAACAGCTCCCAAAATAATCCGGTTCATTGCGCGGCCTCCCCTAAAGGCCAAGCATAACCTAAATACCCAGCAAGCCAAGCCTGACCGCGCGCAGACCCGCTACTGGTCCGGGGATCAGCAGCCCGGACCCGCGTTGGCGCGCGGCAAGGCCATAGAGCACTTGCAAAGGGCGCAATTCGCGCGGCAACGCGGCGCGGCGCCAATCGTGCTGCGTAATCAGCGTGCGGATGGCCGTTTGTTGCTCTGGCTCGGTCAACAGCGCGCCAAGTTCGGCCAAGGCCCAGAATTGCGCGGCGCGGCGCACAGCAGATTCGGCGGCGCTCAGCCCAAGCCGTGCGGCCAGCCCGGCGCAAGCTTGTGCCCGGGCTTGTGCAATTTGCAACAGTCCAGCCTGATCGGGCAGTTCATCATCCAGCAAAACTTCCCATCCATCGACCAGCGCGCCCAGGCTGACGCCATGCCCTTCCCATTCAGAAAGCAGTGCCAGCAGCGGTTCGCCCAGCGCCCGCGCGCTGACTGGTTTGGACAATTCGTCGCGCCACCACGCCAGCTTGATCTGCGCCAGCAACGGCTCGTGCGCTGCCTGCACGATCCCGCCGAGCCGCGCATCCAGCGCGAATAGCCCCAGCCATAAGCTGCGGGCGCGCGCTGGCGCATAAGCGAGCGCCAACCGGCGCTCGACTGGCAGCGCGGCCAGGAAAACGGTGTTGTCCATCATCAGCCTTTGAACAGACGCGCGGGCGAGCGCGACGCTTGCAGCCCGGCACAGGCCAGTATCGCGGGGAAAGCGCAACTGCAACTTTCCATTAACCCTGCTGCTAAACACAGTGAAAACCAACCAGCTGTATCAGGCTGTCGGGTGCAACAATCATTTGCAGGGGGCAACATGCTCAAGACCGTAAAAAGCATGCTCCGCGATCTGAAGTCTCATACCGGCGGCAATGCGATCCTGTTGACGGCAATCGGCTTGCCGATGCTGATCGGCGGCGCGGGCGCAGCGGTGGATTTCTCGCAGTGGTATGCGTGGAAGCACGAATTGCAGCAGGCCACCGATCAAGGCGCGCTGGCCTCGGCGTGGGCAATGACCAAGGATGCGTCGCGCGATGCCTACAAGATCCGTGGCAAGCAGGATTACCTCAACAATCTAGCGCTGACTGCAGGCTTTGCTACCGATCCGACGTTCAAGCTAGCCAGCTACGCCAATGGCAATTTCAACAGCGTGATCGTGTCGGCTTCCGCCACCAAAACGTTGCCGTTTTCAAGCTTCCTCAGCGGCAAGGGCGTGACTGTTACGGCTTACTCGCAAGCCAGTTTCAAGGCCGGCAAAGATTATTCGGCCTGCCTGATCGCAGTTGGCAAGAACGGCACGACCTTTTCGGTTGGCGGCAGCGCTAACGTAGTGGCACGCTGCGGATTAGCGGCGTTGTCGTGTTCGGATGATGCCCTGATCATCAGCGGCTCGGCCACGGTTACCACCGACTCAATCGCTACCTGCGGCACCGCTACGGTACCAAGCGTCAATCAGTCGGTGCTGTCACAACACGTCACCGGGCTAAAAGACATTTACGACGATTTGACGCCGCCCACCAACAACACCGCGCGGACCTATACTTGCACCGGTAATGGCTCAAAGGCCGTCGCGACACCGGTTGCCGGAACGTATGCCGGTGGGATCGTGGTGAAATGCAAGACGACGCTAGGCAAGGGTATTTACGTCATTAACGGCGGGACACTAGATTTGTCAGCCAACTACCCGGTTACCGGCACAAATATCATGTTTGTGCTCAAGAACGGCGCCACACTCAAACTGGGCGGTAGCGGCAACGCCGGGGTAATTACGCTCACTCCGATGCAGTCGTCCGATTTTCAGTCGCTGGGTTACTCTTCTACGCTGTCGGATCGCTATGCAAACATGCTGATTTTCGAAGACCGCAACAACAATCCGTCGCAAGAGCATATTATCAACGGCAATTCGACTTCGCTGTTTCAGGGCACGATCTATCTGCCCGTTGGCACCGCGCGGCTGAACGGCACGGCAAGCATCGACAGTTCGTGTCTGCAGATCTCGGCGAACAAAATCATCGTGTCGGGCAATGCTTATCTCGATACGCGGTGCAGTACCGAAACCAATAATGCTGGCACAGCCATCGCTACCGTGAATCTGGTCGCATGATGATCCGGCTTTCCGCCTTCGTCCGCAAACTCGCCGCCAGCGCGCGCGGTACTGTGGTGATCGAAACCGCAATTGTCGCGCCGGTATTGATTTTGTTGTCGCTGGGCACCTTCGACGTCAGCCGGATGGTGGCGCGTCAGCATGAATTGCAAACCGGCGCCACCGATCTTGAAGGTATTGTGCTGGCAGTCGCCAAAGGGGCCGGCACCGACGTAACCACCATCCGAAACGCACTGTCGACTTCGCTCAACCTGCCATTAAGCAAGGTAACCGTGGTCAAGGTGTTTCGCTGCGGCACCACCACGGCTATGGTCTCAGCCACAAGTGCTTGCTCTGATCCAGACGACACGTCGATTTACGTCAAAGTTACGCTGACTGATACTTACACGCCGATCTGGACCAAATTCGGTGTCGGAACGCCGATGAATTACAATTTGGTGCGCACGGTGCAGGTATCATGAAACAGGCCCATTTACGCGCCTTGCTGCGTAACACACAAGGCGCAGTGCTGGTCGAATTTGCTATCCTGGCACCGGTCATCTTTGCGATGATGTTTGGCGTGTTGCAAATCGGCTTTCACATGTTTGCCTATAATGCAGTGCGGTCAGTCGCGTCGGATACCGCGCGTTACACCATCATCGAATACCAAAAACAGGATATGCTGACGACCAGCCAGATCGAGGATAAGGCCGAAGCCTATGCAGTTAATGCGCCATATGGGCTGGATGCTGACAACCTGACCGCGACCGCGACCAAGCCAGTCTCGGACATTGCCGGCACTACCAAATTCATGCTGACGCTAACTTACGTTCCGCAGAACATGCTGGGCTTCTTCAACATCGGATCGCCGACAATCAGGGTCACGCGCCCGGTTTACGTTTCGATCTGAACCAAAGCGGATACCGGCTGGTTTGGCGCAGGTCCGCGCGTCTGCTGCTCGCAAATTTCCTGAAGAAATTAACCACCCTTGTTGATCAGCGGGTCATGCGCGCCCGCTAGGTATTTGGCCATAAGAAACGGGGAACGTGGGACAGCCGATGGGGCGTGAAGCTGCCTTTGACAGAGTGAGCCGATTGCTGACCCGGCTGCTGCGCGATCGCGCGGGTAATGCGCTGGCGATGATTGCCGCCGCGGTCATTCCGTTGCTGGCGATGGCGGGCGGCGGGATCGACATGGGCCGCAGCTATTTGGCGCAAAGCCGGATCCAGCAAGCCTGCGATGCCGGAGTGCTGGCCGCGCGCAAAAAGCTTGGTTCGCAAGTCGTCGCCACCGGACAAATTCCCACCGGTGTGGCCGAGACCGGGCAGCGGATGTTCAACATCAACTTTCGAAATGGCGCTTATGCGACCAGGAACCGCGCGTTCCAAATGACGCTGGAAAGCGATTTTGCAATCTCTGGCGTGGCCAAAGTCGATGTACCGACCACCGTGATGACCTTGTTTGGCTACCATGAGATGGCGATCAAGGTTTCCTGCCAGTCGCGGCTCAACTTTTCCAATACTGATGTCATGTTCGTGTTCGATACCACCGGGTCGATGGCCGAAACCAACCCTGGCGATACCAAGCCACGGATCAATGTGATGCGCGACGTGGTGCAATCGTTTCACACACAGCTGGAAGGCAGCAAGACCGCGGGAACCCGCATCCGCTACGGCTTTCTGCCTTACGCGACCAACGTCAATGTAGGCGGGCTGCTCGACAACAGCTGGATGGTCGATAACTGGAAATACCAATCGCGCGAGCAAGTTGCGGTTGGCCAGCAAAACGGCACCACAACATACGACCGCAACTGGGCTTATGTCAGCGGAGTGCAAAGCGCGCCGAGCCAGAGCGATACTTACACCGCGACCTATCATCCGCCGGTTGCCTACAATAACCCTGGCAGTACCACGGTCGACGCGCATGAAAATGTCGTCGTCACACCGCCCAGCTCAGGCACTTACCCGGCCTACTATACGTGCGATCGAGCTAACCCGGTGGGGACGATCAGTTATCAGGACACCCCCGGCACCGTCCGTACCGAGCCGTTTCCCGGACCGCCAGCAGGCACCCGCTCGATCCAGCCGCACGCGGTGCTGGTCAATGGGAATAACTATTCGACCGCGCTGAGCGGTAGCAACTGCATCGTCTCGGTGACGACATACACTGATTATCGCGGGACTTTTGAGCGGGTCACTGATCCCACGCAAACCACCGTGTTCAACTGGCGCTACAAACAGTTGGATCGCAACGTCAGCAATTGGCGGACCGAGACTAACGGCTGCATCGAAGAACGGTCGACTTATGAAATAACTGACTATGGCAACGTCAATCTGGGCAAGGCGCTCGATCTTGATATCGATCTGATTCCGACCAGCGATGACGCCACGAAATGGCGTCCGATGTATCCCAGCGCAATTTACGCCCGCTCGGTCAAATGGGACGGCAGCGGTACGTTCACCACTGCGCCGCAAACCACCCCGGACGAATACATCGCGCCGTACTGGCTTGGCACCGCCCCGTGCCCGGCCGCCGCGCGCAAGCTGCAGCCGATGACGTCGCAAGACCTGACCAGTTATCTTGGCGGCCTGCAGCCCAGCGGCGCGACCTATCACGACATCGGAATGATCTGGGGCGGAAGATTGCTATCGCCAACCGGTTTGTTCGCGGCGGACAACCAAGAGGTCGACGGCAAACCGACCAGTCGCCATCTGATTTTCCTGACCGACGGCGTGACGCAGGCGCTTGACGTTTCATACGGCGCTTACGGGCTCGAACCGCTCGACCGGCGGCGCTGGACCCCGGCATCGTCGCTCAGCTTGTCCGATATGGTCGAGCAACGCTTCGGAGTGGCCTGCAGCGAGGTTAAGAAGCGCAACATTACCATCTGGGTCATCGGCTTTGGGACCACGCTTAATCCGATCATGACGCAATGTGCCGGCCCCGGCCATTTCTTCGAGGCCAAGGACGCTGGTGAGCTGACCGCCGCGTTCGGGAAAATCGCCGCACAGTTAGGCGATCTGAGGCTGAGCAAATGAGCCACCACTTGAACACGCTGGCGCGCGACCAACGCGGGGTGACTATCATCGAATTTGCACTAATCGCGCCGGTGCTGATGCTGATGATCATGGGGCTACTCGATCTGTCGTACAATATGTACACCACCGAAATGCTGCAGGGCGCGATTCAAAGCGCGTCGCGTAATTCGACAATGCAAAGTGCCGCCGGTCAGGAACGTACAATTGATGCAAATGTGGCCAAGGCGGTGCACGCAGTGGCGCCCGGTGCGGTGTTGAGCTTCAATCGCCGCGCTTACACCACTTTTACCAATGCCGGCCGCCCCGAAGATTTCACCGATGTTGACGGCAATGGCACGTGCAACAACGGTGAGCCGTATGAAGACGCCAATGGCAACGGCAATTGGGATGCCGATAGCGGCAAGGCCGGCATGGGCGGCGCGCGCGACGCAGTGCTGTATACCGTCACGGTCAAATACCCACGCGCCTTCCCGGTCGCCGGGTTTATTCCCGGGCAGACCAAGGATTTCACGCTCAGCGCGGCTACAGTGCTGCGCAATCAACCATATGGGCAGCAGGAACTCAACGCCGCGCCCGCCACGGGGAATTGCACATGAGCGTTCTGGCCCGCCTGCGCGCGCTGCTTCGCAATCGCTCGGGCGTCGCAATGGTCGAATTTGCCATGGGCGCGCCGTTTCTGCTGACCGCCGGACTGTGGGGCGCCGAGGAAGCCAATTACGCGTTGGTCAACATGAAGGTCAGCCAGCTGGCCGAACATATCGCGGACAACGCCTCGCGCGTCGGCGATACCAGCACGCTGCAGAACCGGCGAATTTACGAGAGCGATATCAACGACGTGATTTACGGCGCGCAGATGCAGGCGGCCAAGCTCAATCTGTACGACAACGGCCGGGTGATAATTTCGAGCCTTGAGGTCAACGACAGCAACAACCAGTACATTCACTGGCAACGCTGCCGCGGAATGAAGACGTACGTTTCGCCTTATGGCGTGCAAGGCGCTAATTTTGGCCAAGCTGGCATGGGCCCTAGCGGTGAGCAGGTAACCGCCGAACCAGATGACGCCGTGATTTTTGTCGAGTTGAATTATACCTATCAGCCGCTGATCTCGGCGAAGTTTCTCGGCAGCCTCGACATCAAGGCGATTTCATCGTTCACCGTGCGCGACAACCGAGATCTGACGCAGATCTATCAGCGCGATGCGACCAAGCCCGATCCGGTCCAGAACTGCAACCTGCACACCGGCAACGCCAAGATCAGCACCGGCGGCAGCTTCAGCTAGGCCCTAGGCGGTAACACACCTTGCGCACCGCCGCAGCGATCCGCGGTACGTCAATCAGCGCAAGCTTTTCCAGATTGGCGGCATAAGGCAGCGGCACGTCTTCGTCGCACACCCGCATCACTGGCGCATCGAGCAGATCGAACCCATCTTCCATGCAGATTGCAATGATTTCAGACGCAATCGAGCAGGTCGGCCATCCTTCTTCTGCGATCACCAGCCGATTTGTTCTGGCCAGCGAGGTGAGCACAGCTTCGCGATCGAGCGGACGCAGTGTGCGCAGATCGAGCACTTCGGCTTCGATCCCCTCACCCGCCAACAACTCGGCAGCTTCGAGCGACAGCCCAACCCCGATCGAATAGGACACGATTGTAACATCGCGTCCCTCACGCATGATCCTCGCCTTGCCGATCGGAAGCACGTGATCGTCAAGCTCGGGCAGCTCGAAGCTGCGGCCGTAAATCAGCTCGTTCTCGAGGAACACCACCGGATCATCGCTGCGGATCGCGGCTTTGAGCAATCCTTTGGCATCTGCAGCGTCGTATGGGGCAAGCACGATCAGCCCGGGGACACTCGCGTACCACGGGGCATAATTCTGGCTGTGCTGCGCGCCGACCCGGCTGGCTGCGCCATTCGGCCCGCGAAAGACGATCGGGCAGCGCATCTGCCCGCCCGACATATAATTGGTTTTGGCCGCAGAATTGATCACATGATCGATTGCCTGCATCGCAAAGTTGAAGGTCATGAATTCGACAATCGGTCGCAAGCCGCCCATCGCTGCACCGGTGCCGATCCCGGCAAAGCCGTATTCGGTAATCGGGGTATCGATCACCCGTTTGGGACCAAACTCATCGAGCAGACCCTGGGTTACCTTATAAGCCCCCTGATACTGCGCAACCTCTTCACCCATCACGAACACACGCGAATCGCGGCGCATTTCCTCAGCCATCGCATCGCGCAGCGCTTCGCGGACGGTAACGGTCGCAATGTTGGTTCCGGCAACAATGGCAGGTTTGGCAGGCTGGGCCGCGGATTGCGCGTCGTTCTCAGCTTGAGCCGGGGGCGCTGGCGGCGCATTAATAGGCCGTGCTTCGGCTTTCGCTCCAGCAGGTGCGGCTTGCGCCGGGGCGGCGGGGACGCTTTCTTCGCCGATGATCGTCGCGATCACCGTGCCAACTTTGACGTTTTCGGTTCCTTCGGGGACCAGAATCGTGCCGACGATGCCTTCGTCGACCGCCTCGAATTCCATCGTCGCTTTGTCTGTCTCTATCTCGGCAAGGATATCGCCCGATTTGACCGCGTCGCCTTCCTTAACCAGCCACTTCGCCAATGTGCCTTCTTCCATCGTCGGAGAGAGCGCGGGCATTTTGAGTTCGATCCCCATCAGTACCGCTCCACCAGGACATCGGTGTAAAGTTCGGGCGCTTGCGGCTCGGGCGAATTCTCGGCAAAATCAGCTGCTTCGGCGACCTTGCTACGGATCTGCTTTTCAAGCTCTTTAAGCTTGTCTTCGGTCATCCCGCGCGCCAGTAGCTCTGCCTTGGCGGCATCGATCGGATCGTGTTTCTCGCGCATTTCCTGGACTTCCTCGCGCGTGCGGTACTTGGCCGGATCTGACATCGAATGCCCGCGATAACGATAAGTCTGCAATTCCATCAGCACCGGCCCTGCCCCGCTGCGAACGTGCGCAAATGCCAGTTCGGCCGCCGCCCGCACTTCGAGCACGTCCATTCCGTTGACATGCATCCCCGGGATCCGGAAGGCGGTACCACGCCGGTAAAAATGCGTTTCAGCCGAGCCGCGAGTTACCGCGGTACCCATCGCATAGCCATTGTTTTCAACCACGAACACGATCGGCAGCTTCCACAGCGCTGCCATGTTGAACGCCTCGTACACTTGGCCCTGGTTGGCTGCACCATCGCCAAAGTAAGCCAGGCACAGTCCGCCATCTTCGCGGTACTGATGCCCGAATGCGAGGCCGGCCCCCAACGGAACTTGCGCCCCGACGATGCCGTGCCCGCCATAAAATTTGTGCTCGGTCGAAAACATGTGCATCGACCCGCCCTTGCCCTTCGAAATTCCGGCAGCGCGACCGGTCAGTTCGGCCATTATAACCTTGGGATCGATTCCGTAAGCCAACATGTGGCCATGATCGCGGTAGCCGGTGATGACGCTGTCGTGGCCCGGTTGAAGCGCCGATTGCAGCCCGACTGCAACCGCTTCCTGCCCAATATAAAGGTGGCAGAATCCGCCGATCAGCCCGAGCCCGTACAGCTGCCCGGCCTTTTCCTCGAACCGGCGGATCAGCAACATTTGCTGATAGAATTCGAGCAGTTGTTCGTCGCTGGCCTGAAAACGGGGGTTGGCTTGGTGGGCATCTTGCAGACTGCGCAGCTCAAAATTGTCGTCGCCAGCAGCAGCCTTGGCAGGCGCTTTTTGGCGGGTGGCAGGCTTGGCCAAAATCAAATCCCCTGGAATGGTCGAAACAAGGTCAGCGGTCGAAGCGATCCTATAGGCCGTGTTCGCCGTAAGGGAAACGGTCCCATACGTATTTCAGGGTTAGAAAGCGCGGCCATCCAGGCCCGCCGCAAGGCTCAGTTGAGCAGCATCACCATTTCATCGGGATGCACGACATTAAGCTGGGCGCGCAGGAGTTGTCCGGCAATGTCTGGATCGACGTGATTCGGATCAAGCAGCGCGACCCGGTTCTTCATCTCATCGCGTTGCATCGAAAGCTGTTTCAACTCGGTTTGGCGTTCGCTCAGCAAGCGGCTGTTTTCACTCCAGGCTATCAGCCCGCTGGGGCCTAGCAGCACCCAAGCGCCCATCGCCAGCAAGCAAACGAGCGCAACGACCTGCGTCGCGCGTTCGTTAGTCGGACGATTTGAATCCCGGGTGCCCATCCGCCCTTAGAATCATAATTGATTCAACAGTTCAAGCTCTAATTCTATCCACCGGTCGCAAGCCGCGACAAAAAACGCCCGGACCAAGTATGCGAACGGTCCGGGCGTGGCAGGGGCCAAGCCGGGAGGCTGGCTGGATGTAGACCCCTGCGGAGGCTGAGGCGGCGTCAGTGATTGCTGACGCGGCCTTTCTGGTTGGACATCGAGCGCGACGTCCCGCTAGCCTGACCACCACTGCCACTGCCACCGCCACTGCGGCTTGCAGGTTCGGTGCTGCTCCGCGCCGGATCCACCGCATCGCCTGTCTGCGGTTGCTGCGAGTTGCCGTTGCTACTGATGCCCTGCGCTGGCGCGGCGGTTGTGCCCGCCTGCTTATCGCTCGCCGAAACGATTTGGTTTTGCGACATCGCGCTCACTAGCACATCGCCATTGGCCGCAAAGTTTGCCGCGGACAGCGTCGCAGTGCTATCTTCCGCCGTGATCACCAGCGCCTTAATCCGCCCCTGACTGTCGGCTATCACCTGCTTAACCTTGCCGATTTTTTGTCCTGACATATTATAGAGCTGGGTTCCGGATTTGATGTCCAAGCTACCCGAGGATTGAGCCGCGGACGACCCAGCCAGCGCCAGATTATGCGACAAGCCTGCAAAGATGGCGTTCGATGCGCCCGGCCCGGAACGCGATCCCGTCCCGGTACCATCGGCCTGGCCCGAGCCAGCTGCCGTGATCTGAGCTTCGCTTAGGACTGTGACGAGCCCTTGGCTGCTCGCGACGAAATTACGGGCCTCAAGCAGCACGGTGTCGCCTTCGACCTTGACCAGCAAGCCCTTTACCCGGCCGCTGCCGTCAGCATAGACTTCGCGTACCTTGCCAAGCCTTTTACCGTTCAAACCGTACAGCTCGGTCCCAGGCTGGACGTCGAAGCTGCCCATTGCCTCGGCCGCAGCACTTCCGGCCAATGCCAGGTTCTGTTTCATGCCCGAGACGCTGCCGGTGCCCGAAGACATCGCGCTGCCTTTGGCGCCGCCCGTTGCGCTCGCTTGTGCCGATCCGCTCAGCGTACCGGTATCCGTTTTGGTGGCCGACAGCAGCTTGCCGGTCTTGTCGCGTGTATTGGTGAGCATTGCGCCGCTGCGGTCGCGCGTCGCGGTGACATAATTGCCCGTCTTGGTGCGGAAGGTTGTCACCTTGTTGCCCGCCGTATCGCGCGATTGCTGCAGCGAGCCGCGCACAGCATCGGTGCCCAGCAGTTGCG
>JANMCG010000181.1:0-13440 GCA_031361075.1 Novosphingobium sp. | reverse complement strand
AAGCGCAGGCGCCGCGGCATTTGCCCGAAATCTACGCCGCCGCGCTCAGCTGAGCAATTTGCCGCTCGCCAGCGTGTAAGTCTGGTCGGCAATTTCGGCCAAAGCGCCGCGATGCGCGATCACCAGTACCGCCATGCGCGTTTTCAGCCGGACCAGCGCGGCCGCAATCTGTGCTTCGTTATCGGCATCGAGCGCGCTGGTCGCTTCGTCGAGGATCAACAGCGCGGGCTGGCGCAGCAGCGCCCGCGCCAGCATCAGCCGCTGGCGCTCGCCGCCCGACAGCCCGCGGCCGCCATCGCCGACCCGGGTATCGAGTCCATCGGGCAGATCGAGCACAAACCCCGCCGCGGCATCGGCCAGCGCGCTGCGCAGCGCCGCGTCGCTTGCTTGGGGCGCGGCCCAGCGCAAGTTATCGCGCACTGTGCCGGCCAGCAGCACCGGGTCCTGCTGGACATACGCCACCCGGCTGCGCCACGCGCGGCGCAGCGGCCCGGCCAACGGCACCCCGTCGATCGTGACCTGTCCGGCATCGGGCGCCAGCAGACCCCCGGCCAGATCGGCCAGCGTGCTTTTGCCCGCCCCAGACGGCCCGGTGATCGCGGTAATTCCCCGCGCCGCCACGCTGAGCGACACACCGTTGAGCAAAGCTGCCGCGCCGAACCGCACGGCCACCGCATCGAACCCCAACGCGCGGGTCAAATGCGGCGCGGCGATTGCAGCGGCATCGGGTTCGCGCGCGGCCTGCGCCGCGGCGGTCAAGGCCAGCGCGGCGTCAAGCGCGGGGCGGGCGTGCAGCCAGCTCAGCGCGGCGTCCTGCACTTGTCCAAGCAGCGGCAAGGCCCGCGCGAACAGTGCCACCATCGGCAGCACCGCAGCTGCGCCTTGCTGCCATCGCGCCACCGCCAGCCACACCAGCAGCGCCAGCGCGGCCGCGCCGCCCACTTGCAGCAGGGCCTGATTGCGCGACAGGCTGCGCGCAAATTCCAGTTGGCCGCGCCGCAGCGTAACCACGCTGGCCTCGGTCTGCGCCGCAGCGGCACTTTCCCCTTCCAGGCTTTTGATCGTGCGCAGCGCGCCAAGTCCTTCGCCCAAACTGGCTTGCAATGCGGCGTGCGCTGTCCCGACCGCCGCGCCCAGCGCCTGTGCGGAGCGGCGCAGCCCGGCTTGCAGCACGATCAGCCCCAGTCCGGCCAGCCCCGCCCCGAGTGTCAGCAACGGCGAGATTGCCAGCGCGCCGAGCAGGATTCCGCCCAGCGTCACGGCGCTGGCGGCGGCGAGCAGCAATTGCTGAACCCCCAGCCCGGCGCGCTCGACCTCGCTGAGCAGCAGACTGGCGCTGTCGCTGCGGCGCAATGTCAGCAAGCTGCGCCATTCGCAGTGCAGCAGCGCGTCCCACGCGCGGCGCCGCAGCCCATCGACCACCGCGACCTGACATTGCACCGTGGCGAGCGTGCGTGCGCGCATGATCACCGCACGGACCGCGACCAGGCCGACGAATACCAGCAACAGCGGGCCCAGTGCGAGCGGCACTCCCACAGCGGCGAGCAGCGCTGGCAGCGGTCCGGCGGAGGCGCTGCCGGGGGCCAGCACCGCCAGCAACGGGACCAGCATGATCAGCCCGGCGCCCTCGCTCAGTGCCGCCAGCACCATCAGCCCCAGCAGCAGCGCGACGCGGCGGCGACCAGCCAGATCGAACAGGATGCGCCAGCGGTTCATCGCCGCTGCCTTAGCAGTTCCGCCCGGCAACGGAATTGATGAACCGCGCGGTGGTCAGCCCGCGGGTCAGCGCAACCTGCAGCGGCAGGGCATCGGCGCCGATCGGCGTTTGTTCGGGCCAATCGTCCAGCGCGGCTTTGAGCCGCGGAAAATCCAGCATCTCGGCCAGTTCTGGAACTTGTTCGAGCCGGTCAAGTTCGGCCCTCAATGCCTCGCGCTGCGGTGCGAGCTTGGCCAGCCAGTCGGGATGATGGCGGCCCGAACGCAGATTTGTGCGCTGCGCCTCGGGCAGCACACCGCGCGCCAGTTGCCGGGCGAGCCAGCGGTTTTCACCACCGCGCAGATACAAGTCGGTCGGCAAACCGAAACAGAATTCGGCGAGCGGGCGATACGCCGCGGGATCGCGCATCGCCACCCCGTATAGTTGCTCAAACCCTAGCCAGACGTCCGCTGATTCTTCGAACGCACCGTTCAACGCGCGCGTCAGCCACTGGCGCTGATTGCGCGGCGTGGCTGCGCCCAGCGCGCCGCCTTGCGCATCGCCGCGCGCGTTAAGCCCGTGCGCGGCGACATAATCGGCGCGCAATGGTGAAGCCAGTTCGCGCGTGTCGCGCACCCCGCGCACCGCGCGCTGCCAGCGCCACAATGCGGGCGGCAGCAGCGGCAGCAGACATTCGCCGATCACCCGCCGCCACATGGGCCGGTCGTCATCGGCCAGCGCGCGCAAGCCCGCCGTCAGTTCACCCCACCGCCCGCGCAGGAAATATTCGATCAGACCCCATTCGCCCGCGTTGCTGAACGTCTCGTTGCCCCATTGTGGCAGCAGCAGCACATCGCATCCGGCCTGCTGCGCCGCGCGCCACGGCTCGTGATACGGGCTGTAATTGCTCAGGTTGATCGGTGCGATCCCGGTCAGGTGGAACAGTTCGGGCATCCGGTGATTGAAGGCGAGACCATGATTGTCGAGGTAATGCGGGCGAACCCGTGGGTGCAGCGCGGCAAAGGCATCGACGTAAGGCCGCTCATCGCCATAGGTTCCGGGCGGCACCCGCCCATCCCAATCGGCTTGCGGCACGAACGTAAACGCGGGCAGATCCTGCGCGGGGGGCAATATCTCCAGCGCTGCTCCGGCGACCAGTGACGAATCGAGTCCGCCGGACAGCAGCACCCCGGGGCGGCTGAACCCGTCGAGCGATGCGGCCACGGCCTGTTTCAGCAGCACTCCGGCCTGTTCGACATAATCTTCGGCGCGCGGCAGGCGAACTTGCGGCAAGGCCAGCGGATCGTAATAACGCCTGGTCCGCGCCGCGCCCGTGCCAAATTCGACCGTACTGCCAAGCGGCACTTTGGCCAGGCCTTCGTACCAGCCGGTGCGATCGGTGTTGTAATTGAACCAGGCATTGTCAGCCAGTTTGAGCGCGTCAAGCTGCGGCGTGGTTCCCGCCGCCAGAATCGGACGCGGCACGGTCGATGCGATCACCCGGTGGCCGCGCTGTTGATAATGCAAGGGCGGCGCACGCAGCGGGCTGCGCACCAGTCGCAGCGTCTGCTGAGCAAGATCGAAGCTGGCGGCGGCATATTCACCAATCGCGCGCAGATCGCAGCGCGCGGGCGATTGACGCAATAACCTGCCGTATAGCCGCGCAAGATCATCTGTCGACGGGGTCGCGGGCCAGACAAGCCCAAGGTCGGCGGCGAGTTCGCGGGCATTGGCCAGGTGACCGGCAAACAGCACGATCAGACCATCTGTTGTTACCGGACGCCAGCTTTTTGACCGCCGCGAATCGCTGTGGTCAAGCAGCACGCTGCAGCGCCAGCCATGCCCAAAGGCATCGCTAGCGGCGCGGCGCGTGCCCGCTGCCAGCGACGCAGCCAGCCGGGTGCCGGAAAGTTCGGATTGTGCTTGCGCGTGCCACTCTAAAGCGAACACGCCGGCCGCCGATTGTTCAAAAAATCAGCGGAGGTGCTGGCAAAATCAGGATTTGCTTGCGTTCTGCGTAACACCGGATGGAGAACCAGCAACGTCAGCAATCTGACCCAGACGGACCAGCTCAGGTTTGGCCCAGTTCAAGGCGATTTCAGGCTTAGGCGCGATAACGACGTTCATTGCAAAAACCTCGAATTAAGTGGTGCGACCCTCATTTGATATACCCACAAACCGCCCATGCCGCAACTGCGAACTACGCCGCATTTGCAGGCAAGCGGATTGCAATGGTTTTGTTGCAGCGCAAAAGTTCAGGATCGCGCCGGGCTGGCTGGCGGGCCAGGCGATTAACGACCTTGATCAAGCATCCGCAGCCACGGCCCGGGCAGATCGCCGATCACCACTTTGCCCGCCACTTCGACCCAGGCATGCAGATCATCGCTGGCGCCGCGGTGGCCGGGTGGCCGCGCGGCGAACACCAGCGTGTGCGGCATACTGGCGCCGCGTAGCAGCCAGCTGAGCGCCATTGCCTGCGGCAGACATTTGAGCGCGAATGGCAGCCGCCAGGCCGCGCGTTCGACTTGGGCAGCGAATCTGCGCGCGGCAACCGGGTCAGCGTTGCGCGCTGCGCCAGGCCGACCGCCCAGCCAGCCGCGCCAGATCCGGAACGGCAGCGCCGCAATCAGCAGCCGAGCCGCCAGCAGCAGCACCGCCGCGCGCAGTGTGCGAGCCCGGTTGCGCCCGCGAATCAGACCTGGATCAGCTGCAGGCAACCAATCCGGCCTGTTCGAGCGACGCCACGAATTCATCGAATTCGGTGGCAATCGCGCTTTCGTCGCGGCCGTATTCGCGCCCCAGTTCGGCCAGCAGCACCGGGCGATCCGAATGGCGGTCGAGCAATTGCCAGATCGATCGTCCGGTCCCCGCAAGCGAGAAAAACGTCCCGCTGGCCAGGCTCATCACCACGATCTCGTCATCGATCGCGGTTTCGCTGAATTGATCGGGACGCTTGGTGATGCTGCCGGTCATGCGGGGGTTCCTGATTGCAAAATGTGATCCAGCGCCAGTTGCGTAACCGCGGTAAAGCTGGCCGCGTCGTGCGGGCGCGTCAACCGGGCCATCGCAACGTGTGCGGCAATCCGCGCGCGCGTTGCGAACAGTTCCGCCCGGGCCGGACGCAGCGCGGTGGTATAAAGCCGTTGCACATGGTGATCTTCATCGAGCACCAGCAACCGCTGTGCCCCGCTGACCGGTGCCCAGCGCAATTCGGGGCCTTGCTCAAGCACCACGAGTGCGGCCAGCGGCAGTGGCTCGGCGCTCGCTCCGGCGGGCGGCGCGACATAGCTTTTGCCAGTCTCCGCGCCCACCGGCTGCTCACCCATCAGCCCGGTCAAGGCCAGCGCATGCTCGGTCAGTTTAAGCCGTTTGTGGCCGGGCAAGGCCATCACCGCGCCGGGTTCGGTCAGATCGAGCAGCAATGTATCATCGCAAAACAGGGGCAGTCCAAGCTGTCCCAGCGCGGCGACCAGCGTGGATTTGCCCGCGCCGCTGGGCCCGGTGAAGGCAAAGACCCGCCCCGCGTATTCGACCGCCGAGGCGTGCACCGGGTAAAGCCCGTTCAAACAGGCCGCCGCTGCATAGACGCTGCCGTTCAGCCACAGGTATTCCTCATCGGGATCGCAGAGGCTGGACGGCCGCTCGATCATGATCCCGCACCCGGGGCGGTAATGATACCCATAGCCGCTGGCGCAGCGCAGCAGGTACTGCCCATCGGCGAACATCTCATAGCCCGGCGGCACGTCGTGTCCGCCCAGACTGCGCGGCACCGGGCCATGCTCGGCGCGGGTTTCCTGCGCCATCAGCCGCATCGATTGGGTTGCAGGGCGCGCCGGTTGCATGGCCAGCGCCTTGCCGTGCAGCGGGGGGCCAGGTCAAGCGCGGTAAGCGCGTGCGGCCAAGCGGACAGGGCGAACGTCAGGCCGATCGCATGGCGCGAGATGCAGTGTGGAAAACCGTTAAAGCGCGCCTTGTTCCCCCCAGATGTGGTAGCTAAGCGCCGAACAACGGAGCTGCTGCTACACGCCATGGCCATACCGCTGATCTCGCCTTCGATCCTGTCCGCCGATTTTGCCCGGCTGGGCGAAGAAGTGCGCGCAGTCGATCTGGCCGGAGCCGACTGGATCCACGTCGACGTGATGGACGGGCATTTCGTCCCCAACCTGACGATCGGTCCGGGGGTGGTCAAGGCACTGCGCCCGCACACCGCCAAACCCTTCGATGTCCACCTGATGATCGAGCCGGTCGACCATTTCCTTGAAGCTTTCGCCGCCGCCGGGGCGGATATCATCACCTTTCACCCCGAAGCCGGGCCGCACGCTCACCGCACGGTGCAGGCGATCAAGGCGCTGGGCAAGCAGGCGGGAATCGCGCTCAATCCCGCCACTCCGGCCAAGATGCTCGATTATCTGATCGACGATATCGATCTGGTCCTGGTGATGAGCGTCAACCCCGGGTTCGGCGGACAAAGCTTCATCGCCAGCCAGCTGCGCAAGATCGAGGCGGTGCGCAAGATGATCGACAAGAGCGGGCGGCCAATCCACCTCGAAGTCGATGGCGGGGTCGATTTGCTGACCGCGCCGCAATGTGTTGCCGCCGGGGCCGACGTGCTGGTTGCCGGGACCGCCACCTTCAAGGGCGGGCCAGCGCATTACGCGGGCAATATCGCCGCGCTCAAGGGGGCGGGATGAACGATGACGACCGATGCCGCGCTTCAGGATCGCAGCAAGCTGCACGGCACGTCTGCCAGCGGGCCGGCACAAGCCATTCCGCTGGGCGGCGGCGATGAGGCCGGACTGGTGACTGCCGCCGCTGACCACGATAATCCCGCCGCCGCACCGGGCGAACTGGTCGAACCGGGCCGCGCGCTGGCCTTGGCCGATTTCGCCCCGCCTGCGCTCGGCACGGGCGAACGGCTGCTGCGGCTGGCTTACCGCTTGGGTATATCGGGCGGGGCGCTCGCCTCGCCGTTCCGCAAACCGGCCAAGCCGCGCTTGCTGGCCACGGTCGCCAACCCGCTGCTGGGCAGCAAGATGGCCGGAACCGCGCTGCGCGCCGGGCATTTTCTGGTCCACGGGGTAAAATCACCGATCGTGCAGATCGATTTTGCTCAGGCGGCCCGGATGGCTCCGCCGCTCGAGCGGGTGGTGCATTCGTTCAGCTGGTTGGCCGATCTGGAAGCTTGCGCCCCGCGCGAAGCGGTTGCCCCGGTGGCCGAACGGGTGCTAGCGGCATGGCTTAGCGCCAATCCCAAATATCCCTCACGCCCGGGCAAGGGTCCGGCCTGGACGATCGCCAATGCCGGCACGCGCGAGCTTAACTGGCTGGTCCATGCCCCGCTGATCCTGTCGGGCGCGGACAAGGTGCTGCGCGCCAAAGTGCTCGCCGCGCTGGCTGACACCGCGCGCTGGCTCGACAAGAATGTCGGCCGCGCGGAGGATTTGCTGGCCGAGGTCGCCGGGTGGAGCGGGATAGTTGCGGCCGGGCTGCTGCTGCCCGAGGGCAAGCCGCGGCGACTGTTTGGCGAGGCCGGGCTGATCCGCGCGCTGGGCGAACTGGTCGGCGACGATGGCGGGGTGTTGTCGCGCAGCCCGTTGGCGCAGATCGAGGCGATTACGTTGATGGTGCGGCTGCGCGCGTGCTATCAAGCTGTGCGGCGCGATCCGCCAGCCGCGCTTGAAACCATCATGGGGCTGCTCGTGCCGCCGCTGCTTGCGCTGACGCATGGCGATGGCTCGCTCGGCTCGTGGCAAGGTGGCTGGGCGGTCGACGGCGGCGATGTCGCCGCGCTGATCCTGGCCAGCGGCGTGCGCACCCGGCCGCTGCGCGATGTCCGCCAATGGGGCTATCAGCGGGTGGTCGCGCAGAAGAGCATCCTGCAATTCGATGCCGCCCCGCCGCCGCTGGCCAAGCACACCCGCTCGGGCTGCGCCTCGACCCTGGCGTTTGAATTTAGCCAGGCCGGGCAGCGGATCGTGGTCAATTGCGGCGGCGCGGCGTGTGCGGGCGGCCTGATCCCGGTGCGGCTCGAACAGGGACTGCGCGCGACGGCGGCGCATTCGACGCTGGTGCTCGACGATGCCAATTCGACCGCGGTGATGATCGGCGGCAAGATCGGCAGCGGGGTGTCCGAGGTCGATCTTGATCGACGGACCTTGCCCGGCGACAAGCTGCGCGGCGCCGTCCGTCTCGAAGCGAGCCACAACGGCTATGTCGGGCGGTTCGGGCTGACGCACCGCCGCATTCTGATCCTGCGCGATGACGGCACCGAGCTGCGCGGCGAAGATCTGCTGATCCCGGCCAAAGGCAAAGCCCGCAACGGCAAAGTTGGGTTCGCGATCCGGTTCCACATCGGCCCGGGGATCGAAGTAGGCTTGTCCGAAGACGGGCAAGGCGCGGGGCTGGCGTTGCCCGATGGGTCGTACTGGCAGTTCCGGCTGGGCGGCGGCGAGGCGATGGGCGGGCAAGTGTCGCTCGAAGAAAGTATCTGGGCCGATGGCCAGGGCCGTCCGCAGCCAATCCAGCAGCTGGTGGTGCAGGGACTGGTTTCGCGCGGTGGCGGCTCGTTCGCGTGGCTGCTTAAGAAAATGGGGTGAATTTAAAGTGAGCGATGTGACGATCCGCCGGGCGCTGCTGTCAGTGTCCGACAAGACCGGTTTGGCGCAGCTGGGCCAGGCGCTGGCCGCGCGCGGGGTCGAACTGGTATCGACCGGAGGCACCGCCAAGGTGCTGCGCGACGCCGGGCTGAACGTGCTGGACGTATCCGCGCTGACCGGCTTTCCCGAGATGATGGACGGGCGGGTCAAGACCTTGCACCCTGCGGTTCACGGCGGCCTGCTGGCGGTGCGCGACAATCCCGAGCACGCGGCGGCGCTGGCCGACCACGCGATCGGGGCGATCGATCTGGTGGTGGTCAACCTCTACCCGTTTGCACAGACGGTTACCCGCGGCGCGGCGCGCGACGAGGTGATCGAGAACATCGACATCGGCGGGCCGAGCATGGTGCGATCGGCGGCCAAGAACCATGCTTTTGTGGCAATCGTCACCGATCCGGCGGATTATGCGTTGGTTGCGAAAGGTGCGACCTCGTTTGACGAACGCAAGCAATTGGCGGCCAAGGCGTTTGCGCTGACGGCGCAGTACGATGCCACCATCGCCGCATGGTTTGCTTTTGCCGATCAGGCGCAAATGTTCCCCGCCAGCGTTGCGATCCCGCTCAAACGCGGTGAGGAATTGCGCTATGGCGAAAACCCGCACCAGCAAGCGGCATTGTATCTGCCGGCCGGACCGGCCACCCGCGGGGTCGGACAAGCCGAGCAAGTGCAGGGCAAGGCGCTCAGTTATAACAATTACAACGATGCCGATGCCGCGCTGGAACTGGTCGCTGAATTCAAGCACGGGCCGCCGACGGTGGTTATCGTCAAGCACGCCAACCCCTGCGGGGTCGCGACGGGCAAGACGCTGCTCGAGGCTTACCAGGCTGCGTTTGCCTGTGACAGTGTTTCGGCTTTTGGCGGCATCATTGCCTGCAATCAGCCGCTCGATGGGCCTACCGCCGAAGCGATCTGCGAGATATTTACCGAAGTCGTGGTCGCGCCGGGGGCAGACGAAGCGGCGCGCGCGGTGTTCCGCGCCAAAAAGAACTTACGCCTGTTGCTGTGCGGCGAATTTGCCGACCCGCTGCGTCCGGGAACCATGCTCAAATCGATTGCCGGGGGATTCTTGTTGCAGTCGCGCGACAACGGCACTCTGGGCGAATTGCAGGTCGTCACCAAGCGGCACCCGACCGCGCAAGAGCTGGCCGATTGCCGCTTTGCCTGGACAGTCGCAAAGCACACCAAATCCAACGCCATCGTCTATGCCAAGGACGGGGTTACCGCCGGGATCGGTGCGGGGCAGATGAACCGTCGCGATTCGTCGCGGATCGCGGCGCTAAAGGCTGCCGAAGCTGCCGAGAAGTTCGGCTGGGCCCGTCCGCGTACCGCAGGCAGCGCGGTGGCTTCGGATGCGTTCTTCCCGTTTGCCGACGGGCTGCTGGCAGCTGCCGAAGCGGGCGCAACCGCGGTAATCCAGCCGGGCGGCTCGATTCGCGACGACGAGGTAATCGCCGCCGCCGACGCCGCCGGGCTGGCAATGGTATTCACGGGAATTCGCCACTTCCGCCACTGACTGCCCAATTCACCGCAGCCTGTTCTCGCTTCACCGCCAAGCGCGATGGCTGTGCCATTTGTTCACTTGGCGGTAAGACATTTTTCGGCAGGAGGGCGGTCAAGCAATTCTGCTGTGACCAGAGAAGTTCCCATGGGCCTGTTCAAACCTGACCTCTACCGCGCGCTTGTGCTTGGCTTTGTGCTGGGCTGCGGCGCATTGGTTGCAGTGATGGGTTCACCGTTCAGCCACAAGAGCCTGGCCGAGCAGGTCATCCCGGCGGCTACCGCTGCGACTGCGAGTGGTGCGCCCGACTTGCCCGACCAGACCCTGCTTGCGCCCCAGGCGCTGCTTGCGCCCCAAACGCTGCTTGCGCCAGTGTCAGCGCGCTAAAATTTGCGGGCGCGTGCCGCAGTGCCTATATCGGCCGCATGGCCAGCCAACATCACCATCACGAACCCGTCGGCGAGAGCCTGATCGAAGCCGCTCAGCATGCGCTGACCGATGCTGGCGAACAGTGGACCGGGATGCGTGCCGAGGTGTTCGGTGCGCTCGCCGCGCAAGATCGCCCGGTCTCCGCTTACGACATTGCCGAATTTGTGTCGAACGCCCGCGGCAAGCGCGTCGCGGCCAATTCGGTTTACCGGATCCTCGATCTGTTCGTGGCGACCAATCTTGCGCGCCGGGTTGAAAGCGCCAGCGCGTACATCGCCAATCCGCACCCCGGCTGCCGCCATGACTGTATTTTTCTGATCTGCGACAAATGCGGACGGACGGTGCACATCGATGATGACAAGCTGACCGGCGCGCTGGTCGATGCGGCGCACAAAGCGGGCTTTGCCGATATCCGTCCGGTGGTGGAACTGCGCGGCATCTGCGCCGATTGCAGCTGAGCGCGGGGCGCGCGCGGCCAGGTTGGGTCTGGGGGCACCGGCGCTGCTCGCATTCGGCATCGCCACCATCCACAAATAAGCGCCGGGCCGAACGCTCACCCAAACTGAGTCAGGCTCAGCACGTTGCCGTCGGGATCGGTGAACCATGCCAATTTCGCGCCGCCGCCGGGCGAACTCCACACGCCTTGCGCATCCTGTCCCATCCCCGGAAAGTTCTTGAACGTCACGCCCTTGGCTTTGAGCGCCTGCATCGCGCTGCGCAGATCGGCGACATGCCAGCCGAGTACTGCGTGGCCGCTGCCTTTATGGCCGATCACTTGCGTCAGCCGCAGCGGGGTGCGGTTGCCAAGGTCGAACGTCACCGCATGGTCATCCTCGCCCAGCACCCGCAGCCCGAGCACCTCGGCATAGAACGGCTTGGATCTGGCGCGGTTGCCCGTCAGCACGAATGTCAGCGGGGCGGAATTAGCGGGTAGGGACATGGCGAAGCTCCAGCACGGTGGCCCCCGGCCCTAGCGCTAATCGAGCGACTTGCCCATCACCGCGCCGGGCACCGCGATGCCTTCGCCGCTCATCCGGGCGACCCGCTCGATCACGCGGTAGCCGCAGGCAGTGTACAGCGGCTCGCCCGCGGCAGTGGCCATCAGCTCGAGCCGGTGGAAGCCCGCATCGCGCGCCGCAGCTTCGCACAACGTCAGGATCAGCCGCCCGATCCCGCGCCGGACATGCGCCGGATCGGTATACATTGCGCGGATCCGCGCCGGCTCGGTCGCGGGATCGAGCAAGCGGTTATCGCGCAATTCGGCCGAATGATTGCCGCCGTACAGCGTCGCGCGCTTGCTCCACCCGCCGCAGCCGACCAGCGCGGCGCCGTCCACAATCGCAAAGTAGGTGCCGTCGTCGATCAGCTGGGTATCGAGCCCCATGCTTAGCCGACTCGCGGCGATTTGTGGCGGCGTTAGGAACGGGCGCTGCAGCTCGGCGATCGCCCGCTCCATCAGCGTCGCAATCGCGGGGGTATCGGTGCGCACGGCAAGACGGTGGCTTGGCTCCATCGCGCCTGCATTTAGCACTCGACCAGCCAAGTCAACCTGCACGAGCCGTGCACGACCAGACCATTTTACACCCCCGGACAAGCGGTGTAAGGCGCGCGGGATGGATGCTAATTCGGCCACCCCGCTACTTGATACGGTGAATAGACCGGCGCAACTGCGACAATTGCGCAGCGATCAGCTGGGTCAGCTGGCGGCGGAACTGCGCAGCGAGATGATCAGCGCAGTCGGGCAGACCGGCGGACATCTTGGTTCAGGGCTGGGCGTGGTCGAGCTGACGGTGGCGATCCATTATGTCTTCGATACTCCGACCGACCGGTTGATCTGGGATGTCGGCCATCAGGCCTATCCGCACAAGATCCTGACCGAGCGGCGCGACCGGATCCGCACCTTGCGCCAAGGCGGCGGGTTGTCGGGCTTTACCAAGCGCAGCGAGAGCGAATACGATGCGTTCGGCACCGCGCATAGCTCGACCTCGATCTCGGCCGCGCTGGGCTTTGCCGTAGCCAATCAATTGTCGGGGCGCGCGGGCAAAGGGATCGCAGTGATCGGCGACGGCGCGATGAGCGCGGGTATGGCTTATGAGGCGATGAACAACGCCGGGCCAGCGGGCAACCGGCTGGTGGTGATCCTCAACGATAACGACATGTCGATCGCGCCGCCGGTCGGCGGACTGTCGGCTTATCTGGCGCGGCTTGTTTCGTCGCGCCCGTTCCTGCGGGTGCGCGAACTGGCCAAGCGGGTGTCGCGCAAATTGCCCGAACCGCTGCACCGCGCGGCCAAGAAAACCGACGAATTTGCCCGCGGCATGGCAATGGGCGGGACCTTGTTCGAAGAGCTGGGGTTCTATTACGTCGGCCCGGTCGATGGCCACAATCTCGACCAGCTGATCCCGATTCTCGAGAATGTCCGCGATGCCGCCGAAGGCCCGTGCCTGATCCATGTCGTCACCCAGAAGGGCAAAGGCTACGCTCCCGCCGAAGCCGCGGCGGACAAGCTGCACGGGGTCCAGAAGTTCGATGTGATCACCGGCGAGCAAGTCAAAAGTGCGGCCGGCCCACCAAGCTACACCGGGGTGTTTGCCCAGGCGCTGCTGGCCGAGGCGACCCGCGATCCGACCATCGTTGCGATCACCGCCGCGATGCCATCGGGTACCGGGCTCGACAAGTTTCAAGCCGCGTACCCCGAACGGTTCTTCGATGTCGGGATTGCCGAACAGCACGCGGTGACCTTTGCTGCCGGGCTCGCCGCCGAGGGGATGCGTCCGTTTTGCGCGATCTATTCGACCTTTTTGCAGCGGGCTTACGACCAGGTGGTGCACGATGTGGCCATCCAGAACCTGCCGTTGCGCTTCGCAATCGACCGGGCCGGTTTGGTCGGCGCGGACGGAGCGACGCATGCCGGGTCGTTCGACGTTACTTATCTGGCGACCCTGCCCAATCTGGTGGTGATGGCCGCGGCTGATGAGGCCGAGCTGGTCCACATGGTCCACACCGCAGCGTGCCATGACAGTGGTCCGATCGCGTTCCGCTATCCGCGCGGCAATGGCACCGGAGCGGAACTGCCGGTGCTGCCGCAGCGGCTCGAGATCGGCAAGGGCCGGGTGGTCAAGCAAGGCAGCAAGGTTGCGCTGCTGTCGCTGGGCACGCGG
>JANMCG010000133.1:0-38613 GCA_031361075.1 Novosphingobium sp. | reverse complement strand
AGCCCGAACCACCGATCCTGACACCAAATTATTTCATTACAAGTCTTGTGTTGCAGCGCGGAATGACTCACATCTGTGCACCGAGGGCTGACGGCGATCCCCGCCGCCCGGTCCGGTCGATCCACTTTGCGGTCGGCGAATTACTTACGTGAAAGGAGGTGACCGATGTCTCATGGTTCAGCAGAGGGGTCGGTAATCCGCAACATGGAGCATTATCGCTGACACGCAGCGATAGAGGTTTTCCGTGAGCGGCGCTTCCGGCCGCTGACCATGTCGAGGGTCGCTTCTGGCATAGCCGAAGCGGCCCTCCTCATTTGTGGCGTTAGTGATTTCAGCACGTCCCGCAGCATGCCCCCGCAGTGTCGGCGAAGGCTGGGCACCAAACCGGATAAATAAAGTCGCGCAACACCGTTGTTGGTTGTGACTGCGCCTTGGTGATAGGCCGGCAACGTGCTTGTTGGCCTTTTGGCTGGGGTAGGCTATGCAGCAATAAGAAATATAGCCTTTCCGTTTATTACTCAGGGCTTGCATAACGCGTAATTTTCAATCACTGCACGCGCCTGACAGTTGAAGGATTCGATTGCATGGCAAGTCTGGCCGAGCCCGCCCCAGCGCTTTTAGCTTTCACGCACACCACCAATCCCGCTCCGCGTTCGGCCGCAACCCGCGCCGCCGTGCTCGCCGATCCCGGCTTTGGCACCCAGTTCACCGATCACATGGTGACGATTGACTGGAGCGAAGGCACTGGCTGGCACAGCGCCGCGGTGGTGCCCTACGGCCCGATCGCGCTCGATCCGGCGGCCTCGGTGCTGCACTATGCCCAAGAGATTTTCGAGGGCCTGAAAGCCTATCGCCACCCCGATGGTTCGCTTGCGCTATTCCGGCCCGAGGCCAATGCCGCGCGGCTTAACGCGTCGGCACAGCGGCTGGCGATGCCCGAAATGCCGCCAGAGCTGTTCATTGCTGCGGTCAAGCAGTTGGTCGCCGCCGATGCGGCCTGGTTCCCCACGGTCGAGGGCGGCTCGCTGTACTTGCGCCCGTTCATGATCGCGACCGAGGCGTTCTTGGGGGTGCGCGCGGCCAAGGCCTACAAATTCATGGTTATTGCCAGCCCGGCGGGCAATTATTTCAAATCGGGCGCGCCCGCGATCACCGTTGCGGTGTCCGATTACACCCGCGCCGCCCCCGGCGGCACCGGCGCAGCCAAGTGCGGCGGTAATTACGCCGCCAGCCTGGTCCCGACCGCAGCGGCCTATGCCCAAGGTTACGACCAGGTGCTGTTCCTCGACGCGGTCGAGCGCAAATGGATCGAAGAACTGGGCGGGATGAACCTGTTCTTCGCCTTTGCCGATGGATCGCTGTCCACCCCGCCGCTGACCGGCACGATCCTGCCCGGCGTGACTCGCGACAGCTTGCTGACGCTGGCCCGCGATGAAGGGCTGATCGTGCGCGAAGACCGTTACAGCCTTGACCAATGGCGCAGCGACGCCGCCTCGGGCAATCTGATCGAAGCCTTCGCTTGCGGCACAGCCGCGGTGGTCACCCCGATCGGCCACGTCGCCGATCATGGCGAGCAATTCACGATCGGCAGCGGCGGTCCGGGCCAGCTTACCGGCAAGCTCAAGGCGCGGCTGACCGCAATTCAGCGCGGCGAAGCACCCGATTTGCATGGCTGGGTGATGCGTCTGGGCTGAGGCCAGGCGGGAGTGCCCTTGCCAATCCAGCGCCGCTTCCCCACCTTCGGTTGCAACGCGCAACGCACCCCAGAGGAACCTTCCCCATGCCCGATGCCGAATATACCCCGCCTGCAGTCTGGACCTGGAACAAGGAAAACGGCGGGCGGTTCGCGGCGATCAACCGGCCAACAGCGGGCGCGCAAACCGACCAGGAGTTGCCGGTGGGCAAGCATCCGTTCCAGCTCTATTCGCTGGGCACGCCTAACGGAATGAAGGTCACGATCATGCTGGAGGAACTGCTGGCCGCCGGGCACAGCGGGGCCGAATACGATGCCTGGCTGATCAATATCGGCGAAGGTCAGCAGTTCGGCTCGGGCTTTGTCGCGATCAATCCCAATTCCAAGATTCCGGCGCTGATGGACCGATCGGGTCCAGAACCGATCCGGCTGTTCGAAAGCGGCGCGATGTTGCTGCATCTGGCCGAGAAATTTGGCGCGTTTATCCCGGTTGATCCGGCGGGGCGCGCCGAATGCCTCAGCTGGCTGATGTGGCAAATGGGCAGCGCGGCGTTTATCGGTGGCGGGTTCGGGCATTTCTATGCTTACGCTCCGGTCAAGATCGAATATGCAATCGATCGCTATTCGATGGAGACCAAGCGGCTGTTCGACGTTGCCGACCGCCGGCTGGCGGAAGCGCCGTATCTGGCCGGAGATGCGATCAGCATCGCCGATTTTGCCGCTTTCCCGTGGCTCGGCGCGCTCTATCGCGGGCTCGCCTACAACGATGCCAAGACCTTCCTGGGCCTTGAGGAATATACCAACGTCGGCCGCTGGGTGATGGAGCTCAACAGCCGCCCGGCAACCCGGCGCGGACTGGTGGTCAATCGCGGCCAGGGCGAGGAAGGGACGTTCCTGTCCGAGCGGCACGACGCAAGCGATTTCGACAAGCTCAAGCCGGGGACGATTTAGCAGCGCAAGCCGTCATCCCGGCGCCGACATCGATCCGGTCCGAACAAAAAAATCGCGGCGCGGGATTTTTTCGGCGGTCTGGGTCCCGGACGGCGCGGGGATCGCGAACTTGGGCGACCAAGGCGCAGCTGCACCAGCAAATCCCCCCTTCCCTTGCTCGCGCACCCTGCCTATAGCCCGCCGCGCTGATGGGGCGTCGCCAAGTGGTAAGGCAGCGGTTTTTGGTACCGCCATTCGGAGGTTCGAATCCTCCCGCCCCAGCCAGCAGCTCCGCTATCGCGTCATTGCGAGGCGCGCGCGGCGGCGCAATTTCAGTCCTTCACCACTGGCAACCATACCGCGCTGGCCTGCGTCCCGCCCCAGCGCACCGTCTGGCGGGCCTTCTTGTAAGCCGTCGCGGGCGCGTCAAAGATCGACGGCACCCAGGTTTGCGGGTTGCGATCGTACAGCGGGTACAGGCTTGACTGGACCTGCACCATGATCTTGTGGCCGGGCAGGAACACGTGGTTCACATTGGGCAACGACCAGCCGAACGCATAGGTCTGGCCGGGTTTGAGCGGGGCGGGGGTGGCAAAGCCGTGGACGTAGCGCCCGCGGAAGATTTCGATCCCGATGCCCAGTTCATACCCGGCCAGACCTGCGTTGACCGATTGTTCCGCCGGATAGACATCGATCAGCTTGACCACCCAGTCGCTGTCCTGGCCCGACGTTGCGGCATGTAGATCGACCCGGGGTGCGCCCTTGATATGGACCGGCGCGGCCAGCACAGGCGTTGAATAACTCAGCACATCGGGGCGGCCATCGACGAAGCGCTGGTCCTGCACCAGCCAGGTCCGCCATTGGTCACCGTCCATGTGCACCGGGCGCGGCATGAACGGCACCGGCTTGGCTGGATCGGACACATATTCGTCGCTGCCCGCAGCCGCCGGTTTGGCAAACCCCAGCCCGAACTTGTCAGTGAGATACAGCGCAGTCTGGGTCCCGGCGGGCCATCTGGCGTCACTCTCCCAGCGGTTAGTCCCGGTGGCATAGGTTATCGCAGCGGGCATTGCCTGGCATGGGCTCGCTTTGGTTTTGAGCCGGCAATCGAAGAACGGCTTGATCCAGCCCAGCCGGAATTGCAGCGCGGTATCACCCTCGAACGTCAGCGGGCCGAGCTGGGTGCCGACATAATTGGTCCCCGAATGCCGCCACGGCCCGATGCCAAGCGTGATCGGCGCATCGGGCTGCGCGGCCTTGACTGCTTGGTACACGGCTGGCGCGCCATAGCTGTCTTCCTGATCCCACTGGCCCAGCATTACCAGCGTCGGCACAGTCAGCTTGCGCTTGGCCAGCAGCTTGTCAACCGCTTGTTCCTGCCAGTATTGGTCATAGGCCGGGTGTGCCATGATCTTGCGCACGGTGGGCAGCTGATCGATCCCCCAAGCCCGGGCGAACGCGCCCGATGAACCTGCATCGAGATACGACTGATACTCGTCGCCGGTCCCGATCGGCACCGCTCCGCCGCCTTCCTTGACCGTCTGGCCCAGATCGTAATCGAACCCGAACGTCCGAAACGCCCCGTTGTGGAACCAGTCATCGCCCATCCAGCCATCGACCATCGGCGATTGCGGCACCGCGGCTTTCAACGCAGGGTGCGGATCGATCAGCGCCATCAGCGCGGTAAAGCCCAGATACGAAGAACCGATGATCCCGACCTTGCCATTGCTTTCGGGCACGTTCTTGGTCAGCCAGTCGATCGTATCGTAGGCGTCGGTCGCCTGGTCGATCCCGGTCTTGTTCAGCGGGCCCGACAAAGGCCGCGCCATCACGTAATCACCCTCGCTCTTATGCAGCCCGCGTACGTCCTGATAAACCCGGATATAGCCATCGTTGACGAACGGCGCATCCATTACCGGTAGTACTTCTTCGATCTTCTGGCTGCGGTTCCAGCTGGTCGCACCGTTTGCATCGTAAGGCGTGCGGCTGAGCAGGATCGGCGCATCGCTGGTGCCCTTGCGGAACACGATCACGGTGTACAGCTTAGTCCCGTCGCGCATCGGCATCATCACCTCGCGCCGGACAAAGTCGGCCTGGGGGCGCACCCAATCGTACTTGGCGACCTTGTCGTTCGCCATCGGATCGATCGGGACTTGCGCGAACAGCGGCGCGGCGGCGAGCAGCAGCCCGGCAAAAGCAACTTTGCGCATCGAAAATGCCCCTTGAACGGTTTCATCGCAGGCTAGCAGTTTTGCCGCGCGTGGGAAGAGGCGCGGGTGCGCGGGATGCGTCCTCGCAGCGATTTTTCCATCAGCCCAGGCGCGTTCACGGCCAGCGTGTCGAAACGCTGTCCGTTGTCTTGAAACCGCAATTATTCTGACGAAGACAAGAACGATCCTTCGGCATGCTCGCAACGAACGGATTTTGGGTTAGACTCGGTCCAAATTCAGCTAGTGTTGTCGCACTCAGGAGAAAACCATGCGCGCGACCCAAGCCTTTTTTGAAACGACCGGCGGCCCCGAAGTGATCCAGTGGCGCGAGATCGATCTGCCCGCACCCGGACCGGGCGAAGTGTTGGTGCGGCACGAGGCGGTCGGGCTCAACTTCATCGATACCTATTTCCGCACCGGGCTGTATCCTTCGGCGCTGCCGGGCCTGCTCGGGTTCGAAGCCGCCGGGGTGATCGAGGCGCTTGGCGAAGGGGTCAGCGGCCATGCCCCGGGTGACCGGGTGGCCTATTCGGGCAACCCGGGGGCTTATGCCACGGCGCGGCTGATCCCGGCCGCGGCGCTGTTCAAATTGCCGGCCGCGATCGACAGTGCCACTGCCGCGGCCGCGCTGCTTAAAGGCGCGACCACAGAATTCCTCGCCGAACGCTGCGCCCCGGTGGCACCGGGCGGCTGGGCATTGGTTCCGGCGGCGGCGGGCGGGGTCGGACTGCTGCTGATGCAATGGCTGACAGCGCGCGGGGTGCGGGTGATCGGGACCGTCGGCAGCGCGGCGAAAATAACCTTGGCGCAGGACGCCGGGGCCGAACTGGTGCTGCTGTCGGACGATGCCGATATTATCACCAAAATCCGCGCTGCAACCGGCGGTGCCGGGGTAGCGGTGTCTTACGACGGGGTCGGCGCGGCGATGTGGGAGGTTTCGCTCAAATCGCTCAAAACCCGCGGCACCCTGGTCAGCTTCGGCAATGCGAGCGGACCGATCACCGGGGTCAACCTGGGGATTCTTGCGCAGCACGGCTCGCTGTTCGTCACCCGCCCGACGATGTTTGATTATTACCGCGAGCCCGCCGAGCGCGATGCTGGCGCCGCAAAACTGTGGGATATGATCGCCAGCGGCAAGGTCAAGGTGACCGTCGGGCAGACTTACCCGCTGAAAGAAGCCGCGCAGGCGCACCGCGATCTTGAGGCGCGCGCGACCACGGGCTCGACGCTGTTGTTGCCAAGTCTGGCAGCCACAGCCACGCTGGAGGCCGGGGCCCGGCTTAGCTAGCCTTCGGCCCGCGCAAACCAGATCACGTGCCGCGGTCCTTTGCCATTCGCCCGCGCGCGGACCTCGACTTCTTCGACTGCGAAGCCGACATCGGCCAGCCGCTGCGCAAACCTGGGTTCTTTCCACGCTGACCACACCGCAAGGATGCCGCCGGGTTTCAGCGCCTTGCGGGCGTTATGCAGCCCGGCTTTGCGGTAAAGCAGATTGTTGTCTTCGCGCACGAGGCCGTCGGGGCCGTTGTCGACATCGAGCAGGATCGCGTCGAGCGGTTCGGGGGCAAGCAGGATCGCTTCGGCAACATCGCCCATCCGCAACCGCACGCGGCGATCGGCAAGGCAGCCTGCGGCCACTTCAGCCATTGGCCCGCGCGCCCATGCGATGATCTCAGGCAGCAATTCAGCCACCGTGAAGCGCGCGTCCGGGCCCACTTTGGCCAGCGCGGCGCGCAGCGTGAAGCCCATGCCGTAGCCGCCGACCAGCACGTGCGGCGAGGTCTGGTTGTCAAGCCGCTCGAGCGTCATTGTCGCCAGCGTTTCTTCGGAGAACCGCATCCGGGTGCTCATCAACTCGTTGCTGCCAAGCACGATCATGAAATCGCTGCCGTGGGCATAGAGCTTGAGCTCATCGCCGCCGGGGATTTGCGCGGTACCCAGCAAGATGCGCGGGATCACGCGGCCATCCAACTTGGGTCTGCGTAGCAGTGGAATTGCTCCCCCGCCGGCTGGGCACAAGCTGGAGATGCGCTGGCCAAAGGGCAGGTGGCCGACATTACGCCGCTTTGGCCGCTCGGTCGCCGGCCTCTTGTTTAAGCGCTTCGGCCAGCAGGAACGCCAGCTCGATCGATTGCGCCGCATTAAGCCGGGGGTCGCAGTGCGTGTGATAGCGGTCGGCCAGGGCTGCATCGCTGATCGCGACCGCGCCGCCGACGCATTCGGTCACGTCCTGCCCGGTCATTTCGATGTGGATCCCGCCTGCATGAGTGCCTTCGGCGCGGTGCACCGCAAAGAAGCCGCGCACCTCGTTCAGAATCCGGTCGAACGGCCGGGTCTTGTAACCGCTGGCCGCCTTGACCACGTTGCCGTGCATCGGGTCGCAGCTCCACACCACCGGATGCCCCTCGCGGGTGACGGCACGGACCAGCGGCGGCAGCCCGGCCTCGACCTTGTCATCACCAAACCGGCTAATCAGCGTAATCCGACCGGGCTCGCGGCGCGGGTTAAGCACGTCGAGTTGACGCAGCAGTTCGTCCGGGCTCATCGACGGGCCGCATTTCATGCCAAGCGGATTGCCCACCCCGCGCAGGTACTCGACATGGGCCGAGCCTTCAAAGCGGGTGCGATCGCCGATCCACAGCATATGAGCGCTGGTATCGTACCAATCGCCGGTCAGCGAATCCTGCCGGGTCATCGCTTGCTCATAAGCCAGATGCAGCGCTTCGTGGCTGGTGTAAAAGCTGGTCCCCTGGAGCTGCGGCACGGTCATCGGATCGATCCCGCAAGCGGCCATGAAATCCATCGCTTCGCCAATCCGGTCAGCCATTTGCGCGAACTTGTCCGCCCACGGGCTGCGCCCCATGAAATCGAGCGTCCATTGGTGGACCTGCCGCAGGTTGGCATAACCCCCGGTCGAAAAAGCGCGCAGCAGGTTAAGCGTCGAAGCGCTTTGTGAATAGGCCTGCAGCAGCCGCTGCGGATCGGGAATGCGGGCCTCGGGGGTGAACTCGATCCCGTTGATATTATCGCCCAGATAGCTGGGCAGCTCGACCCCGTCGATCACCTCGGTAGCCGAGCTGCGCGGTTTGGAAAATTGCCCGGCCATCCGCCCGACCTTGATCACCGGCTGCTTGCCGGCAAAGGTCAGCACCACCGCCATCTGCAACAATACCCGAAAGGTATCGCGAATGTTGTTGGGGTGGAATTCGGCAAAGCTTTCGGCGCAGTCGCCGCCCTGGAGCAGGAACCCTTTGCCCGCTGCGACTTGCGCCAGATCAGCCTTGAGCGCGCGCGCTTCGCCCGCAAACACCAGCGGCGGGAAATTGCTGAGGGTGGCGGTGACTTTGCCGAGCGCGGCGGCATCGGGATAGCTTGGCAAATGCCGGGCTTCCTGGTGCTGCCAGCTATCGGGGGTCCAACTCTGCGCCACGTCTATGCTCCAGTTTCCGCGAAAGCGCGCGCCATAGCGCCAAGCGCGCACGATTGCAAAACCCGCAATGTCGCGGGGCACGTTTGCGACATTATGTTGCGCCTATTTGCGCAGCACTGCGGTTGCCAACGGCTGGCCTTGCGGCAGAATCGCCATCCGCCAGCTGGTGCCTCGGGTCAGGTATTTGCGCGCCAGTTCCTGCATCGCGGCGGGGGTCGTCTCGGTGTAATCGTTGAGTATCCCGCGCACGTTATTGATCCGCTGCGGGTCGGTGGTGCCGCCGGCAATCAGGCTCATCAGCCATGCGCTGCTGGTCGAATTGCGGGTCAGCTGCTGCTTGAGCGGTTCGATCACCCGGTCAAGCTCGTCACTGGTCACCGGCTGCGCGATCAGGCTGGCAGCAATTTCGTCTGCGGTGGCAAAGAACAATGGCACATTGGCGGGCTGCATCTGCGACACCGCAAAGATGGTTCCACCGCTGGCGAGATCGATCGGCCAGTCATTGATCACGCTGGGCGAATAAGCCGCGCCAAGCTTTTCGCGCATCGCATCGAGCAGCCGGTTCTCGAGCAGCTGCTTGAGGATTTCAAGCTGCCGGCTTTCGCGCACTTTGGCAGACCCGCCGCCGGTCGGCCAGACCATCACCGCCGCCGCCTGGTTCTTGTCACCGCGGTGATACAACACGATCGGATCGAGCGACGGTTTCATCGTCTGCGCAGTGGCGGGTGCAGTTCCGGCCGGCAGATCGCCGCGCGGCGGCAACGCGCCGAAGGTTTTGGCCAAGGCCGCAATCGCCGCCTCGCGCTTGAAATCGCCGAACAACTGGATTTCGATCGGGCCCTTGGCCAAAATCGGCGCCCACACTTGCTGGAACCCGGCTGGCGTCGTGGCGTCGATCTGCGCCGGGCTGGGGGTCTTGAACGCCGGATCCTGTCCGCGCTCATAGTATGCCAGATCTCGTTCCAGAATACCTTGCGGACTGGTGGCATAGGTTTCGTAGCTAAGTTTGGCGCCGGCTTGCGCGCGCAGCACCGGATTGACGTCCCAGCGCGGCGAACCGAATTTGGCGGCCATCAGATACAGCTGATCGTCCAGATCGGCCGCGCGGGTGGCGGCCGAAAAGGTGAAGGCGCTTTCGCCGATCGCAAAATCGAAACCCATCTTGCGTCCGGTGGTGATCTTGTCGAGCTCTTCCTGTCCAAGCGTACCCAGCCCCGAACCGACCAGCGCCGATTGGCCAAGCGCGGCATAAGGCGCGGTCGAAGCATTGAACGCGCGCCAGCCTGCGCCAAACCGGACCTTGAGCGATACGCGCCCGGGTTCGTTATCGGTCGGCCACAGCAGCACTTTGACCCCATTGGCAAATTCGACCTGCTCAATATCGAGCAGCCCGGTCTGCCGGGCCACGCTGGGCTGCTGCGGGGTGCCAATTGACGGCAGATCGGCAAAGTTGATCGGCTTGGCATCCAGCCGCGCGCTGGCATTTGCCACAACCGCGCTGGTCAGCGCCGCTTTGAGCGATGCAGCGCTGGCCTCGCTGGCATTGGGGGTGACGTAAACCGCGTGCGTGACCGTCCCGCGGAACATCGCGCGGGTGTGCGCCAGTACTGAGGCAGGGGTGAACAGCCGGTTCGAGCGTTTGAAAATGTCCTGCACCGTTTCGGGTGAAGCGATTGTCTCGCGGATATCGAGCGCGGCAACCATATCGTCGGCCAGTCCCGAGCCGGGTTGCAGCCGGCGCTGCTCGACCGAGCTTTCGAATGCGACGGCAAATTCCTTCACTTCGCGGTCGATCTCGGCCTGTGTCGGCGGCTTGGCCATCGCATCGGCGATGACCGCGCGCGAATCTTTCAGCGCAGTCTTCCAGTCCGGCCCCAGCGGGGTGATCGCCACATACGTCGCATTGGCTGAACGGCTGACTTTCTGCTGGCTGACTTGCGCGCTGAGGTAGCTGCCCCCGGCGCGGGCGCGCGCTTCAAGCCGGCGGTTGATGATCGCTTGTGCCAGCGAATCGACCATATTGCCCTGATTGTATGCAATCGTATCGCGCACCGGACGCCACGGGCGCAGCACGGCATACGTAATCTGGCGAGGCAGATCGGGCTCGACGATCACGCGGGTCGCGCCGACCGGGGCCAGCCCGGAGCCGCCCTTGGGCGCAACCGGATCACCAAACGATGGCTCGGCTACGCGCGGCCCGACGCCCTTCCAGTCACCGAAATACTTGGCGATGTCGGCTTGCAGCTGCACCGGATCGAAATCCCCCACTGCGATGATCACGCAGTTTTCGGGACGATACCAGCGCTGATGATAGGCGCGCACCGACGTCTGGTTTGCGGCGTTCAGCGTCGCCTCGGTGCCAATGATCGGCCGCGAGCCAAGCTTCTGACCTTCAAACAGCGTCTGCTGGACCGCTTCGAACACGCGTTCGGAAGTTCCGCCGCGCTCACGCTTTTCGGACAGCACAATCGGCACGTCAGTGCGCACGTTGGTTTCGGACAAGGTTGGCGCGATCATCATGCCTGACAACAGCTTCAGGCTGGTATCGACCGACGCGGGATTGGCATTGGGCAGGTCGAGCTGGAACGTCGTGCTGAGCGGCCCGGTCTGCGCATTGGTATCGGTCCCGAAGCTGGCGCCAAGGCGTTGCCACACCGGGATCGCCTGCCCGTCTTCAAGGTACTTTGACTGGCGGAACACCAGATGTTCGAGCAGATGCGAATAGCCGCTTTCGCTGGGCGTTTCGTACATCGAGCCGACGTCCATGTGGATCCGGATCGAAACCTGATCGGGCGGTACGCCGTTCTTGCGTACCGCATAGCGTACGCCATTGGGCAGCACGCCGAAAATCCATTCCTTGTCCTGCGGAATGTCGCTGCCGCGGTACAGCCACGGGGTATTCGCATCGCTCTTGGCCGCGACTGCGCTGGCAGGCGCGCGCTGCTTGGCCGCCGCCGCCGCATCGAGCGCGGGCACAGCGAGCAAAGCCAGGGCAGGAACAACAAGGGCGAGCAGGCGCTGGGCCCGGAATTTCAGGTGCATAGGGGAAAGACTATACGCAGCGCCAATCTGACTGACCAGTGAATAACCGTTCATCTGCAGAGGCCAGGCAGGTGCCGTCAGCCCGGCCTGACGCCATGACCAGCCCTTGACCAGACCGGGCGCGACCCTACATGCAATCGATCATGTTCATTGAAACCGAATTGACGCCTAATCCGGCGACCATCAAATTCCTGCCCGGCGAGCCAGTGATGGCCAATGGCACCCGCGATTTTCCCGATGAAGAAAGCGCCGCTGCCTCGCCGCTGGCCAGCGCGCTGTTTGATCTGGGCGATGTTACCGGTGTGTTTTATGGGCGCGATTTCGTCTCGGTCACCGCCGGTGAAGGCGTCGACTGGAGCCAGCTCAAGCCGCAGGTGGTGGCCATGCTGCTTGACCACTTCATCACCGGCACCCCGCTGTTCAGCGGACCCGATGCTTCTGGCATCGCGGTGCCCGCCGATGATGATCTGATCGCCGACGATCCTGCCGACGCCGAAGTGATCGACCAGATCAAGGAGTTGATCGAACAGCGAGTGCGCCCGGCGGTGGCCAATGATGGCGGTGATATTGTCTATCGCGGGTTCCGCGACGGCGTGGTGTTCCTTACCATGCAAGGCGCCTGCGCCGGGTGTCCGTCATCTTCGGCCACGCTTAAGCACGGGATCGAATCGCTGCTTAAGCATTACGTCCCTGAAGTGCTCGAAGTGCGCGCCGCCTGAACCCTAGCTGATTGGCCTGAATTCCGTTCAGTAGCACGCCGGAGAATACGATGTCCCTGCCCTTGCCCGATCCCGCGCTCGATCAGCTGTTCCGCACCGCGCGGTCTTACAATGGCTACCTCGATCAACCGGTTGAACGCGATCAGCTCGAAGCGATCTGGGACCTGCTTAAAATGGGCCCAACCTCGGCCAATTGCCTGCCCGCGCGGCTGGTGTGGGTGACAAGCCCAGAAGCCAAGCAGCAGCTGGCTGACTGCTGCGGCGGGGCGAATCCGCCCAAGATCCTCGCCGCGCCGGTCAGTGTGATCATCGGCATGGACCTCGACTTTCACGAGCAACTGCCGTGGCTGTTCCCGCACGCCGACGCCAAAAGCTGGTTTACTGGCAACGACGCGCTGCGCGAGGCGACTGCGTTCCGCAACTCATCCCTGCAAGGCGCTTATCTGATGCTGGCGGCGCGCGCGCTCGGGCTGGATACCGGGCCGATGTCGGGGTTCGACAGTGCCAAAGTCGACGCGGCCTTCTTTGCCGACACCCCGCGGGTGAAAGCGAATTTCATCTCGACTTTGGGCTACGGTGATCCCGCCAGCATTTTCGAGCGTAGCCCGCGTCCCGATTTCGGGGCTTTCAATCGGATCGTGTGACGCGCTATCGCGGTTGGCATGAGGATGCTCGCGATTGAATGTGCCACTGAAAGCTGTTCGGCTGCGCTGTTTGAACACGGCGAGCTGCTGGCCGGCACTGTCCAGGTGCTGGGGCGCGGCCACGCCGAGGCTTTGATTCCGATGATTGCAGCGCTGCCGGGCAAGGGCCAGGCGGCACAGATCGCAGTCTCGCTCGGCCCAGGCAGTTTTACGGGCCTGCGGGTGGGCCTGGCAGCAGCGCGCGCGCTGGCGCTGGCGTGGCGGGCCGAACTGCGCGGCTATCCCACGCACGCGCTGATTGCGGCGATGGCGCAGCAGCACGCCGGAGCGCTGCCGGTGACAGTCGCAATGAGCGGTGGCCACGGCGAATGGTTTATCAGTGAATTCGGCGCCGACGGAACACGGCTCGGCGCCACTCGGTCGCTCGCCCCGGCAGCCGCCGCACAAGCGGCGCGCGCGGGGCTGATTGCGGGCAACCAGGCCGAGGCGCTGGTGACGGCGCGCGGCAGCGGCACCGCGCTGGCGCTGCTGCCCGATGCGCAGCAGCTGCACTTGCTCGCGCCGCACTGGCTAAGCGCCGATATCACGCTGCGTTATGGCCGCGCGCCCGATGCCAAACTGCCCGGCGGGATCTTGCCCGCAACGCCGGCATGATCGCGCCCGCCGACGATCTTGACCGGATCATGGCGGTGATGGCCGCCGCTTTCGATCCGCAATTTGGCGAAGCATGGAACCGCCGCCAGGTCGAAGACGCGCTGGTGATCGGCAGTTGCCATTACGGCCTGGCTGAATCCGCCGAAATGTGCGCCGGGTTTTATCTGTCGCGGGCCGGTTACGATGAAGAAGAATTGCTGCTGCTGGCAGTATTGCCCGAGCAGCGCCGCAATGGTTATGGCGGGCTGCTGCTTGACCGGTTCCTGAGCGATGCGCGGGCGCGCGGGGCGAAGCGGGCCTTGCTCGAGATGCGCCAGGGCAATCCGGCCGAGCAGCTTTACCGCCGCCGTCAGTTCAGGCAAATCGGCTGCCGCCCCAATTACTATCGCGGAACCAATGGCATAAACATCGACGCGTTGACCTTTGCTTGCGAATTGACCGGCGATTCTTAAGCGTCTTGCCCAAACCGGTTAAAATCGGACGATGATCGTTTAAAAGCGCACCAATTCGAGTTGTATTTTTGTCGAAAAAGTCATAGCCAGTAACTGGCCGAAAACATTCGGCAGCTTAGGGTCGTTTTTCGAAAGGAATTGGTCATGGATGCAACCCATGCCGATGTGAATGAAATGCTTATCACGCTGACGTCGGATATCGTCGCGGCGCATGTCAGCAACAACAACGTCGCCGTTGAAGACGTCAGCGCGCTGATCACCAACGTTTTTGGTGCATTGGCCGGACTGGGGCAAGCTGTTCCAGTGGTCGAAGTGATGCCTGAACCGGCTGTTTCGATCCGCGCTTCGATCAAGCCGGACTTCATCGTCTGTCTCGAAGATGGCAAGAAGTTGAAGATGCTGAAGCGCCATTTGATGACGCATTACAACCTGACCCCGGATCAGTATCGCGCGCGTTGGGGTCTGGCCGCCGACTATCCGATGGTTGCCCCCAACTATGCTGAAAAGCGCCGCGAACTGGCCAAGAAAATCGGTCTGGGTCGCAAGCCCGGCGTGAAGCGCGGCCGCAAGAAACTGGTCGCCTGAGCACAGCTTCAGCCAATCGGTTGTAGAATCGCCCCGCCGACCTATGATCGGCGGGGTTATTCGTTGTGGGACCAGCAAAGCACGTGCACCAACCTATCGATATCGAGGCGCTGTGCGCCCAGCGCGGCTTGCGGATCACCGATCAGCGGCGGGTAATCGCGCGGGTGCTGTCCGAAGCTGAAGATCATCCCGACGTGGATAACCTTTATCAGCGCGCCGTCGCAATCGATCCGCGCATTTCGATTGCCACGGTGTACCGCACGGTCCGGCTGTTCGAGGAAGCCGGGATCCTTGATCGGCACGACTTTGGCGATGGCCGCGCGCGGTATGAAGCTGCGCCCGAAGCGCACCACGATCACCTGATCGATGTTGAGAGCGGCAAGGTCATCGAATTTGTCGATCCCGAACTGGAAGCGCTACAACGCCAGATCGCCGAACGGCTGGGCTACCGACTGGTCGATCACCGAATGGAACTGTTCGGTGTGCGGCTCGAGCGTGACAGCTGATGAGCGCCGCGCTGGTCTTGCCCGCGCGGTTGTCGGTGCTGGGCAAAGTGCGGGTGGCGGTACGGCTTAGTTGCATGGCGGCGCTGCTGCTGGCGTGCGTCCCGCTCCACACCATTGCCCGCCTGCTGCACCTGCCCAATCCGTGGGCGCGGGTGTTCCTTGGCGGAGTGGCGTGGATCGCCGGGGCCGAAATAACGTATCGCGGCACCAGGGCCACCGGCGGCGTGTTTCTGATCGCCAACCACGTCAGCTGGCTTGATATCCCCGCGCTGGCGGCGGCCAGCGGCAGCGCGTTTGTCGGGCATGACGGGCTCGCATCGATGCCGCTGCTCGAATGGCTGTGCCGGATGAACCGCACGGTGTTCATCGCCCGGCACGATCGCAGCAGCGTGGCGCAGCAGGTCGAAGCGGTGCGCAGCGCGCTCGACGCCAGCGGCGCGCTGACGATTTTTCCCGAAGGCACGACCAGCGATGGCACCGGGCTGCTGGCGTTCAAAAGCTCGCTGCTATCGGCGTTCGAACCACTCCCGGCGGGGATTGCAGTGCAGCCGGTGCTGCTTGATTACCGCCCCGAAGCTGCGCAAATAGCCTGGATTGGCGAGGAGCCTGGGCTTGAAAACTTTGTGCGGATTCTGGCGCGCGCGCAGCCGCTGCAGCTCACGATTCACTATTTGCCAGTGCTCAGCGGCGCTGCGCTGACGAACCGTAAAACCATCGCTGCGGCGGCACGCTTGGCGATTGGCGGGGCCTTGGCGGCATAACGCTTCAATTTTGCCCGCGATTGGCCTAACGCGCCCAGCGCATGACCCTGATCTCTCCCCCCAAGACTTACCGCGTCAAAAGCTTTGGCTGCCAGATGAACGTCTATGATGGCGAACGGATGGCCGAGCTGCTCGCTGCGCAAGGCATCGCTCCGGCTGCTGACGGGATCGAGGCCGATCTGGTGGTGCTCAACACCTGCCACATCCGCGAACGTGCGACCGAAAAGGTGTTTTCCGATATCGGCCGGCTCAAGCGCGCCGACGGCAGCGTGCCGATGATCGCGGTCGCCGGCTGCGTCGCACAAGCCGAGGGCGAGGAAATTATGCGGCGCGCCCCGCAAGTCGGGATCGTGGTTGGGCCGCAAGCCTATCATCGTTTGCCCGCGATGATCGAGCAGGCCAGCAGCGGTGCCCGCGCAATCGATACCGATATGCCGCTCGACACCAAATTCGGCGCCCTCCCCGCGCGGCGCAAGGTTGGCCCGAGCGCGTTCCTGACAGTGCAGGAAGGGTGCGACAAATTCTGCACCTATTGCGTGGTGCCTTATACCCGCGGCGCTGAAATATCGCGCCCGTACAACGATCTGGTGGCAGAAGCCGAGCGGCTGGTCGAGGCCGGAGCCAAGGAAATCACGCTGCTTGGGCAGAACGTCAATGCCTGGCGTGATGCCGACGGCCGCAGCCTGGAACGGCTGATCGAAGCGCTGGCATCGATCCCCGCCCTGGCCCGCATCCGTTACACCACCAGCCACCCCAACGATATGACCTGTGGTCTGATCGAGGCGCACCGCGATATACCCAAGCTGATGCCGTTCCTGCATTTGCCCGTGCAATCCGGCAGCGACCGGGTGCTGGCGGCGATGAACCGCAATCATACCACGGCAAGCTATCTGGCGGTGCTTGAGCGGGTTCGCGCGGTTCGCCCCGACATTGCGCTATCGGGCGATTTCATCGTCGGTTTTCCGGGTGAGACCGAGGCCGAATTTGCCGCAACGGTGCGGCTGATCGAGCAGATCGGCTATGCGCAGTGCTTCAGCTTCAAATATTCGCCGCGTCCCGGCACGCCGGCAGCGACGATGCCCGATCAGATCGCACCCGAAGTGATGGACGAACGGTTGCAGCGGCTGCAGGCGGCGGTCAATCGCGGGCAGCTGGCGTTCAACGAAGCGGTGCTGGGATCGCGCACCACCGTGCTGGTCGAACGCAAGGGTAAGCTGCCGGGGCAATGGCTGGGCAAATCGCCTTACCTGCAGTCGGTGCACTTTACCGGCGCGGCGGCGATCGGCGATCTGGTGACGGTCGAGCTGGCCAGCGCAGGCGGCAACTCGCTGGCGGGCACGCTGCTCGGCGCAGCCCCCGCCTGAACGATGTCTTGGCCGGGAGGATTGCTCCCCCCGGCCAAGGATCGGCCTGGCTTAGAAGAAGAACGCGCTGATCACGCGCAGCGCCACGCCGCGGCGGGTATCGATCAGCACGGCGTCGTTGCCATAGCGCATCCAGCGCTGATTATAACCCGGATTGGGCAAGCGATACGTGCTGTAATTATTCAACCAATAGCGGCTGTTGTATTGCGCCGGAGCGAAGCGATAACCAGCATTGACCGGACGGTAATTATATCCGCGCGGTGCGGCATAGGCCCCGCGCTGATAGACCTGACGGTGCGTTGCGCGATAATCGCGCCAATCTTCGCGCAGTTCGCGGCGGTCTTCGCGGGTTTCCTGACGGGCGCGGTCAGCCGCGCGGTAATCGCCGTTGCGCAAGTGCTTGCGCACTTCCTGCTGATCGCGGCGGACTTCCTGTCGGTCGCGGCGAACTTCGCCGCGGCTCTGGGCGCTGGCCATGGTGGGAACCAGCATCGATGCGGCCAGGGCCGCAATAACAATCTTGCGCATGTTTCGTACTCCGTTGCGTAACTGTCATCGCCAGTGCTGACGCCAGCACTGATGACGCCGCAGGACTACGCCGCGCCGACTGAACGCGCTCGAAACCCGATCGACAGTTGCGGTCCATTATTGTCGCGAAGGCACGACAAGTGTCGCGTTTATTGAAGCGCTTGGTCCCGGCGATGGCCGCTTGGCTAAACCGATTTGGCCGGCGCGGCAGCGGCAGCGGGCTGGTCTTGCCGCGAACGGTACGCCGCCCAGCCAATCATCGCCAGCATCGCTGCAATCTGCAGCGGCCAGGCGGTTGCTTTGGCGGCGGCGTGCCATGCGGTGGGGACCGCCAAGCCGCCGCTGCGCCGCGCCGCAAGTTCAAGCCCGTAACTGGCCAGCGCAATCCCGGCGGCAAATTGCAACGCGAAAACCGGGTTGAGCAACTGGACGGCCAGAAACGTCCAGTGCCAGCCAAACCACAGCGCAAACGTCACTGCTACGCGCACGCGCGTGGATTCAGCCGTCAGCGCGCGCCGCAGCCAGCCGCGCCAGCCCAGTTCTTCGCCCAGGCTGTAAATTGTAACCGACAATCCAAAGATCAGTCCGTTGAGCTGCGGATTCCAGCCTGCCCGGTTAAGCCCGAACACCGCCAGACTGAGCGCCGGGGCCGCGATTGCCATTGCCGCCAGGCGCGGTGCGAACCCTGCAAAACTGCCAAACCCGTGACCGCGCCCCGGGCGCAGCACCATAGCGGCCAGCCCGCCCAGCGCCGGACCCAAGCCCATCACGATGCTGTCATCAAAGCGGGGCGCTGCGCCGGCCAGCGGCCAGACCAGCAACAGATGCCGCGCCGCAAAAAATGACCAGGCATAAGCGATCAGCGTAAATACCGCGATGCCGCGCCAGTCTGTGCCGCTGACCATCGCTGTGCGTTTAATCATGCGCGCCCCCCGTGCTGCAGCCCCGTCCGCAGTCCTGCCCGGAACGATGCCACGCTGCGGGCGCGAACCGCAAGACCGCTGCTACGAAATTGTGGAAATCGGCGGCAACGAGGAGCGCGCACGCCCTTGCCACGCGCGCTGCAAGGCGTATCTTGACATGGCCTGGCGATTGCCCGCCAGTGCACCAGTCCGAAAGGAGCGCATGCCCCGCAAACCCGTCCGCGTCCACGAACCGGCGCACACCCGTCCCCCCGCCGCACGAACCGCCGCCCCGCCCCGCGCGCGCAGCGAGCTGGAATTCGACGAAGCGACTATTCTGGGGGCGCTGTTCGGCCAGTTCGATGCCAATCTGGTGCAGATCGAGAACCGGCTTGGGGTTTATATCGCGGCGCGCGGCAACAAAGTGCAGATCGAAGGCCCGCCCGAGCCGGTCGCCCGTGCGCGCGACGTGCTCAAAGGGATGCACCAACGGCTGATCAGCGGGCAGGAGCTTGACGCCGGGGTTGTCGAATCGCTGATCGCAATGTCAGCCGAACCCACGCTGGAAGGGATCGTTTCGGGCGCCGCTGGCGCACCGGGGCTGGTGATCCGCACCCGCAAGAAAACCATCGTCCCGCGCAGCGCCATGCAGATCGAATATATGCGCGCGCTGGCCAGCAAGGATATGATCTTCGCGCTCGGTCCGGCCGGCACCGGCAAGACCTATGTGGCGGTGGCGCAAGCGGTTTCGCAACTGATCACCGGCTCGGTCCAGCGGCTGATCCTGTCGCGCCCGGCGGTCGAAGCGGGTGAGCGGCTGGGGTTTCTGCCCGGTGACATGAAGGAAAAAGTCGATCCGTACCTGCGCCCGATTTACGATGCGCTGTACGATTGCATGCCGCCCGAACAGGTCGAGCGGCGCATTGCGAGCGGCGAAATCGAGATCGCACCCATCGCGTTCATGCGCGGGCGCACGCTGGCCGATGCCTTCGTGATCCTCGATGAAGCGCAGAACACCACCCCGGCGCAGATGAAGATGTTCCTCACCCGGTTTGGCCAGAACAGCCGGATGGTAATCTGCGGCGATCCCAAGCAGGTCGATATTCCGGGCGGTCCGCCGATGAGCGGGCTCAATGACGCGGTCGGCCGACTTGAGGGAGTGGAAGGCATCGCGGTGACCCGGTTCACCGTCGGCGACGTGGTTCGCCATCCGATCGTCGGGCGGATCGTCGAGGCTTACGAGGGGAAAGACGCCTGATGGCGACCGATCAGCGGACAGTCGGCATCCTGCTTGAACAGCTGACTTCGGTTCCAGCCCTGTCCGCGCGCAAGATGTTTGGCGAATACGCCCTCCAATGTGACGGCAAGACCGTCGCCTTGATTTGCAACGACCAGCTGTTCGTCAAACCGACCCCAAGCGGGCGCGCCTTTATTGGTAACCCCGATGAAGCCGCGCCCTATCCCGGCGCCAAGCCCAGCCTGCTGATCGATGCCGAGCGCTGGGACGATGCCGACTGGTTGTGCGAACTGCTGCGCATTACCATCGCCGAGGTACCCGCGCCAAAGCCCAAAAAGCCGAAGCCGTTCTGACAGGCTGCGGAAAATCGGACGGGAGGTCTGCGGCTCTTTGCTAAGGCCGAACCATGCTGACATTAGAGATCGATTCGTCCTGGCCTGTGCCGCCCGAATGGGAGGCGCTGGTTGGCCGTGCCGCAAGCTCGCTCGCCCGGCTCGTGCCCGAACTTGGCAACCCGCGATTGTCGGCCAGCCTGGTGCTCACCGTCGACGCCGAGGTCCAATCCCTCAACCGCGAGTGGCGGGGCAAGGACAAGCCGACCAACGTGCTCTCGTTCCCGATGCTCGAGCGCGATGAACTGCTTGCGCTTTCGCCCCAAGGCCCGCCCGAACTGCTTGGCGATATTGCGCTCGCGCTCGAAACCTGCATCCGCGAGGCGGCGGACAAAGCCATCAGTCTTGAGCATCACACCGCGCACCTGATTATCCACGGGCTGCTGCATCTGGCCGGTTACGATCACGAAACCGCGCCGGCAGATGCCCGCGCGATGGAAGCGCTGGAAATAAACGCGCTTGCGCAGATGGGTATTGCCGACCCATATGGCGATCACGATGGGGAATAAGGGCTTGCGGCGCTGACATGGCCGAAACGGTATCCGGAGACGGCGATAGTAGAACCTGGTTGAGCCGGATGGTGCGCCGCGCGCTGAATGGCGGCGAGCCGGACCTGTCGCTGCGGGCGCAGCTGGAAGAAGCGATCGACGAGCACGAGGAAGACGGCGGCGCCGACGTCGATACCGATGGTGACCTTTCGCCGCTGGAGCGCCAGATGCTGCGCAATCTGCTCCATTTCAGCGAACACGACGCCGATGATGTAGCGATCCCGCGCGGCGAAATAATCGCACTGCCGGCTAGCGCAAGCTGGGACGAAGTCATCGCCGCCTTCGCCGATCACGGCCATTCGCGGCTGCCGGTTTACGGCGAAACGCTTGATGAAATCATCGGCATGGTGCTGATCAAGGACGTGTTCGCGTTCCTCGCAAGCGGCAAGGTTCCGAAAGACTGGACCACGCTGCTGCGCCAGCCGCTGTTCGTGCCGCAAGCGCGCAATGCGCTTGATGTGCTTAAAGATATGCGCGCCAGCCGGGTCCATCTGGCGGTGGTGGTCGATGAATATTCGGGCACCGACGGGATTATCACCTTCGAGGATCTGGTCGAGGAGATCACCGGCGATATCGAAGACGAACACGACGATGCCCCGCTTAAACTGCTGATTCCGTTGGCCGATGGGATGTGGGAAGCCGATGCCCGGGCCGAGCTCGACGAAGTCGGCGCCTTGATCGATCCGCGCCTCGCGGTGGTTGAAGAAGACGTCGGCACGCTGGGCGGGCTGGCGTTCATGCTGGCCGAGGCGGTGCCCGGCGTGGGCGCGATGCTGCAGCACCCCAGCGGCTGGATGCTGGAAGTGATCGCGGGCGACGAAAAGCGCGTAACCCGGTTGCGGCTGCATCCCGCCCCGCACGCCGCAGACAGCGAAGCCTAGCGCAAGTGGCGATCCGCCGGCTTCCTCCGCTGCGCGCAATCGAAGCGTTTGTCCGGATCGTGCGGCTGGGCAGCGCGCGCGCGGCTGCCGACGAGCTTGGGCTTAGCCCGTCGGCCTTGTCGCGGCGGATCGCGGCGCTTGAAGAATTCATCGGCAAGCGGCTGTTCACCCGCCAGCATCAGGCGATGAAGCTGACCGACGATGGCACCGCGTTTTACGAAGCGGTCAGCCTGCGGTTCGACGAACTGGCCGCCGCGGTCGAGGGTCAGGTCGAGGATTCCAAAGTGCTGCGCTTGCACCTGGGTATGCTGCCGCTGTTCGGCACCCAGCGGCTGTTCCCGCGCTTGCCCGAACTGCGCAAGCAACACCCGCGGCTGCACATCGATTTCGATACCGCGAGCAACCCCGAAGCGCGGGTCGGCGATACGCTCGACGCCGCCATCGTGCTGGCCAAGCAGCCCGATCCGGCGTTCCATGCGGTGCGGCTCGATCACAATCTGGTTTATGCCTTCACGTCAAAACCGCTGGCCGAAGAGATTGGCACCGCGCCCGATCCAGAGGTGCTGGCGCGCCAGACGTTCCTGATCCACACCGAATTGCCCGACAGCTTTGTGGCGTGGAAGCAGGCGCTGGGCATGCCCAGACTGACCCCGGCGGCGATCGATCACATGGATTCGGGCCAGCTCATCCTCGAAGCCGCCGCCAATGGCCTGGGCGTGGCGATCATGCACGACGATCATTTTCACCGCAGCCAGGACAACCGGCTGGCCAAGCTGTTCGAGGTCGAGGTTGAAAGCCCCTATTCGTACTGGTTCATCTGCCGCCCGCACGCGCTGGAAATCCGCGCGGTGCGGATTTTCCACGACTGGATCGCCGGCGCTGGGCTGTGATTCAGGCCGCCAGCGCAAGCCCCCCGGGTTCATCGTCATTGGCGATCTTGCGCGCTGCCGCGCCGACCCGGTGCTGGCGCCGCGCGCGGACGCGGGCCTTGATCGCGCCACCCAGGCCCGACGCCCGCAACACGACATAGGCTGACCCCGCCGCCACAAAAGCCTCGACCAGCGTGGCAATCTCGAATGTGGCGAACCATACCGCGAGTTCGGGCAGCACCATCGCCAGGAACATCGGCGCATCGCCCTGCAGCGCCCAGAACCCAGCGAAGATCAGCAGTGCAAGCGATATCCCGATCACGGCCCGTCCCATCGTGGCCGCAGCCTGCAGTTTCCCCGCGAAACGCGCCAAAGCGGCGACCACGCCCCGGCTGAATGGCAAGTCGGGCCACAGCATCGCGGCGATGATCGGCAGAGCAGCCAATAGCAATATCTGGAACAAAGTTCTTCCCCCCGGTTATTACGTTTGATGTAAGAGCGGACCCGGTCGCCGCAAGCAGCGCCGCGACTATTTCCTACAAGGCGACAAGCCGCTATACCTTTTTCTGGTTGAGCGAATTCCCTGCCAGTTGCTCTTGCGAACCACACCGGCTTTCAGTAAATAACTGAATTAGCGTTATTTATTGAAAATTGTTGACCAGATTGTGCAACAGCGGTGCTGCCGATTGGCAGTCTTGTGCTGCACCTCTGCCAATTTGTGCACCGTCTAGGCTCGGTGTTGCATCAGTGCTGGCATTGCCCCCGCCTATTGGGCAGCATCGCGCGCATGAAACGCCGATTCGTTCTCGCCGCCCTGCCCGCCACGCTGCTCGCGCTAGTCGGCGCGACCAAGGCGAAGAAGACGCTGCCCCCTCCCCCGCCGCTGGGTGATACGGTGCTGGTCGAAATGATCACCGCGCAAGGCACGATCGTGCTCCAACTCGATCACAAGCGCGCCCCGCTCACCGTCGAAAATTTCATGCGTTATGTCGACACCGGGCGATACAACGCGATGACGTTTTACCGCGCGATGCACCTTAATTGGGGGACCCAGCCCAACGGCCTGCTGCAAGGCGGGCTCAATCCGTTTCCGGCTAAGCTGATGAAGCCGATCGCGCACGAGCCGACCAGTGTTACCGGGCTGACACACACAGCCGGGACGCTGTCGATGGCGCGCAACGCGCCGGGCACCGCAATGGCGGATTTTTCGATCCTGCTCTCGGACCTGACCTCGTTCGATGCCAATCCGGCCGCGCCCGATCCCGAAGGACGCGCGGGTTACGCCGCATTCGGGCATGTGGTCAGCGGGATGGAAGTGGTGCGCCAGATCTATGAGGCGCCGCGCTCTGCCACCAAGGGCGCAGGGCTGATGAAGGGGCAGATGCTCGACCCGCCAGTCAAAGTGCTGAGGGTGCGGCGGGTGGCGCCGGTCCAGCCGGCGACACCCACCCCCTGATTCAGCCTTCGCTCAAAGTTGCCTTGGTGATCATGCCCGGCTCGCGCGGGGGCTCACCCTTGGGCAGCGCGTCGACATGTTCCATGCCTTGGGTCACTTGGCCCCACACGGTATATTGCCGATCAAGGAAGCTGGCATCGTCGAACACGATAAAAAACTGGCTGTTGGCGGTGTTGGGCGAACTAGTCCGCGCCATCGAGCAGACCCCGCGGACGTGCGGTTCGGCATTGAATTCGGCTTTCAGATCGGGCTTGCTCGATCCGCCCATGCCGGTGCCATCGGGGCAGCCGCCCTGCGCCATGAAACCGGGGATCACGCGGTGAAATTTGACCCCGTCGTAGAACCCTTCGCCGACCAGTTCCTTGATCCGCGCAACGTGGCCGGGGGCCAGATCGGGGCGCAGCTTGATCTTGACGTCGCCGCCCGAGCTGAGGTTGAGGTTGAGATATTCATCGGCCATTGCGCTAACTCCTTGCAAATTCGCAGCCCGATATAGGGAGCCTTCGGGCAAAGTCACGCCCTTGCCGGTCAGCCGCACGCCTGACCGGTTGCTTTTGCATTTTACCGGCCTAGACCGGCCCGGATGACACCCGACGAACTCTTGGCGCTGCGGCCTGAAGCCGCCGAAGAGGCCGCGCAAGAGGCGCGCGGCGGTGACCGGCTCGATCATGAGAACACGCTGAAGAAAGACTTTGTCAGGCGGGTGCAAAGCGCGCTCGAGGCAGGCGAAACCGGGCAGGTTTACGAACTGGTCGAACCGCTTCACCCGGCCGACATCGCCGATCTGTTCGAACTGATCGACGCCGACGAGCGGCTCGCGCTCGCCACCGCGATCAGCGACCTGATGGGCGGCGAGGTGTTTGCCGAGCTGAACGATCACGTCCGCGAACTGCTGGTCGAATCGCTACCGGCCGGCACCGTCGCCGATATCGCCGAACAGCTCGATACCGATGACGCGGTAGCGATGCTCGAAGACCTCGACGAGGACGATCAGCAAGCCGTGCTGGCCGAGATGGAGCCCGAGGACCGGGCTGCGATCGAGACCGCGCTATCCTATCCCGAAGAGAGCGCCGGGCGGCTGATGAGCCGCGATTTTGTGGCGGTGCCCGAGCATATGAGCGTGGGCGACCTGATCGATTTCCTGCGCGAAAGCCAGGATCTGGCGAATGAATTCTGGGAAGTGTTTATCGTCGACGCGCGGCATCACCCGGTTGGCACCTGCGCGCTTTCGTGGATCCTGCGGACCCCGCGCGAAATCGCGCTAAGCGATGTGATGACCCGCGAGCAAGCGCTGATCCCGGTTAGCATGGATCAAGAGGAAGTCGCGCTGCGATTCCAGAAGTACGCGCTTATTTCTGCCGCCGTGATCGACGCCGATGGCCGGCTGGTCGGTCAGATTACCGTCGATGACGTGGTCCATATTATTCAGGAAGAAGCCGGAGAAGATGCGCTGCTGCTGTCAGGCGCAGGTGATGGCGACATTAACGAGCCGATCAGGCTGACGATCCGCACGCGGCTGACCTGGCTGGTGGTCAACCTGGGTACCGCGATCATCGCCTCCAGCGTGGTCGGGCTGTTCCAGGGCGCGATTACCCGGTTCGCGCTGCTCGCGGTGCTGATGCCGATCGTCTCGGGCATGGGCGGCAATGCCGGGACGCAGACGCTGGCAGTGATTGTCCGCGCGCTGGCGACTAATCAGCTGACCAGTTCGAACACCTGGCGGATGATCGTGCGCGAATTTTCGATTGCTTGCGCCAACGGGCTGACCTTGGGCGTGCTGATCGGCACTGGCGTCGGGCTGATTTTCGACAATCCGCTGCTTGGTATGGTCATTGCCGCGGCCATGTTGATCAACAACCTGATCGCGGGCCTGGCCGGAATTCTGGTGCCGGTGACGCTCGACAAGCTCAAGATCGACCCGGCGGTATCATCGGCGGTGTTCGTGACCATGGCAACCGACGTGATGGGCTTCTTCTCGTTCCTGGGCCTTGCAGTGCTGAGCGGGCTGGCCTGAATGGCACTCCATCTGACCAAGGTCGCTTACGGCGCGCAGTCGCTGGAGGAGCTCCATACGTGGTTTAGGAACAGGGGCGATGAAGCGAAGCTGACCACGCGCTATTTGCCCAAGCGCGCGGCCGAGATCGTTGACGGCGGCTCGCTGTTCTGGGTTTACAAGCACCAGTTGGTCGCCCGCAGCGAAATCCTCCGGTTCGAGGAAGCCGAAGGCGGGCGCACGCATATCGTAATTTCAACCGCGCTGATCGACGTCTATCCGGCGCCCAAGCGGGCGCATCAAGGCTGGCGCTATCTGGCGGACGCAGATGCTCCGCGCGATCTTGCCGACGGCGAAGTGGCCGGCGACATAATGCCGGGCAAGCTGGCCGGTGACCTCGCGCGGCTTGGACTGGTCTGAGCTACCAGGCTATCAGGCGCGGCACCGCGATCCGCCCGAGCAGGCCGGCCACAATCACGGTCAGCCCATGCCAGACCCCGATGTGCACCAGGTCGCTGTGCGGACAATAAAGCGATACCGCGAAAATACCCGCCGCACCCGCACCAACCCCGACCAGAAGTCCGGCGCGTGCGGGTCGTGATGGCGCACCGCGGCGCAACCACCAGACTTGCACCCCTGCGCTAAGCAAGCCCCAGCCGAGCCCGAAGCGCAGGCAAGTGCCGCCATCGAGTTCGAGCGGCATTGGCTCACCGCGCAGCCAGTCCATGCCCATGACGACGAGGGCCGCGACCGGCAAGACTCCCGCCATCAGCGCGGTCCAGCCCCAGCCCTCGCGCCGCACGCCGACATACGGCCGGGCCATATCGGCTACTGCCCAAAACGAGGCCAGCGCGAGCACCAGGAATAGTCCTGCGCAAATCAGCGCGATCGGGTCTGGCTGCCTGGCTTGCAGATCCGGACGCAAACCGAACAGCCCGGCCATCCCCAGCGCTCCTGCACAAAGGGCAATCACGGCCAGCGTCATCCCGGTGCGCTTGCGCAAACTGGCAACGGGTTTGAGATCAGCAACCAGTCCGGCAATCAGGTTTTCGGTAGTATCGGGCATTACGTCAGCCTCGTTCGACAAGTGCGGCGAGGCGCTTGATGCCCCGGTGGATATTGACCTTGATCAGCGATTCGCTCTGGCCGGTGGTGGCCGAAGCCTCGCTGATCGACAGCCCCGAAATCTTGACCAGTTCGATTGCCCGCTGCTGCGCGGCGGGCAGCGCTTCGAACAGCCGCTCCAGGCTGATCCGCGCTATGATCGCAGGTTCGTCGGGGTCCTCGGCGTACAGATCGGTGTTGAGTTCGTCCTCCGCGCGGCGATAGACCAGCCGCAGATGATCGATGAAACGGTAGCGCGCGATCGCCGCGAGCCACGGCGCAAAGCTGCGCGCGGGATCGTAACTTGCAAGCTTGCGGTGGACCGAGAGCAGGCTTTCCTGGACCAGATCGTCGAGCTGGCTGGGCAGAACCCGCCGCCGGTAGTAACGCACCAGCCACTGGCGCGCGGCGCCCAGCAGCGCGGCATAGGCTGCCTTGTCTCCTTGCTGGGACAGCCCGGCGAGACGGGTCAGGGTGGCATCGTCGGCGACCATCACTGGTACTTTCGCTGCCGCGGATGCAATTGTTACACTGCCGCTCGCGCCTCGCGCTCCACCACCCGGCGCAACGTATTGACATAGACCTCGGGCTCCTGCGCGCCGGGGATCATGTATTTGCCCTGCACGATCATCGCCGGAACCCCGGTAATGTTCATGTCGTGAGCCTGCGCTTCTTCCTGCTTGACGATCTGGCCGAGCGTCTCGTCGTCCAACGCGCGGCGCGCACCGAGCGGATCGAGGCCTTGCGCAGCGGCCAGTTCGGTCAGTACGTCAAGGTCCGACACATCGCGGCGCTGCTGGAAATGGGCATCGAACAGCGCGAGCTTGAGCCGATTCTGGGTCTCTGCCCCGTGCTCGATCAGCGCCCATTTGAGCAATTTATGCGCGGCAAACGTGTTGCGCAGCATCGCCGCCGGCGCCGGCGCGCGGCCCGCATAGGCAAAGCTGTATCCCGCACGCGCGCCCGCCGCGTTCATCTGGTCGCGCCCGGCAACGGCCTGTTCGAGCGTGCGGCCATACTTGCGCGCGATATGCGCCACGCTTTCCTCGCCCTCGGGCGGCATATCGGGATTGAGCTCGAACGGCAGCCAGCGCACCTCGGCCTCGATCTCACCTGCAAGCTCAGCCAGCCCTTTTTGCAATTTCTGGTAACCAATGATGCACCACGGGCACATCACGTCCGAATAGATGTCGATCGTCAATTTCTGTGCTTCGGTCATTGGCTCAGCCACCATTTGAGGAGATGATGCGCGATCGCGAACGGCGGCGGGGCGATGAACCGTGCGGTATCGTCGCCCGCCATCGCCGCGGTCACTTCGGCGCGGGTAAACCAGTCGGCCTCGTCAAGTTCGGTAGTGTCAATCGTGATTGCGGGATCGTCGGTGTACGAATGGCAGGCGATCATCAGGTTCGACGGGAATGGCCACGGTTGGCTGGCGACGTAGCTGACATCGCGGACGATCAACCCGGCTTCCTCATGAATTTCGCGCGCGACCGCTTCCTCGATGCTTTCGCCAGGCTCGACAAACCCAGCCAGCGCCGAAAACCGCTTGGGCGGAAAGCGTGGCTGCCGGCCGAGCAGGACGTTGCCGTGATGTTCGACCAGCATGATCGTGACAGGGTCAACCCGCGGGTAATGCTCGGCGGTGCAATTGTCGCTGCTGCAATTGCGCTGCCAGCCACCTTTGGCCAGCCCTGTCGCTGCGCCGCAACGCGCACAGAAGCGGTGGCGAGCGTGCCAATCGACCAGCGCGCGCGCGCCGCCGTAGGTTGCCAGTTCCGCCGCGTCGAGCCCCGCCATCGCCGCCCAGAGCCGCGGATTGGCCGGCGCGACGCTGCCGATCAGCTCGGGTGCAACCTCGGCAAAACAGGCCTTGCCGCCCGCCAACCCAAGAAATACCAGCTCGCTGTGAGGCGCGGCATCGGCCAGCGTCCCCCAGGTCAGCTGACCCTCGGGGTCGAACACCGGATCAAGCCCATCGAGCCGCAGCAGCCGCGCGCGCCAATCCATCAGCGCGGCCAGCGCAGCAGGATCGGCGCGGATATGATCCGCCCGGTCGAGCCCCGATCCGGCAAAGGCGATCACGCTGGCGCTCATGCTTTTTTCGCCGCCATTGCGGTCAGATCGGTGCCGACAGCTTTGGGAAATTCCTTCAGGATGGGTAACTTGTCCTGCGGCATATATTGGACATACAGGCTGGTGCGCAGGCCCAGCTTCATCTGCGCAAAGCCGATTGTCCCGGCCGCGCCGGACCAGCCGTAAAGCCCTTCATCCGTGCCGGTGCCGACAATCCCGCCCGCGCCGAACTGCTGCCCGGCAACCCAGGTGCCGGTCAGATCGGCAGTCGTGGGCAGCAGGTTGGAAGTGCCGAGCCGCACCGCCGCTTCGCTCATCACGCGGGTGCTGCCCGATTGGCCAAAGTTGACCAGCATGGCGAGGAACCGGTCGAAATCGGCCGGACTGGTGACCAGCCCCGATCCGCCAAATGCAAACGGCACTGGCTCTTGGAAAATCGAGCTGCCGGGACGATCAAAGGCAACCGGCCGCCCCAGGAAGTACGCGTAATTGGTGGTCAGGTGATCCGCTGCGCTTGCCGGGACCTGAAAATAGCTGCTGGTCATGCCAAGCGGGCCAAGCAGCCGCTCGCGCAGGAATGTCTCGAAGCTCAGGCCCGCCGCCCGGCCGATCACCAGCCCGAGCACATCAAGCCCCATCGAATACGACCACCTGGTTCCCGGCTCGGCGATCAGCGGGACGCTTGCCGCCAGTTTGAGGAATTCGTCCGGACCGGGGGTCGGCGGGCCATCGTTGACGCCCTTGATCTTGCGGGTCGAGACCAGCCCGGGGTTGACCCCCAGTCGCCGCAATTCATCGCCAACCTTGTTCTTGCCGACCACCGCATAGCCCAGCCCGCTGGTGTGGGTGAGCAACTGGCGGATGGTGATCGGCGTTTTGGCGGGCACCGAGTCGAGGCTTTTCCTCGGGTCGATCGCGACCCGCATCGCGGCGAACTCGGGGACGAAATCGGCTAGTGGCTGATCCAGCCTCAGCTTGCCCTCGCTGATCAGGATCATCGCCGCCATGCCGGTCAGCGGTTTGGTCATCGAATAGGCGCGGAACATGCTGGCCGGGCCGTCTGCATCCTTGTCGTCGAACCCCTCGAGCCCGCGCGCGATGAAAGTCGGCGGCGCGTCGCGCCACCCCAGCGCCGCGACCATGCCCGGCACCTTGCGCGATTTGACATAGCGCTCGATCATCGCCGTGACCGTTGGCCACTGCGCTTCAGCCGCGGCCAGATCGGCAGCATGCGCCAGCGCTGACCCAAACGGCAACGCGGCAAGCGCGCCTGCTCCGCTCAGCAGCGCGCTCGTCCGCAGCAGATCGCGGCGCGAAAAATTGAGTTCTGGCACGCTATTCTCCCAAATATTGCCCGGCCGTCACCACCCGTGCCGCCTTTGCAAACAGCGTGGGCAGCCCGGCGGCAACCAGCCGATCGAGCGGCCACCATTCGCCATGATGCGGATCGAGCGTAGAGCAATCGCCGCCCGAATAAACCATCAATTGCAATTCAAGATCGAAATGGGTGAAGCTGTGGCGGACCGAACCGGCCGGTGCCCACGGCCCGCCCAGCGGCGGCACTGCGGTACCATCGGCGCGGGCGTGCCAGCCATCGCCGGGCAAAGACAGCATCCCGCCCAGCAGCCCAGTGGCCGCGCGGCGCACCAGCCAGACTTGGGCGTTTTGTTCGATCCAGAACGCCTGTCCGCGCCGTAGCGGCTTGACCGGCTTAGGCGGTTTGACCGGGAAACGCTCGGCCCCGGCCACCCTTCCCTGGCACCCGGCGCTAAGCGGACACAGCAGACAGCGCGGCCCGCGTGATGTGCAGATCGTTGCGCCCAGATCCATCATGGCTTGCGCGAAATCGCCGGGCCGCGACGCCGGAGTCAGCGCTTCGACCCGCGCCCGGATCGCGCTGCGCGCCTGCGGCAATGGCGTTTCAATCGCATAAAATCGCGCAATCACCCGCTCTACATTGGCATCGACCACCGCCGCCCGCTCGCCAAAAGCAATCGCCGCCACCGCTGCGGCGGTATAGGCCCCCACTCCGGGCAGTGCGCGTAATTCAGTTTCAGTGCCCGGGAAAATCCCGCCACTTGCCGCCACCGACTTGGCACAAGCGATCAGATTGCGCGCGCGGGCGTAATAACCCAGCCCGGCCCACGCCGCCATTACCGCGCCCTCATCCGCTGCGGCCAGCGCATCAACGTCGGGCCACAGGGCGACGAATTTGGCGTAATATGGCGCAACTGCTGCCGTGGTGGTCTGCTGGAGCATAATTTCGGACAGCCACACCCGGTACGGATCAGGTGGCGACGTACCCGGCGCGCTGCGCCACGGCAGGCTGCGGTGATGCGCATCGTACCAGCCGAGCAACTGCTCTGGAATCGTCGCGGCGCTGGCATCCATCGCAGGGCTATGGCATTCGCCCCCGGGAATTGGAACAATCACGATGAAACGCGACGCAAAACCAGCCAGACCAGCGGCGCGCAAGTTTGAGCGCGCACGCGGCGGCGCGGCGCGGCCGATCGCCGAACTGATGCCCGAAGTAGGCCGCACCGCATTCCGCCGGTTCGGGTTCGTCCAGTCAAGCGTGGTCACCCGCTGGCCGGAGATTGTCGGCGAACGCCACGCCCGGGTCTGCATGCCCGAGGCGATCCGCTTTCCCCCCGGCGAAAAAAGCGACGGCATCCTGCAATTGCTGGTGATGCCCGCGCACGCGCCGATGATCAGCCATGTCATTCCCGAGATTATCGAGCGGGTGAACCGTTTCTTCGGTTACAACGCGGTTACCCGTGTCAAGCTACGGCAAGGCGCGGTTCAGCCGCCCGCGGCCAAGGAACGCCCGACCGCGCCGCCGTCGCTCAGGCCGATCCCGTTCGAACTGGGAGAAAGTCTGCGCGATATCGGCGATCCTGAATTGCGCACCGTGCTTGAATCGCTGGCGCGTAGTCTGGGCAGCACGACCGAGGAAGGCCCGCCATGACGCCAATTGCCCGGATCGCGGTGTTCGCGCCTGCGGCGCTGCTGCTGATTGGCACCGCGCCCAAAACGGTCGGCTGGAACAGCACCCTTGCCTTGACCAGTCAGGGCGGACATCTGACCGGCAACCCCGATGCGGCGGTCAAACTGGTGGCTTACACCAGCTACACTTGCCCGCCTTGCGCCGCTTTCATGGTGCAATCGAGCGGAGCGCTGCAAGTGGGCTATATCTCGTCAGGCAAAGTATCGTTTGAACTGCGCCCACTGGTCCAGGGCCCGGTCGACCTGGCAATGGCGATGCTGGCGGCGTGCGGGCCGCCGGGCAAATATGCGCTGAACCACGCAGCATTGCTGCGCAGCCAGACCAACTGGGCGCGCACCGCGGCGCAGGCTGGGCCGGTGCAGCGCCAACGCTGGACTTACGGCACACTGCTGGCGCGCAATCGGGCGATCGCCAGCGACCTTCATCTGTTCGAGCTGATGGAGGCGCGCGGGTATGACCGGCTGACCACCGAGCGGTGCCTTGCCGATCAAGCCAGTGCAAACCGGATTGGCGCGCAAAGCAAAGCCGGTTATGCGAGCGGAATTACCGTCGCCCCCAGTTTCACCATCAACGGCACATTGCTTGAAACCGCCCACACCTGGGCCGAGCTGCGCCCCCAGATCGATGCGAGCCTGTAACATGAAGAAAACGATTTTTGCCGCCGCGACCATCGGCTTGCTGACGCTGAGCGCGCAATCGCCAGTTATGGCCAAACCACCGGCGAAACACGCCGGACGGGCCAAGGCCATCACCCCGGTAACGGCAGGCCAGCAGTGGGACCAGACGGTGACCATGACAGCCGACGGCTTTCCAGTGCTTGGCAACCCGGCAGCGCCGGTTAAAGTGGTCGAATTCATTTCGTACAGTTGCAGCCACTGCGCCGATTTTTCGAAGGAATCGAAGCTGCCGCTGAACAGCGGGCTAGTGCGCCAGGGCAAAGTCTCGCTCGAACTGCGCCCGTTCCTGCGCAGCGCGGTTGACGAAACACCCTCGCTGCTCGCCTTATGCGGCACCAAGGACAAGTATTTCACAAACAGCGCCGCGTTGCTTGCAGCACAGCCGACCTGGTTCAAACCCCCGGCCGATCCGGGTTATGCCGAGCGCTGGGCCAAGTTCGAAAGCAAGCCCGCCGAACAGCGCCGAATGATTGCCGCCGACCTGGGTTTGTACAAAATCATGTTGGCGCGCGGTTTCAGCACGGCGGAAATCGACACTTGCCTCAACGATCAGGCCAAGCTGGATATGCTGACCAAGCAGACCGAATATGCCGGGACCACGCTCAAAGTGATCGGTACCCCCAGTTTTATGATCGACGGAAAATTGCAGGAAATTTACGGCTGGCCCGAACTTCAGCCGCGCCTGGCCGCAGCCGTGGCCGCCGCCAAAGCTACGAAAAAGATGTGATTGAGTTGTGGAGAAGCACGCAGGTCCGTGACGCCAAGCTTCTGCACAGCGCCAAATCCGACTAACTTTCCCGACTCGAACCGCCAAGGAACCCGACGCGCCATGACCGCTTTCAGCCCCTCACTTTCGGCCCGCCATATGCTGTTCGCCTTCGCCGCCGCCCCGCTCGCGCTGGGGCTGGCCGCGTGCAAGAAGGACGCTGACGCCAGTGCCGCGCCAGCCGGCAGCGCAATCGCCAAGATCGCCGCCCCAGCCGGGCAAAAATGGGAGGGCACGATCACCCCCACCGCGATTGGCGGGATGATGGCCGGCAACCCGGCCGCGCCGATCAAATTGGTCGAATATGGTTCGCTTACGTGTCCGCACTGCGCGCGCTTCGCCGCAGAAGCTATGACCCCGTTGATGAGCGAATTCGTCTCATCGGGGCGGGTAAGCTACGAGTATCGCAGCTTCTTCATTCACCAGCAGGATCTGCCGCTGACCATGCTGGTGCGCTGCGCGCCCAAGGAAAATTTCTTCCCGCTGGTCGAGCAAGTCTACGCGAATTATGATAATTTCATCAAATTGCTGGAGGATCCGGCGGTGCAGAAGACCGCGCAGGCGGCGACCAGTCTGCCACCGGCGCAGCGCTTGCCGGCCTTGGCCGATGCGCTTGGCTTCACGAGCTTTTTCGCCGCGCGCGGGGTATCGGTCAATCAAGCGCACGCCTGCCTTGCCAATGTCCAGAATGCCACCACCATCTCGAACACGTTCAAGACCTTCGCCGATGCCGGGATCACCCAGACGCCGACCATGATCATCAACGGCTTCCAGATTCCGGCTGATCAATCCGAATGGCCCAAGATCGCCGAAGCGCTGCGCGCTGCTGGCGCGCGGTAAGCCGCCGAGCGGCGCGGGCCAACGGTTCGACAGATGCGGATCACGCGGCTCAAGCTCAGCGGATTCAAAAGCTTTGTCGAACCGGCTGAACTGCGGATTGAGACCGGACTGACCGGGGTGGTCGGGCCGAACGGTTGCGGCAAATCCAACCTGCTCGAGGCAATTCGGTGGGTGATGGGCGAAAATTCGCCCAAATCGATGCGCAGCGGCGGGATGGAAGACGTCATCTTTGCCGGCACCGCGCAACGCCCACCGCGCGATTTCGCCGAAGTTGTGCTCCACGCCGATGGTGCCGCGATCATGGGAGGCGATAACGACGACACGCTCGAAGTTGTCCGCCGGATCGAGCGCGGCGCCGGCAGCGCTTACCGCATCAATGGCCGCGATGTCCGCGCCAAGGATGTGGCGCTGGTGTTCGCCGATGCCGCCACGGGCGCCCATTCGCCCGCCTTGGTCAGCCAGGGCCGAATCGCCGCCGTGATCGCCGCCAAACCAGCCGAACGCCGAATGATGCTTGAAGAAGCCGCCGGGATCGCCGGGCTGCACGTGCGGCGCAAAGACGCCGAACTGAAACTGCGCGCGACCGAGACCAATCTTGCGCGGCTTGAAGACATCATGGGTCAGCTCGACAGCCAGATCGGGGCCTTGCGCCGCCAAGCCCGCGCCGCCGACCGCTACAAGGCGTTATCGGACAAGATCAAGCTGGCTGAAGCACGGCTGGTGTTCGCGCGCTGGCGCGATGCGGCCGCCGCAGCCACCACCGCGCGAACTGATGCGCAAGACGCAGATGCGGCGGTGGCGGCCGCGCAAACCGCCGCCAAGGTCGTGCAGGACGCGCAGCACGCTGCCGCTGCCGCGCTGGCCGAAGCGCGTGACGAATTGGCCGACCGACGCGACGATGCTTCTGCGCACGGCCACCGCATGGCGACGCTGGCCAGCCAGCTCGAGGCCGCAGAACAGCGGCTGGCCGACCTTGCGCGCCAGCAGCAGCGGCTCGAAGAAGACCGGGGCGACGCTGACCGGCTGACCCGCGATGCTGCCGAGGCACTGGCCAAGCTGGAGCGCGATCTGGCGGCTGGCGAAGCCGCGCTGCGCGGCGATGAGGCGGCCCGCCCGGCCGTGACCGCTGCGCTCGATAACGCCGACCGGACCTTGCGCAGCGCCGAGCTGGCCTTGGCGCAGGCTACCGCCAATCAAGCCGGGGTCGAGGCTGAATGGCGCGTCGCCGAAGCCGAACTCGCCGCCGCCGGCCAGCGATTGGCCCGGCTTGACCGCGATGCCCAGCGGCAAGCCGATCTAGCCGAAAGTCTGGCGAGGGAGGGCGATCCGGCGGCGGCCGTGGCGCAGGCGGAGGGCGCGCGCACCTCGGCAGCGAATGTCCTGATTAGCGCCCGCACCGCGCTGGCCGCGCAGCAGGAGCGCAAGGCCGGCTTACAGATCGAACGCGATGGGGCAGGCGCGGTGTTGGCGCAGGCCAAGGCCGAACTCGCCGGGATCGTGCGAGAACACGAAGCGCTAGTGCGCGACCGCGAGGCGCGCGCGCGCCAAGCCGGCAACCAGCATGGCCTGCCGCAAGCACTCGATCGGGTGCGCGCCGCGCCGGGCTTTGAACGCGCGCTCGCCGCGGTCCTCGGGCGCGATGCCAAGGCTTTGCTGGGGGCAGCGCCCGCGGGCACCGACGGCCGCTTCTGGAGCGGCGCAGCATCACCCCAGCCGGTGCCGCACAGTCTTGCCGCGCAGGTCACCGCCGCGCCGCCGCAACTGGCTGCGCGGCTGGCCCTGGTCCATGTCGCGGAAGCCGACGACGACCGTTTGCTCGCGCCGGGCGAATGGCTGGTCACCACCGCCGGCCACCTGCGCCGCTGGGATGGATTTATCGCGCGCGGCGAGGGCGGATCCGAGGCGGCCCGGCTCGAAGCGGAAAATCGCTTTGCCGCGCTCGATCACGAGCTGCCCTTGCGGCGTGCGGCGGCGGAGCAGGCTGAAGCCCGCTCCTGCGCAGCACAGAGCGAGTTGACCGCGCTGCAAGTCGCGCTGGTCGCCGCGGAGCGCGCGGTCTCGGCCGCGGCGGAAGCCGAGCGGGCGGCCTTGCGCGCTTGCGATCAAGCCGAAGCCGCCAAAGCGCGGCGCGAACAGCGCCAGACCGAACTGGCCGAAGCGGCGGGCGATGTGGCCCAACAACGGGCGCTGGCCGAGCGTGAGCGTGACGGCGCCAGCGCACGCCACGCAGCCTTGCCCGATCCCGCCAATGGCCGCGCGCTGCTTGCCGCAGCACAGGCGCGCCACGATGCCGCACGACAAGGTTTACAAAGCGCGAGCGCCGCGCTCGCCGCACACGATCAGGCGCGGGCAGTGGCTCGCGAGCGCACCAATGCCCAGCGCGGCGACATCAGAGGCTGGCAAGCCCGGGCCGGCGATGCGGCCAACCGCTTGGCCGGAATGGAGCGGCGCTTCGACGAGATCGCGCAGGAACGCAACGTGGTCGCTGCCAAGCCAGCCAGCCTGATCCGCGAAATCGAAGCAGGCGATGCGGTGCGGGAGCGGCTCACCGCCGAGTTGGTCGCCGCTGAAGCGCGTGTGAGCCAAAGCACCGAAGCGGCGCGGCGGATCGAGGCTGCTTTCGCGCAAACCACCGAAGCGCTCGCCGCTGCGCGCGAACTGCGCGCCGGAGCGACCGCGCGCGCCGAGAACGAGGAAGCCCGCCGCGCCGAGATGGCGGGGATCTCGGGCGAGCGGTTTCAGTGTCCACCGCCGCTGCTGCCCGAACGGTTTGGGTTTGCCGCTGAAACAGTGGCGCAGGCCGCAGCCGAGAGCGCTGCGCACGACCAGCTTGTTGCGGAGCGCGAGCGGCTTGGTCCGGTCAATCTGGTCGCCGCTGACGAACTGATCGAGGCCGAAGCCCGCCACGGGAACAGCCGCACTGAACAGGCCGAACTTACCGAGGCGGTGCACCGGCTGCGCGGTTCGATCGGCAACCTCAACCGCGAAGGCCGCGAGCGGCTGCGCGCTGCATTCGAGGAAGTAGATACGCACTTTCGTCACTTGTTTACCCGGCTGTTTGAAGGCGGTCAGGCGCACCTTGCGTTGGTCGATTCGGACGATCCGCTCGAAGCCGGGCTCGAGATTTACGCCCAGCCACCAGGCAAGCGGCTACAATCGCTGACGCTATTGTCGGGAGGCGAGCAGGCGCTGACCGCGATCGCACTGATCTTCGCGCTGTTCCTGACCAACCCCGCGCCGATCTGCGTGCTCGACGAAGTCGACGCGCCGCTCGACGACGCCAATATCGAACGCTTCTGCGACCTGCTCGACGCGATGGTGCTGGAAACCCAAACCCGCTATCTGATCGTCACCCACAACGCCGTGACGATGAGCCGGATGCACCGGCTGTTCGGGGTGACGATGGTCGAACAGGGCGTAAGCCGCCTGGTCAGCGTCGATCTGGAAAGCGCTGGAGAATTGCTGGCGGCGGAGTAGTCAGTCCGGCGCTGCGGCAAATTCGATCAAATCCCAACGATTGCCGTAAAGGTCCGAGAAGACCGCTACGATGCCATAGGGTGCCGCCTTTGGCTCGCGCACGAATTTGACGCCCTTGCTGATCATGCTTCTGTAATCGCGCCAAATATCATCGGTCTTCAGAAACAGGAAAACGCGTCCGCCAGACTGGTTGCCGATAATTGCCATTTGCTCGTCGGTCGATGCACGCGCGAACAGCACTGTCGTGGCACCTCGACCGGCCCCGGGCGGCCTGACCAAGACCCAGCGTTTATCTTGCCCGGCTTGATACTCGTCCGCCACCACCTCAAAGCTAAGCTTATCTCGGTAGAACGCGATGGCCTCGTCGTAATCGCGCACCATCAGCGCAACATGAGCAAGTGATTGCGACATCGCTAGCCCAGCACATACCGCGGCCCCGGCCCAGCGGCCCCGGCGCGGTCATCGCGGTTGTAGAGGGCGCAGCGTTGCAGGCTGAGGCAACCGCAGCCGATACATTCGTCGAGCTTCATCCGGGTGCGGTTGAGCAGCGCAATACGAGCATCGATTTCCTTGCGCAAAGATCGGCTGATGGTCTGCCAGTCGTTAACCGTCGGAGTGCGGCCTTTCGGAAGCTTGGCCAGTTGTTCCTCGATCTCGGCGAGGCCCAGTCCGAGTTTCTGCGCGATCAGGATGAAACTCAGCCGGCGGATGTCGCTGCGCAGGAACCGTCGTTGATTGCCGCCGGTGCGCAGCGCCTGCACCAGCCCCTTGTCCTCGTAAAACCGGATCGCCGAAACCGCGATCCCGGTGCGCTGCGCCAGTTCGCCAATCGGCAGCAGATCGTTGCGGTCCATCGCGCCTCTCCGTCAT
>JANMCG010000122.1:0-3242 GCA_031361075.1 Novosphingobium sp. | reverse complement strand
TCGCAGTGCGCGAGATCCGCAGCCTCAACGCCGATTTTGCGCTGATGGCCGACGCGATTGCGCGCCGCAGCCGCTACCTGCGCGATTTCGCCGCCAGCCTCAGCCACGAATTCAAGACGCCGCTCGCCGGAATTCGCGGCGGGATCGAACTGCTGCAAGACCACGGCCCCGGCATGAGCGCGCAGGACCGCGCGCGATTCCTCGCCAACATGGAAGGCGACGCGCAGCGCTTGTCCAAGCTGGTCAGCCGCCTGATGGAGCTGGCGCAGGCCGACATGGCCCGCCCGAATGCAGTGGCCGGGGAAGACGCGCGCAGCAATGTCAGCGCGGTCATCGCCCGCCTGACCGACGCCCACGCCGCGCCCACTTTCGCGCTGACCGCCACCGTGGCGGACAGCTTCCCCGCGCTCGCCATCGAGGAGCAAGCCCTCGAAACCGTCCTCGCCACGCTGATCGAAAACGCCCGCCAGGCCGGCGCCACCACGCTCGCCATCACCACCGGCCATCGCGGCCGCTACGCCAGCATCGCGCTAACCGACAACGGCCCCGGCGTCCCCGCCGCCGACGTAACCCGGGTGTTCGACCCATTTTTTACCTCAAAGCGCGAGGTTGGCGGCACCGGGCTGGGGCTACCGATTGCGCGGGCCTTGGCGGAGAGCCGGGGTGGGTCTTTGGAGCTGGGCGAGACGGGGAGTGGGGCGTGTTTTGTGCTCACAATGCGGGTGGCGGGGTAGCCTATTAAATATCTACAGCTTCGAAAAACGTCTCAAAGCAGTGTTTGGATAAAGGCAGACCCAAAGTCGAATTCTCAGGGCTTCTTTCTGATCGCCTTCTGAGCGGCCTTGATTTCAGCGATTGCACGGTCAGCTTGTTCATGCCGGATACGCTTGCGCTCGGCGTCGAATTTGCCATACTCGTGTTCAGCATGAGCCTTCGCGTCAGACATAGCCACACGCCCACCGGCATTTAGAACGACACGGCCAAGGCTCCTGAGTTGGGCATCTAGCAATGCACTTGCCTCACGCATTAACTTTAGCCTGCCGATATCCATCTGATCTTCGAAGATATCTAGCAAGATCGTTGTGAGGCGGTTGAGTTCACGCACTTCCGATTCGGCCAGGTAGTTCTTAGAAACCCCAACGTCGGCCTTGCGGATATTTTCGTTCGGCCATGTTTGCAGGCCCATATTGGGTTGCTTAGCGTTTGCCCTACGTCGGATAACCTCGGCGGGAGTATCCGAGCAAACCGCGTAAACCAGCTTGGCCTGCGTGTTGCGATAGAATTCCTGCCACTCAGGCGAGTGACCATCATAGTCCTGGCACATGGCGCAAATCGACCGCAACTCGCGATACACGTTCGCTTCGTCCGACCGGATGTCTCGAATTATCTCTTTGAGTTCCGCGATCCTATCGCGATTGGCCGGGTTTTTCAGGCGAGGGGTATCGATCACGAAACCCTTCGTCGCGAACTGCACCAGCTTTTCGGTTGCCCATTTGCGGAAGAGCGTGGCCTGCTTCGAGGAGACCCGATACCCAACCGAAATGACCATATCGAGGCTATAAAGGGTGATCGGCTTGGTAGAGGTAGCAATTTGCAATTTCTGCAAATTGCCTTCACCCAGTTCGCCTTCTTCAATGATGCTCGCGATATGCCTTGAAATTGTCGAAACATCGCGGCCAAAAAGGTTCGCGATTTGCGCCTGCGTCATCCAAAGCTGCTCGCCCTCATAGCTTACCTCGACTTCGATTCCTGCATCGCTGCCGTAGACCAGAAAGCGGTCGCCGGTGGATTCATCTTCTTGCAGGTGGACAGGCTCAAGGTCGGACATCGGCACCTCAGTACGAATCGAACGAAGAGAGAACATAGCAGTGGCGCAACTCAATGCCAACGAGAGAGGGCGGCTAATATTGATCGGTCCACAGTTCCTGCATTTGCCTGCAACTCGAGTAGTACATGAATTTCTTGCACCTCCCCAATCTGCCATCCTTGGCCCCATATCTACATCACGGCCCGGCAAGCCAAGGCCTAGCCCGCATCACGCCGTCACCCTGCAAAGCCGTGCCGCCAGCGCGGCTTGATGGCACCTAGCGTTTCGCAGGTCGCCGCGTGGACCGCCAATGTTCGCGAAGCTTTGCGCCATCGCTGCCGTCGAATGGTACGAGGTTGATCACGCCAACTCCAATCGACAGCAGCGCAAAAACCTGCAGCGCGGCTTCGATAAAGTGACGGATCGACCTGTCGTGCTCATCAATGTGATACCACCGATAAGCTTGCTCGGCATAGACCGGGTCTGCGAGCTTCGAAGGCGCCGCAGCGGTATTGCTAGACGGGTCACCGCTGGCCTCTGACACTGTCTCCAGTTCCGATAGCTGCAACCTGGGAGCTGGAGTAGCGAAGGCCGGGACCAGCGCCACCGCCAGCGCGGCGGCGGCGAAATTCGCTAGCGGTCCGGCTGCGGCGATGATCGCTTCCTTGCGGTGCGTGCCGGCGCCAAACGGCCATGTGTACATAACGAACCCGCCGATTTCCCGATTGCGGAGACGCCGTCGCATCGTTCCGAATTTCCGTCGCACAAGGTCGTATTCAAAGACGAGTGCAGCGAACACCAGCACCTGCGCACCGTTGCGATGCGCAGCTATCGCGTGACCCGCTTCGTGAAGAAGGGTCGCGATGAACAGCATGACAAGGAAGATGCCATAGGCAAAGAAGCCGTTTCCGGCGAGGTCCAGCTGGAAAGCCGCAATCGCCAGCCAAAGGTTGAGGAAGCCCCAGAGAAAGTAGGCGAGCATTCGCATCGTGTCTGGCTAACAGCGATTGACGACGCTCCAAACCATTTTCCTACACGCCCCCGCTCTGCCAAGCTCCCGCCCATGCCGCACCACTCTCCCGGCGAGGCTGGACCTCGCCCGCACAGTCCGTCCGCTCCCCGAAGCCGCGCCGCCAGCGCGGCTTTGGTGTTTCTGGGGCGGCGGAATGGCACCGGGTCTGGGGTGTCACCTTGGGGTCAAGGTGCCGGTTTGGAGGGCTTTCCTTGGGTGACACGGTGTCACTTGTGTCACCCTGTTGGCGCGCTGGGCGCTACGTGTTGCTTCTCCCCTACCCGGCGGGGAGGGGCCGGGGGTGGGGGTTCGGCGCTGATGGGTGGCACTCCGATCGCGAGGTTGAGCCCCCACCCGCGTTCAGAGGCGCGTGACTCTGAATGGCCCCTCCCCGCCGGGTAGGGGCTTTAGTGCCATTGCCTC
>JANMCG010000115.1:0-2262 GCA_031361075.1 Novosphingobium sp. | reverse complement strand
ACCAGACGGTCTTCGAACAGCGGCAGCCAATGCTCCATCCCGGCGAGCCGCCGACCGTCGCTAACCGCCTGATACAGCGGATCGGAGGTGGCATTGGCGCCGAATTGCTCGCGGTAGCGGGTGCGGAAGCGCTTTACGCTGTCTTCGTCGAGCAAGGCTTCGCTCGCGGGGAGCAACAGGTGTTCGGCCACCACCCCGGTCGAGCGCTGGGTATTGGGGTCGAACAACCGCAGCGTTTCCAGCTCGTCGCCAAAGAAGTCGAGCCGCAGGCCGGCTTCAAGTCCCGAGGGGTAAATATCAAAGATTGAGCCGCGCACGGCGTATTCGCCTGCGTCGGCCACGGTATCGGTGCGGCTGTAGCCTTGCCGCTGGAGCAGCGCGATCAGGCTTTCACGCCCGATCTCCATGCCCGGCTTGAGCAACCGGACATTTTCCCGCACGCGGAACGGGGTGACCACTCGTTGCAGCACCGCGTTAATTGTGGTGACCAGCAGCTGCGGCGCTGAAGTCTCAGTCTGGAGTCGGTGCAAGGCTGCCAGCCGCCGCGCGCTGATCGACAGCGCGGGGCTGGCGCGGTCGTAGGGCAGGCAGTCCCACGCAGGGAACGACAGCACCTCGAGTTCGGGCGCGAAAAACGCGGCGCTATCGGCGATCCCCTGCATTGCGGCTTCGTCGGGCGCGATAAACACCGCGCGGGTTTTGGCCGCTCGTGCCAGATCGGCGAGCACCAGCGGCTGCGCGCCGCGTGCCAATCCGGCGAGCGTCAGCGGTGTAGTGGCAGACAGGATCTTGTTGAAATCGGGCATAGCAGGGCACAACAGCAATTGCCCCGCAGGCCGTTTTGCGGCCAGCGGGGTGGGATGATTGAACGCCCTTAGCGTGCACTTAGCGCGCTGTCAGCGCGGGATTTCAACAAAATCGAGTTTTCGGAATGCGTCCATCAGCTCGCCGGCGTAGCGCGGCGGCACCGGTAATCCGCCCAGCACCCATGCCAGCACATCGGCATCGTCTTCATCAAGCAACGCTTCGAACCAGTCGATGGCGGCGCTATCCCAGGCGTGGTGGCGCGCGTCGAAGAAGCATCCGATCATGAAATCGGCCTCGCGCGTGCCGCGATGCCATGCACGGAATTTCAGGCGGCGCAGGCGATCGGTACGGTCCATCGGCTCTGCCGCTAAGCTGGGGCAGAGCCGATGGCAAGTGGTCAATCCGGTTCGTGAAGCGCCGCCAGCAGCTCGCTGGGTGGCCGCCCGGCCATCGACTTGTTGATCTCGCCGATCAGGACCAGCTCGGTCTGCTTGTGATAATGCTTGCGGATTTCGCCGAGCGTACGCGGCGCGGCAAAGATCACCAGATTTTCGAGCTTGTGCCCCAGCACTTGCTGGTTGAGCCATTCAGCCGCCGCAATAGCGTGCGCGTCTTCATCGGCCTGATTGCCGCCGGGGTTACCCGAGCTTGAATGGTGACTGCCAGCAGAATGGTTGCTGGCGTCCAGTTTTGGGCTATCCTGCGCACTAAGCTCGGGCTCTGCTTCGGTCCCGGTGTTGCGATGAAGTTCAAAAGTACTGCCGTCGATCACTGCGATCACGGTGCCATGCGGAAGCAACATAGTATTCTCCTGTAAAGCCGGGTCTGTCGGATCACCAACGCACGAGCTGCCCGAACGTCCACAATGCGGGCGGAATAACCACGTCTAAACCGCAGGAGATCACATCGGCGCCGGGCAAGCGCGGCGAAGTCGTTCTGCATCGCGCTCAACCGCTGGAACGATCCCAAACGATCAAGCGTTTGCGATAAGACCGCACAAATTGGAGACCGGCGATGATCGAGCTTTGCAAACTGCCTTACGCCTATGACGCGCTGGAGCCGGTGATTTCGGCCGAGACCATGAAGTTTCACCATGACAAACATCATGCCGCTTACGTGAAAAAGACCAACGAGCTGGCAGCTGAGGCTGACATGGAAGATTTGTCGGTCGAAGAACTGGTCCGGCAGGCCAAGGCGGCCGGCAACAAAAAATTGTACAACAATGCTGCGCAGACATGGAATCACGGCTTTTTCTGGGAATCGATGACGGGTGACTATGCCAAACCGGCTGACGAACTTGCAGCCGCGATCGACGGCGCGTTCGGTGATCTGGCCGGCCTCAAGTCAAAATTCGTCGATGAAGGCAAAAACCACTTCGGCTCGGGCTGGGTGTGGCTGGCCGCATCGGCAGGCGAGCTCAAGGTGCTGTCGACTCACGATGCTGACGATTTGCTG
>JANMCG010000112.1:0-4573 GCA_031361075.1 Novosphingobium sp. | reverse complement strand
TCGCGCGCGGGCATCGTCGCCGAGACCAGGAACTGGAACTCGGTGCGGAACAGCCCGACCCCGTCGGCCCCGGTCATGCTGAGCAGCCCCATGTCGTCGCGCAGCCCCGCGTTGATCATCAGCGAGATGCGGGTCCCGTCCCTGGTCACCGGCTCGAGATCGCGCATCGCGGCATAGCCGGCCAGGCGCTCGCGGCTCTTGGCGAAGCGCGCGTCGAACGCCTCGACCATCGCCGGGATCGGACGCAGCGTGACCGTGCCCTGATCGCCGTCGAGCAGCATCGGATCGCCCTCGCGGACTTTGCCGCGAATCCCGCGCACCCGCCCGAGCACCGGGATGCCCATCGCCCGCGCCACGATCACCACGTGCGCGGTAAGCGAGCCTTCCTCGAGGATCACGCCCTTGAGCCGGCGGCGATCGTATTCGAGCAGTTCGGCCGGACCCAGATTGCGCGCGATCAGGATCGCGTCGTGGCGCAAGCCCTGGCTCGCCGCGGTCCCGACCTGGCCCGAGACCGTGCGCAGCAGGCGGTTGGCGAGATCCTCCAGATCGTGCATCCGGTCGGCGAGCAGCGGATCGTCGATCTGGCGCATCCGCATCCGGGTGCGCTGCTGGACGCGCTCGATCGCCGCCTCGGCGGTCAGCCCGCTGTCGATCGCCTCGTTGATCCGGCGCCTCCAGCCTTCGTCGAAGGCGAACATCTTGTAGGTTTCGAGCACCTCGTCATGCTCACCGCCGACGCCGAATTCGGCCTGGCTTGCCATCTTCTCGATCTGCTCGCGCATCTTGTCGAACGCAAGATAGACCCGGCTGAGTTCCGCTTGCGGATCTTGCGCCATCACGTGTTCGATCGTGATGCGCGGCTGGTGATAGACCGCGTTGCCCGCGGCGAGCCCTTTGACCAGCGCCAGCCCGTTCAGCCGGAGCGGGCCGGTCTGCTGCGGGCTGAGCAGCGCGGCGTCCTCTTCATCGACCAGATCGGCATTGGCGATCAGTTCGGCCAGCACCATCGCGGTGGTCTGCAGCGCCTCGATTTCAACCTCGGCGTACAGTCGCGGATCGGCATGCTGGACGCACAGCACGCCGACGGCGCGCTCGCGCCGGACAATCGGCACCCCGGCAAACGAGTGATACTTTTCCTCGCCGGTCTCGGGGCGATACGAAAAGTCGGGGTGCGCGGTGGCTTCGGCCAGATTGAGCATCTCGCTGCTTTGCGCGATGGTTCCGACCAGGCCTTCGCCGATATCCATCCGGGTGACGTGGACGGCTTCCTGCGCCAACCCCTTGGTCGCAAACAGTTCGAGCATCCCCTCGCGCAGGAGGTAAATCGAACACACTTCGCTATCGAGCGCTTGCCCGATGACTTCGACCACGGTGTTGAGTTTGGTTTGCGCATTGCTGCGCGAGGCCATCACCTCGTGCAGGCTGGTAAGGATCTGGCGGGCGGCGGAAACGGCGCTGGTGGCGGTCATGCGCCATGCCTATCGCAAAGCAGCGCGCAAGGAAACGGCAAGGCCGCGCCGCGCAAAACTTTTCTGCCGGGGCGCAAGCCGGGCCCGCCCGCAAGCGGTGCCCGGCCAGTTAGAAAGGCTAGATGTGCGCCAGTTCTTCCTTGATGCGCAGCTTTCGTTTCTTGAGGAGCTGGAGGGTCGAAATATCAGGCATCGGCCGGCTCAATTCGTCGGCAAGGCGGCGTTCGAGGCCATCGTGCTTGAGCTTTAATGCGCTGAAATGCGACTGTTCCATACAGGAGTCTCCTTATCGTTCGCCCCCAGGGCTGCGGGTCTCCGCCGGATCCCGACTCGGTCGCCGGCGGGTCACTGCAATTGTCATAGAACCATATTAAGCATAGGTTGCGAAGTGCCTGCGTATCGCTATGCGGCAAGGCGATTCCGGCTCGCGCCCAGTTGGGCTGTGTGATGAGCGATCAGGGTGAGGTGAGCGCGGGTGAACGAAGAGGAAATGAAAAAGCGCCTCGATGTGCTGCGCACCGAACACCGCGACCTGGACGCGGCGATCGATGCACTGACCGGCGCTGGTTCGACCGACCAGTTGCAGATCGCCCGGCTCAAAAAGCGCAAGCTACTGCTCAAAGACCAGATCGCGATTTTCGAGGATTACCTGATCCCGGATATTATTGCGTAGCCAGGCGGCGCGGCAAAGCGAACAGCGCCCCGGGCCAGAGCGTCCCCGTGCGGGACAGTCCCAAAATGGTGTGTGCAACTGTGTACTGCCCGGTTGGCAGCGCCAGCTTTGCCCGCCAAGCGGGGCCGATATGGGAACGTCGTCCAGCATCAATCCCCGGATCATCGAAGGTCTGTATTGTGAAGCCCTCGTCCTGTCGGACGACGTGCGCCATGCGTTCGCCTTGTCGGGGCGGCTCGATGCCGCTGGCGAGGCTGACGAGGAGCGGGTTGCGTTGTCGTGCGAGGCGCTGCGCACCACCACCCGGATGATGCACGCGCTGGCATGGCTGCTCAATCACCGCGCCTACTTTTCGGGCGATTTGTCCGAATTCCAGCTGCGCCGCCACGGCAAGCTGGCCGAATTTCCCGCCAGCGATGCTCGCCGGGTGACCTTGCTCGACGGCCCGACCCGCGATCTTGTCAATGCCACCGAACGGTTCCACGCGCGGCTCAAACGGCTTGACCAGGGCTGGCGCGAGCGAACCGCGGAACAACCCAGCGCGATCGCGGCACTGCGCGAACGGCTGGGCCAGCAGTTGCGCAGCTGATTGCAGGCTCGACAGCCGCGCAGGCAATACCCATATCGGGATCATGGAAGCACCGCCCCAGCCGTGGCCCACGGGCCTGTCCGAACAATGCGAGCCACTGGTCCGCCGCGTCCTCGCGCCGAACGCCTCGCCATATACTTATACCGGAACGCAGACCTATCTGGTCGGCGCGGGCAAAAGTGTGGCGGTAATCGATCCTGGCCCGGCCGGGACCGGCGCGGCGGGCCACGCCGATACACGCGGCGACGGGCATGTCGGCGCGATCATCGCGGCGCTGGGGGATGCGAAGCTCGGCGCGATCCTGTGTACGCACACGCACCGTGATCACTCGCCCGCAGCGATCGAGCTCAAGGCTTTGACCGGCGCGCCGATCATCGGCTGCGCGCCGCTGATGATCGAGGACGATGGCCCGCGCGCCGATGCCGCGTTCGATCCCGACTATGCGCCGGACCGGGTGTTGCGCGATGGCGAACAGCTGACCGGCCCCGACTGGACGATTACCGCGGTGGCCACCCCCGGGCACACCAGCAATCATCTGTGCTATGCGCTGGAGGAAAGCGGCGCGCTGTTCACCGGCGATCATGTGATGGCTTGGTCGACCAGCGTGGTCTCGCCACCCGACGGCGACATGGCGGCCTATATGGTCAGCCTGCAAAAGCTATATGACCGGGATGACAAGGTGCTTTACCCGGCGCACGGACCGGCGATCACTAATCCAAAACAGCTGGTGCGCGGGATGCTCGGCCATCGCCGCAGCCGCGAGGCGCAGATCCTGCGGCTGCTGGGCGAGGCTCCGCAGCCGATCGCGGACATGGTCAAGGCCATGTACAAGGGCCTCGACCCGCGGCTGGAGGGTGCAGCGGGGCGTTCAGTCCTTGCTCACCTGATCGACCTTAGGCACCGCGGCCGGGTGGCAAGCGAAGGCGAGCAATGGCAACTGAGCTGAGCAACGACCTGACACCTGACCGGGCCAGTGACCTGACACCTGAACGGGCCAGCGACCGGGCCAGCGACCGGGCCCGGCCGGTCGCGCGGCGTCCACTGTTCACCCTTCCCGCGGTGCTCGGACTGGGGCTGCTCGCGATCGGCGGGTGGTATGCGATCCGCAGCCTGACCCCCGATCACGGCGATCCGGTCGCGGCGAGCCTGCTGGCCTTCGAAAAGCAGGACCGGCTGACGGTGTTTTCGGCGCAACTCGCGCTGGTCAGCGCCTCGCATGACGAGCGCGCGTTCGGGCTGCTCAAAAGCAAACAGGTCGCGGTGATCCCGGCGCGGGTCGAATACACGATCGACCTGACGCAAATGGACAAGGCACGGATGAAATGGGACGATGCTTCGAGCCACCTCGATGTGACCCTGCCGCCGCTGCAAGTATCACGCCCCAATCTTGACGAGGCCCATGCGCAGTACCTGCGCGAAGGGGTGTGGATCACCGGGGACGCGCAGGCCAAGCTGACCCGCGACAATACTTTGGTGGCGGAAAAGCAGGCCGCCGAGCAAGCTCGCAACCCGGCGCTGCTGGCGCTCGCGCGCAATTCGGCCAAAGACGCGATCCGCCAGAACCTGGCGATCCCGCTGCAGGTCGCGGGCTATGGCGCGGTCAGCGTGACGGTGCATTTCGATGGCGAACCGGCGGGCAATTGAAACCCGGCCACAGGCCGCATTTCCAACCCGCCAGAACTGCGCTATAAAACCCTCGGTCGCGGATTAAAGGGGAGGCACTGGCATGGCCACGCTGATTCCGGCAAACTTGGCACCGGCCACGCACGCGCCAATGAGCAATGAGCCCGCGCTGGCCGAGCGGTTCGCATTCAAGATGGCGGTCGCGATGGCGCTCAC
>JANMCG010000228.1:0-3416 GCA_031361075.1 Novosphingobium sp. | reverse complement strand
CTTGGTCGCGTGGAACTGCACGCTCTCGACCTGCGCGGTGAGTTCCTCGCGCAGTGCCTGATAGTTCTTTTCCTTGGTATTGGTGAACGCGCCGCCAGCACCCATCACGCCGAGCCGATCATTCTGGATCTTCTCGAACTTCTTGAACAGAGCGGTGATGTGCGCAAATTTCTCCAGCGCTTCGGGCTTGAGCTGTGCTTCCATCTGCGCGAGGCTGAGCGTGTTGTCTTCTTCCTCTTCCTCGACCGCGCGGCGGGTGCGTGGCTCGCCGTCTTCGTCTTCTTCCTCTTCAGCGGCAGGTTCTTCTTCGACCTCTTCCTCTTCCTTGTAGGAAGGTCCGGCGCTGGCTTCGGTGATCTCGCCGTCAGCTTCCTCGTCTTCGGCCCCTTCGGCAAGCTTTTCGGGGGGTGGTTCCTTTGACAGCATCGCGTCAAGATCGAGGATTTCGCGCAGCTGCATTTCGCCTGCGTTAAGCGCATTCGACCACTGGATGATCGCATGGAAGGTGATCGGGCTTTCGCACAGCCCCAAGATCATCGTGTCGCGTCCGGCTTCGATTCGTTTGGCGATGGCAATCTCGCCCTCGCGGCTGAGCAGTTCGACCGCGCCCATTTCGCGCAGATACATCCGCACAGGATCGTCGGTACGCTCGATGATTTCTTTCTTCTTGATCAGGTCGGGCCGTTCGGCGCCCTGATCGACCTCGTCGACGTCGTCGGCTTCCTTCTCGTCAGGATCGACCGCGTCTTCATCGCTCTCGACGATGTTGACACCCATCTCCGAGATCGCGGACATGATGTCCTCGATCTGATCAGTGCTCATCTGATCTTGCGGCAGCGCCTCGTTCAGTTCGTCCATGGTGATCACGCCGCGCCGTTTGGCGCGGGCGATCAACTTCTTGATCGCGCCATCGTTAAGATCGATCAACGGAGCATCGCTGCCATCGTTGCCACCGGTGTTTTCGTCTTCGTCCATCATTCTACCATTGGTTTGGCAGGCGCTTCCCCCGAAGCCCCCGCACGCGCGCTGGCCATCTGGCGCAAACGCGAGTCGAATTCCAGCTTTCTCTTCAGCAATCTTTGCTGCTCGGCATATGCACCATCGGAAAGGTCGCGTTCGAACCGGGCAGTCGCCTGTGCCAGCGCGGCGTCAAGTGCGGGCCGCTCGACCAGCAAGCCGACCGCCGATGCCAGCTCGGTGCGGGCCTGTTCGGGCGGAGTGCCCTCTGTCAGGAAGGTCAATCGCAGCGCTGCATATTCCTCTGGAGCCGGGGCAGCCAGTCCCCGGACTTTCAATATGGTGCCAAGATGCTCTGTTTCAAGCCTTTCACCATCATCGACCGCATCGATCAGCGCGGCAAAGCGCGGGTCGGTCAATTGCGCCGATGCCAGCAGGTCGCCATGCCGCACCAATTCGCCCGGATGTCGCAGCAAACCGGCCAAAACCGCAGCGGACAAGGCATCGCGCGATCCGGCACGGCGGCGCAGCCGCGCGGTCTGCGCGGGATCACTGCGCTGGGGGATTGGTAATCCGCGCGCACCCGGCTTCCACGCGCGTTCCTCGCGGCGCGGAAAGGCAAAGGCCGAGAACCGTTCGGTCAATTCGCGTTTGTACAAAGCTTGGATATCGCGGTCGGCGATGGTTTCGACATGGGCCATCAGCCGCGCCTTGAGCCCCGCCTTGTCCTCTGGGCTGACAAGTGAGACGGCATCGCGTTCGTGTTCCCATAACAGGTCGAGCAGCGAATGCGGATTAGCCAGCATGGTTTCGATTGCGCGCGGACCGTCGCGGTTAATCACATCGTCGGGGTCCATCCCGGCGGGCAGGCGAACAATCCCGAGCGAATGCGACGGGCGCAGCAGCGGGAGCGCCCGGGCCACTGCACGCATCGCCGCGCGCTGCCCGGCGGGGTCGCCATCAAAACACAACACCGGCTTTTCGGTCAGCCGCCACAGCAGCTCGATCTGCCGCTCGGTCAGCGCGGTACCCAGCGGGGCGACTGCATCCTCGATCCCTGCCGCGGCCAGCGCAATCACGTCCATATAGCCTTCGACCACCACCACCCGGCCCGACTGGCGGCTGGCCGGTCCGGCGCGGTGCAGGTTGTAAAGCGTGCGGCCTTTGTCGAACAGCGGCGTTTCGGGGCTGTTCAGGTATTTAGGTGCGTCGGTCTTGGCATTATCCAAAATCCGCCCGCCAAATGCGATCACCCGCCCGCGCGCATCCTCGATCGGCAGCATGAGGCGTCCGCGAAAGCGGTCGTACGGCTCCTTGTCGTCAACCGCGATCCGCAGCCCGGCTTCGATCAGCATCGTTTCCGAAAACTGACTGAGCGCGGCCTTGAGCGCCTGACGCCCTTCGGGTGCGTAACCGAACCCGAACCGCTCGATCGTCCGGTCATTGAAACCGCGCGTGGCCAGATACGCGCGCGCCCTGGCACCTTCGTCCGAGGCTAATCGGGCGGCGAACCAATCTTGCGCTGCCTTCGTCACATCATGCAGCGAATCACGCTGTTCGGCCGCCGCCGCGGCGCGCGGATCGGGGGCGGGGATCTCCAGCCCGGCCTCGGCGGCCAGGTCCTTGACCGCGTCCATGAACGACAGCCCGCGTTGGTCGGTCAGCCAGCGGATGGCATCGCCATGCGCCCCGCAGCCGAAGCAGTGGTAAAACCCCTTGCTGTCGTTGACGGTGAAGCTGGGGCTTTTTTCGCTGTGAAACGGGCAGCACGCCTTGAACTCATGCCCCGCCTTGGTCAGCCGCGTAGTCCGCGCGATGATGCTCGACAGCGTAATCCGCGCGCGCAGTTCATCCAGCCATTGAGGGGAGAGGGACATCGCCTCCTTATGTCAGTTAAGCGCTGCTTTGACGAGGCCCGAGGCCTTGCTCATATCAAGCTGTGCACCGTGCCGCGCTTTCAGCTCTGCAATCACCTTGCCCATGTCTTTCATGCTTTCGGCACCCAGTTCAGCCTTGATCGCGGCGATTGCGGCCACGGTGTCGGGCTCGCTCATCTGGCTGGGCATGAATTCCTCGATCACCGCCAGTTCGCCGTGTTCGACGTCGGCCAGTTCCTGCCGTCCGCCTTGCTCGAACATCAGGATCGATTCGCGCCGTTGCTTGGCCATCTTCTGCAACACGTCGACCACCAGCACGTCATCGTCGGGCACGGCGCTGGCGGTGCGCAACTCGATATCCTTGTCTTTCAACTTGGCCAGGATCAGCCGGACGGCGGCGACCCGCGGCTTGTCGCCGGCTTTCATCGCAGAGATCTGGGCGGCCTTGATCGTGTCGCGGAGCATTGCTGGCTTCCTTTGAGATGGGGAAAGCTTGTCCCTAGCGGCGATTTTGTGCTTTTCAACGGTTGACGCTGGCGCGGGGTATCTCTAGCCGCAATCCCTTAGCAACATCGCTGGAAA
>JANMCG010000093.1:0-8533 GCA_031361075.1 Novosphingobium sp. | reverse complement strand
CGCGGGTTCGCCGGGCTGATCGCCAGCGGCACGGTAAAGCCCGGGGACGCGGTGCGGGTGCTGCCCGCCGGGACCACCAGCACAATCACCCGGATCGTGACGCTGGACGGCGATCTGGCCGAGGCGCAAGCGGGCCAATCGGTGACGCTGTGCCTGGCCGACGAGGTCGATTGCTCGCGCGGCAACGTGATCGCGGCCGCCGCCGCTCCGCCCGAGGTCGCCGATCAGTTCGAGGCGAGCCTGGTGTGGATGAGCGACGAGGCGCTGATCCCGGGGCGCGGCTATTGGCTCAAGCTGGCCACCCAGACCGTCTCGGCGACGGTGCAACCGCCCAAGTATGCGGTGAACGTCAACACGCTCGAGCATCTCGCGGTCAAGACGCTGGAATTGAACGCGATCGGCGTGGCCGAGCTGACCACTGACAAGCCGCTGGTGTTTGAACCCTATGCGCAAAGCCGCACGCTCGGCGGGTTTATCCTGATCGACAAGCTGACCAATGCGACGGTCGCGGCGGGCCTCATAAATTTCAGCCTGCGCCGCGCGCAGAACGTCCACTGGCAGGCGCTCGACGTCAGCCGCGAGGCGCACGCCGCGATCAAGCACCAGCAGCCCGCGGTGCTGTGGTTCACTGGCCTCTCGGGCTCGGGCAAATCAACCATCGCCAATCTGGTCGAAAAGCGGCTTCACGCGCTGGGCCATCACACCTTCCTGCTCGATGGCGACAATGTCCGCCACGGGCTCAACAAGGACCTGGGGTTCACCGAAACCGACCGGATCGAGAACATCCGCCGGGTGGGCGAAGTAACCAAGCTGATGACCGATGCGGGCCTCATCGTGCTGACCGCCTTTATCAGCCCGTTCGCAGCCGAGCGCGACATGGTCCGCGCCATGCTGCCGCCGGGCGAATTCATCGAGATTTTCGTCGACACGCCGCTGGTCGAAGCCGAACGCCGCGATGTGAAGGGGCTCTATAAAAAAGCCCGCGCCGGAACGCTCAAGAACTTTACCGGGATCGACAGTCCGTACGAAGTGCCCGTGCGGCCAGAGCTGCGGGTCGATACCGCCAGCGAAAATCCGGAAGCTGCGGCCGAACGGATTGTCGATCATATCCTTGGCGCACGGAGCGAAGCATGGATGCCCACGATCTGAGCGATGCGGCGCTGGCCGCAGCATTGGCCGGGGACGCCGGTGCGCTGCTGGCCGCGTTGCGCGCCACAAGCGGCTTGACCGGCACAGCGCTGGGCGATGCGGGCGATGCGCAAGCCAACGTGCTGATCTGCGAAGCGCTGCGCGCGGCGCGGCCGGGCGATGGGCTGCTATCCGAAGAGGAACGCGATAACTCCGCCCGGCTAATGCAATCGCGGGTCTGGATCGTCGATCCGCTCGACGGCACGCGCGAATATGGCGAGGGCCGCGCCGACTGGGCGGTGCACGTGGCGCTGGCGATCGACGGGGTGGCCGCGGTCGGCGCAGTGGCCTTGCCGGGCCTCGATGGCGGCATCGTGCTGCGCACCGATCGGCCGCGCCCCGTTCCGCCTGCGCCCGCGCGGCTGCGCCTGGTGGTCAGCCGCACCCGCCCCGCCGCCGAAGCGCTGGCCGTGGCCAAAGCGCTGGACGGCGAATTGATTTCGATGGGCAGCGCCGGGGCCAAGGCGATGGCAGTGGTGCTGGGCCAGGCTGACATCTACCTTCATTCGGGCGGGCAATACGAATGGGACAGCTGCGCCCCGGTGGCAGTTGCTTTGGCCCACGGGCTCCACGCCTCGCGGATCGATGGCTCGCCGCTGAGGTACAATCAGGCCGAAACTTACCTGCCCGATCTGCTGATCTGCCGGAAAGACCATGCCCCGCGGGTGCTGTCGCTGATCTAGGCCGGAATTTGATTGAATGGCACGCCTTTGTCCGGGCGGTAATCCTGCGGCAACCCCAGCACCTTTTCGGCGATGGTATTGAGCAGCACCTCGTCCGAGCCGCCGGCAATTCGTCCGGTCGGAGCATTGAGCCAGCTCGTCCCCCAGTCTTCTTTGACATAGGCGTGTTCGTCAAATGCCAGCGCGGCGGTGCCTTGCAGATCGAGCGCCAGTTCAGACAGCTTTTGGCGGCTGCGCACCGCCACCAGCTTTTGCAACGAGCCTTCGGGACCCGGCTGCATCCCGGCCTGCATCATCAGCATCGCGCGGCGCGTGATCGAATCGAGCCCGGCGCGCATCGCGTGATTGCGCGCAATCGCTGAGCGGATCCGGCCATCTTCAATCGCCGGACGGCCATTGACCTGCGCGGTCTTGGCCAGCTTGACAAATTCATCGAGGTGCGGGCCAAACCCGGCGCTGTCGGTGGCGATGTAGCGTTCGATCATCAGCGTGTGCAGCGCAAGGCCAAACCCGCCGCCCACTTCGCCCATCCGCTGATTGTCTTCCAGCCGGACGTCGTCGAAGAACACCTCGTTGACGTGGCTGTCACCGCCCGCAAGCTTGATCGGACGCACTTCGACGCCGGGCGCTTTCATGTCGACCCAGAAATACGTCAGCCCCTTGTGCTTGGCGACGGTGGGGTCGCTGCGGGTGACGATCACGCCATAGTCGCTATATTGCGCCCAGCTGGTCCAGACCTTTTGGCCGTTCATTTTCCAGCCGTTGCCATCGGGCTCCACTTTGGTGCGCAAGGCGGCCAGATCTGAACCGCCCGAAGGTTCGGAGAACAGCTGGCACCAGATTTCCTCACCGCGCAGTGCTTTGGTCACACGCTCTTTCACAAAGTCGCGGTCCTGGCCGTAATGGATCATCATCGGCACCGGCATACCCAGCGAAATGCCGAAAAACTGCACGGGCATCCCGAACTGCATTTCCTCGGCATCGAAAGCGATCTTGTGGAGATTGCTCAGCCCCTGCCCGCCCAGATCGGGTGACCAGTTGATCCCGGCAAACCCGGCATCATACTTGGCCGCCATATAAGCGCGGCCCAGCGCCAGGTCTTGCTCGGATGTGTTGCCGCGGCGGTTTTCACGGGCATATCTGGGTGCCATGCTTTCAAGAAAGTCGCGCGCTTTCAGGCGGTATGTTTCCAGCTCGCTCATCCTTCGGCTCCTGCCAATTGATCGACCAACAGGTCTTCCCAGAACAGCAGGTTGCCCTGCTCGATTGCCAGACTGCGCGCGCGGCGCATGTGGAGATGGAGGCCTTGATCCCAGGTCACTCCGATCCCGCCGTGGATCTGCACACAATCACGCGCGGCGGTGTCATAAGCCTCGGTCGCACTGAGCCGCGCGTCAGCGGCGGCGATCAGGAAATCGGCAGCATGCTCGCTCGCGGCAGCATGGATGCAATTGGCGCGAGCCACTTCGATCAGCCCATACAGCTCGGCAATCCGGTGCTTGATAGACTGGAACGCGCCAATCGGCTGGCCGAACGCCTTGCGGCTCAGCGCATAGTCGCGCGCGCTGTGAAGCAACGCTTCGGCGCCGCCAACCTGCTCGTGCGCGGTGACGACCGCCATCCGGGCCAGCACGTCGCGCGCAAGGTCAAGCGCTGCTGCGCCTTGCGCGAGCAGTGTTGCGGGCGTGTCGGCAAAGATCAGATCGGCATAAAGCCGCGTGTTATCGAAACTGGGCACGGCGGTGCGCGTCACGCCGGCCAGCCCGGCCACTACCAGCACCGGCTGGCCCGTACTGTTCGCCAATACCACCACCAGATCGGCGCTCAGTCCGCCGATCACCGCCGGTTTGGTGCCGGTCAATTTCCCACCGGCAAAGCTTACCGCCGACTGGGCGGGCAACGCGGCGCTGCCTTCGGCCAAGGCCACCGTCGCCAGCATCTCGCCAGCGGCCAGCGCGGCAAGCCGATCGATCTGCCCGGCAGCCAGCAAGGCCTGCGCCGCGCCATAACCCACGGTCAGGAAGGGCGCGCCTGCGGTTGCAGCCCCGGCAGCCTGCGCCACCAGCCCCAGTTCGGTCAGCCCCAGCCCCAGTCCGCCGTGCGCCTCTGGCACCGCCAGCGCGGTCCAGCCTTGCTCGACCGCGGTATCCCAGAACGGCTGATCGATCCCGCCGACTTGCTCAAGCAATGTCAGCAGCCGCCCCTTGTCCATGCGCGCATCAAGCACCCGGCGGCTTTCGGTGGCGATGGCTTGCTGGCCCTCGTCATACAGTATCGACATGGTCCGAATCTCTCCCTTTGTCAGCGTTTTAATCGCGCGATTAAACTTGGCAAGGGCTGGTCGAGAATACGTATAAGGCTGGACAAGCGCCAAGCCGCGCCCAAAGCTTGGCCCGACCGACCCGGCCAAACCGGGCGCCAAACATAACCGCCAAACTCAGCAGGGAGAATTTCACATGGCAGCGCCGCTCATCGCGCCAACCGCAGCCGGTTCGGGCACCGCCAGCGCGCATATCGACGCGCCCGAACTGCGTTTTTTCGTGATGGCATTGTTCTTCATTTTTGGCGGGATCACCAGCCTCAACGATGTGATCATCCCAAAGCTCAAAGAACTGTTCACGCTGAATTACACCGAGGCGATGCTGGTCCAGTTCTGCTTCTTCACCGCTTATCTGGTGATCGGGATACCCGGCGCGATGCTGGTCAAGCGGATCGGCTATATGCGCGGCGCAGCGGTGGGCTTGTTGACGATGATGGCGGGCTGCCTGCTGTTTATCCCCGCATCGCAAAGCGCAGCCTATCCGCTGTTCCTGATGGCATTGTTCGTTTTGGCGAGCGGCGTGGTGGTGGTGCAGGTGGTGACCAATCCGCTGATCTCGCTACTCGGCCCGGCCAAGACCACGTCGAGCCGGCTGACCTTTGCGCAGGCCTTCAATTCGCTCGGCACGGTAATTTTCCCGCTGGTCGGCGCCAAGTTGATCCTGGGCGAGCTCGAAAAAGTCGATGCCAAGAGCTTGTCGGGCTCCGCGCTTGATGCGTACCGCGTCGCTGAAACGCAGATCGTGGTCAACACTTATACCGCCTTGGCTGCGGCCATCGCGCTGGTCGCAGGCGTGGTCTGGCTTAATCGCAACCGGTTGAAGGGTGAGCGCCACGAGGCCAGCTCGCTCGCCGCCGGCTTGGCGCTGCTTAAACAGCCGCGTTTCGGGTTCGGCGCGCTGTGCATCTTTTTGTACGTCGGCGCAGAGGTGTCGATCGGCTCGCTGATCGTCAACTATTTCCAGCAAAAGGCTGTGCTCGGCGTGTCGCAAGCTGCGGCGGGGGATTACATTCCTTACTATTGGGGCGGCGCCTTGATCGGGCGGTTTGTCGGCTCATTGCTGCTGCGGGTTATCAACCCGGGCAAACTGCTCGCGATTAACGCGATCGGCGCAATCGGGCTGATCGCAATTTCGGCCAACACCGGCGGATCGGTGGCGGCGTGGACCCTGCTTGCGATCGGATTGATGAATTCGATCATGTTCCCGACCATCTTCACCCTCGCCAGCGAAGAGCTTGGCCAGCGCGCGGCGGATGGTTCGGGGATCATCAATGTCGCAATCTTTGGCGGCGCGGTGGTGCCGGTGTTGACCGGGCTGATTGCCGATCAGGTCACGCTGACCGCATCGCTGATCCTGCCCGCCGCTTGCTATGCCGTCATCGCGCTGTTCGGGCGCTGGGCCGCCAGCCACCCATCGGCGGCGGTGCTGGCCGACTAGCGCTTGCCAATCGGGCGCATCCCGGTTAGTGGCGCGCGCTTCACTGACACGTGATTCTGAGGTCTGCCTGGCCAGTAGGGCTGCCAGGGCCGACCTTACGTGTCGAAGTCAAGGAGACGAAAATGCCCAAACTCAAGACGAAGAGCGGCGTCAAAAAGCGCTTCAAGCTTACCGCCACCGGCAAGATCAAGCACGGTGCGGTTGGCAAGCGGCACCGATTGATGAGCCACAATGCCAAGTACATCCGCCAGCACCGGCGCACCGATACGATCTCTGATGCAGATGCGAAGACGATCAAAAAGTGGGCGCCTTACGGGCTGGGTTAAGCGATCTGACGCGAGAATTCGCGGCACGACAATTTCGGAGTACTGAACAATGGCAAGAGTTAAACGCGGTGTTACCACCCGCGCCAAGCACAAGCGGATCCTCGAACAGGCCGCCGGCTATCGCGGCCGCCGCAAGAATACCATCCGCGTTGCGCGTCAGGCGGTCGAAAAGGCCGGCCAGTATGCGTACCGCGATCGCAAGGTAAAGAAGCGCAGCTTCCGCGCCTTGTGGATCCAGCGGATCAACGCAGCAGTGCGCGCGGAAGGTATTACCTATTCGCAGTTCATCCACGGCACCAAGCTGGCCGGGGTTGAGCTCGACCGCAAGACCATGGCCGACCTGGCGATGAACGAAAGCGCGATCTTCGCGACCGTGATCGCCACTGCCAAGGCCGCGCTGCCGGCCTGATCCTGCCGTAACGCCAAAATCAGCAGACGGCGCGGGTTGGTATGCCAATCCGCGCCGTTTCCATATCTGCCAAATCCCCGCACTCTTGCCGATTGGCAAAAGCTGCGGCATCTTTGCCGCCAGCGCGGTAGGGAACACCGCGCGGGGGGAGCATGCTGTAATGCTGAAACGGCCACTCGGCAGCGCAGTCGCGGTCCACTTCTTTATGCCCTCGGCAGCACTCGCTCCTTACGTCTCGACCTATTATCTGATCGAAGGCCAGCTGAGCGCCGACGATGGGGTTGAGGACTGGTTGCATCCCGAATGGGCCAATGTGCGGTTTTCGAGCGGCAGTCACTGGAGCTCGGCTATGGGTGACGAACCGCTCCAGCCGCTGGCGCCCGCCATCCTGACTGGCCCGACCAGCCGCGCGCAACATTTCCGGCTGGGCGGTACAATCCGCACTTGGGGGATCGGCCTGTTGCCGCTGGGGTGGTTGCGGCTGATCGGCACAGCCGCCAGCGCCTATGTCGACCGGACGGTTGCGCTGGCCGATGATCCTGGCTGCGCGCCGCTGGCCGGATTGCCAGGCGCGGTGTTAAGCGGCCCGTCCAATGCTCCGCTTGAAGCCAGGCGCCTCGATGCTTTCATGCTCGGCCTGCTGGCCCAGCGCCCGCCGCACGAGGATGAGGGCAAGATTCGCGCCGCACATCGCGCGCTGATCGACGAGGATATCACCTCGGTCGCCGAACTGGCCGAGCGGCTGGGCATTTCGGCGCGTTCGCTCGAACGGCTCAGCCTCAAGGGCTTCGGGTTTCCGCCCAAACTGCTGCTGCGGCGTCAGCGGTTCCTGCGCAGCCTGGCGCAATTCATGCTCGATCCTTCGCTCACCTGGATCCGCACGCTCGATTTCCACTATGTCGACCAAGCGCATTTCGTCCGCGACTTTCGCCGCTTCATGGGGATGAGTCCGCGCCATTTCGGGACGATCGATCACCCGATCATGCGCGCTGCCGCGCAAGGCCGCACCGCTGCTGCCGGGGCGGCGGTGCAGGCACTGCACCGGCCCTGACGCCCGGTTCCTTGCCAAACCCCCGCTCGCGTGCAAATTAGTGACTGCAACCATGCGTCGAAGCGGGGAAACTTCGGTGTCGAACGAACAAAATGTCGCAGTGCGGTTCTATCCGCCACCGGAAGATTTGCGCCGGTATTTCACAACGTTTTATGTGACGGACTTTACCCCCGCCGCGGACGAGCCGCTGTGCGATTCGCTCCAGCCGGAGTGGGCCGGAATGCGCTTCTTCGATCCTCAAGGTCCCGATGCGTGGGTTGATGGCGGCGAAAGGTTCACGAACGTAGGGTTCTTCGCCAGCGGCCCCAGCTCGCGGCCGATCCATTTCGTAATGCCGCGTACCCGGATGTGGGGCATTGGCTTCCTGCCGCTCGGATGGGCCAGATTTGTAGGCTATAACGCCAGCGCCTGTGCCAATTTGATTTGCGATGGTAGAGTGGATGTGCGTTTGGCGAAGTTTGTGCCGCTCGCCGACGAGGTGTTTGGTGCTGAGCAAGATGAAGCAGCCGAACTCGCCCGGATCATTGCGTTTTTCCGAAATATGGATGCACCCGTTCATGCCGATGAACAGCGGATCGTCGCGGTCCACAACGCGCTGATCGACCCTGAGCTGACGACTGTGGGTCAGCTGGTTGGCCGGGTCGCCGCCAGCCAGCGCACCGTCGAGCGGATCTGCGCCCGGCATTTCGGCTTCCCGCCCAAGCTGCTGCTGCGCCGTCAACGGTTCATGCGCAGCCTGGCGCAATTCATGCTCGACCCCTCGCTCAAATGGATCGGCGCAATGGATTGCCATTATCACGATCAAGCGCAGTTCGTGCGCGATTTCCGCGAGTTCATGGGGGTCAGCCCGCGCGCTTACGCGGCCACCCCGCATCCGATCCTTGGCCCGATCATGCAAGAGCGCAACCGCGTCTATGGCATGGCGGTGCAAACGCTCGATCGGCCCGACCGCGACGCTCCCAGGGCAGCCTAGCCCGGCGAATTAGGTTTTGCGTTCAAGCGCGGCATGGCTAAAGCCCGCGCTGACCGAAATCAGGCGTGAACGGGATTTAACTTCGTGGATTATGCAGCAACCGGTGAGCAGGCTCTGGCCCGCATCGACGCGGCCGTTGAACGCG
>JANMCG010000056.1:0-11727 GCA_031361075.1 Novosphingobium sp. | reverse complement strand
GCCTTGCCCGGCTAGGGGCGCGCCTTCGCAATTGAGCGGGCACTCCGGTGAAGCCTGCCTCGCATCCAGTTTTTGACTGGGTGGTGCGGTTCCGGACTAGCGGCCAGACCTTGCGTCCAGCCATAACCAGCTTGCGGGCTTTTGGCCGGCAGGTGCAAATTGAAGGAAAGACGCGCCATGTCTAAGCGCAAGTCATCGAAGTATAAACTCGATCGCCGGATGGGCGAGAATATCTGGGGCCGTCCCAAGAGCGCGGTCAACCGCCGCGCCTATGGTCCGGGCCAGCACGGCCAGCGCCGCAAAAGCAAGGTCTCGGACTTCGGGATTCAGCTTCGCGCCAAACAGAAGCTCAAGGGCTACTATGGTGACGTCACCGAAAAGCAGTTCAAGCGCACCTATCAGGAAGCGTCGCAGATGAAGGGCGATACCGGTCAGAACCTGATCGGCCTGCTCGAACAGCGGCTCGACATGGTGGTGTACCGTGCCAAGTTCGCCCCGACGATTTTCTCGGCGCGGCAGATCGTTTCGCACGGTCACATTTATGTGAATGGCGTGAAATGCAACATCGCCAGCCGCCGCGTGCGTCCGGGCGACGTGCTGACGCTGGGTACAAAGGCCAAGGATATGGCGCTGATCGCCGAAGCGCAGGGCCTGGCCGAGCGCGAAGTGCCTGACTATGTTGCGCAGGATGGCACCGACAAGATCAGCTTCGTGCGCGTTCCGACGCTCGACGAGGTGCCTTACCCGGTCAAGATGGAGCCGAACCTGGTGGTCGAGTTCTACTCGCGCTAAGTCTGGCTTTGCCACATACACCAAGGGCGGTCCTGCGGGGCCGCCCTTTTCGTTTGCACCGATCGGGCTCGCACGGCATTGCCGGTTAATCGCACGATTAAAGGTTGGCAGGGATCAGCAATGGAATTCGACGACGTAATCATGGGCCGCCGCTCGATCCGGGGCTATCTCGATAAGCCGGTACCGCGCGCACTGATCGAAGAAATACTGACCCTGGCGAACCGCGCGCCCAGCTCGATGAACACCCAGCCGTGGCATTTTCACGTGATCAGCGGCGAACCGCTGGCCAAAATCCGCGCTGGCAACACCGAGCGCATTCTGGCGGGCGAGCCTGACAGCCGCGAATTCCGCAAGGGCGTGGCCTTCGCCGGGGTGCACCGCGAACGCCAGATTGGCGTCGCCAAACAACTGTTCGCCGCGATGGGCATTGCCCGCGACGATGCCCCTGCCCGGCAAGACTGGGTGCTGCGCGGCTTTCGCCAGTTCGATGCGCCGGTCTGTGTGATCATCACTTATGACCGCGCCTGTGACGGCAGCGACGATAGCCCGTTCGATTGCGGCGCGGTCAGCACTGCGCTGGTCAACGCCGCCTGGTCCCGCGGGCTGGGTTGCGTGATCAACAGCCAGGGCATCATGCAAAGCCCGGTGGTACGCGAACACGCGCATATCCCTGACGATCAGGTCATCATGAAAAGCATCGCGCTGGGCTGGCCCGATGAAAGCTTTCCCGCCAACGCCGTAGTGTCAGAGCGCAAGAGTCTGGACGAGGCAGCTGTCTTTATAGGGTTCGACACGTAGTTCAGCGGATAGCCAGAGGGGACATACCTCGACTTGGCCCGCCGCAAATATTAGTCGTTTGCTAGCTCAACCCAGCTTTGTTATTGCAACCTGCAGGAGCAGAGCGGGTGGCGGTAAGCGATTCTAGCGTTGAAACGAATGATAATTCCTGGACGGCCGGACAAAACCCGGCCGATCAGGAACTTGCCGCGCTGAACCAGCGCAACAGCGACGAACGGTTCCAGGCTGCGATCGAAGCTATCGAAGGCGTCTTGTGGACCAACAATGCCGCCGGCGAGATGACGGGCGAGCAGGCCAAATGGGCCGAACTGACTGGTCAGTCGTTCGAACAATATCAAAATTATGGCTGGGCTGATGCAATTCACCCGGACGACGCTGGCCCGACGATTGCGGCATGGAACGTTGCGGTCAGCCTGGAAGTGCCATTCGTGTTCGAACACCGCGTGCGGCGCCGCGATGGTGAATGGCGGCTGCATGCCGTCCGCGCGGTGCCGACCCGCGATGCGCATGGACAAATCCACGAATGGGTCGGGGTGCACCGTGACATCACCGAAGAACGCCGCGCGCAGGCCTTACTGGCGCGCAATGCGGAAACATTCGCTTCGCTGATCGCGTCCAACCCGTTTGGAATCTACGTCATCGACGCTGATTTCGGAGTCGTTCAAGTGAGCCGCGGAGCAGCGCAAGCGTTTGCAACGATCAATCCGTTAATCGGCCGCGACCTGGCCGATATCATGCGCATTGTTTGGCATGAGCCATTTGCGAGCGAAGTGATCGGCCGGTTCCGCGATACGTTGGCGACGGGCGAACCTTATGTCAGCCAGTCTGCTGAGCAGCGTGCCAATATCGATGCGATCGAAGCCTATGATTGGCGAATTGAACGGATTGTGCTCCCCGATGGCAGATATGGCGTGGTCTGCTATTTCTACGACTTGTCCGAGCGCAACAGTTATGAAGAACAGCTCAAACAGCTGATCGCCGATAAGGAATTGCTTGCGCGCGAAATCGATCACCGGGTCAAAAACAGCCTGGCTATTGTCGGTTCTTTGCTTTCGATGCAGCGCAAGACGTCCACCTCAGCGGAAACCCGCAACGCTTTGGAGGAAGCAAGAAATCGGGTGATTGCGGTAGCGCGCGTGCACGAGCAACTTCACCAGAGTCATCTTGTCGGGATCGTCGCGTTTGCCCCTTACCTGCAACAACTCTGCCGCGAGCTCGAAAGTTCGTTGCAGCAACCCGGGGTGGCGCTGAAAGTCGAGGCTGATCCGATCGATCTGCCCGCTGAAACCGCGATCACTCTGGCCATAATCATCAACGAACTCGTTACGAACGCTTACAAACACGGGGCAACAGCCGGCGCGAAAACGATTTTGGTCCAATTTGAACGCCAGCCTGGATCGCTGCAGCTCAGAGTGGCGGACGATGGCGCCGGCCTCCCCTATCTGGCCAACCTGCCTGGCGGGAGTCGTACGGGCCTGGGTTTCAAGCTGATCGAAAGTCTGGCCAAGCAATTGCGCGGCAAATTGACGTTGCCGGGGCCCGGCGGGGCAGCGGAATTCGTGCTGAATATTCCCGACAGCGACAGCACCTTGCGCTAAAAACCCGATAAAACCTGATAAAAACAGGACAGCCGCGGCGAAATTGCCGGGCTCACCTCACCGATAGTCTGCCCGAAACGCCGCCGCCCAGCTGGCAAACCGCCCGCCTGCGATCGCGCCGCGCATTGCCGCCATCAGCGCTTGATAAAATGTCAGGTTGTGTTCGGTCAGCAGCATCGCGCCAAGAATTTCGCCCGATTTGATCAGGTGATGCAGATAGGCCCGGCTGTAATTCTGGCAGCCATCGCAGGCGCAACGCGCGTCGAGCGGCGCGGGGTCTTCAGCATGGCGGGCGTTGCGCAGGTTAACCGGGCCGTTCCAGGTAAACCCTTGCCCGTTGCGGCCTGAGCGGCTGGGCAACACGCAGTCGAACATATCGACCCCGCGCTCCACCGCGCCAACCAGATCGTCAGGCTTGCCCACGCCCATCAGGTAACGCGGTTTGTCGGCGGGGAGCTGGCCCGGGGCGTAATCGAGCACGCCGAACATCGCGGCCTGCCCTTCCCCCACCGCCAGCCCGCCGATCGCGTAGCCATCAAACCCGATCTGCTGCAGCGCTTCGGCGCTATGCCGACGCAGGCCCTCGTCAAGCGCGCCTTGCTGAATGCCGAACAAAGCCGAACGCTCCGCGTGCTCTTGGCCGCTATCGAACCCGGCCCGGCTCCGCTGCGCCCAGCGCATGCTCATCAACATCGATTTCTCGATTACATCGCGCGGCGCATCCGCGCGCGGGCATTCGTCAAACGCCATCACGATGTCGCTGCCGAGCAGACGCTGAATTTCCATGCTGCGTTCGGGGGTCAGCAAATGCCTTGAGCCATCGAGGTGGCTGGCGAAGGTGACGCCGTCTTCGGTAATCTTGCGCAGCTCGCTCAGGCTCATCACCTGATAACCGCCGCTGTCGGTCAGGATCGGACGGTCCCAGTTCATGAATTTGTGCAGGCCGCCAAGCCGCGCAACCCGCTCCGCGCCGGGGCGGAGCATCAGGTGATAGGTGTTGCCGAGCAGGATATCGGCGCCGGTTGCGCGCACAGTCTCGGGTTTCATCGCCTTGACCGTGGCGGCGGTTCCGACCGGCATAAAGGCCGGGGTGCGGATTTCGCCCCGCCGCATTCTGATTACGCCCGTGCGCGCCTTGCCGTCGGTGGCGGAAATATCGAACTGGAAGCGCGGGGCGGACATGGTGTGTCCGCCCCTAGCTCGGTGTTGTGGCTTAGTCGAGATCGGGCAGCCAGTTGCCGTGGAAGCCCGGCGGCACGCGGTGCGGCAGATGGACGCTGGCGACCGGGGGCCCGGTGATATCCGCAGCGTCGAGGATCACCAGATCGGTCGTCTCAGTCGCGGTATCGATGACATAGCCCATCACCCAGCCCTCGCCCTCGGGCGCAGCGGCGCTGGCGGGAACGAACACGAATTCGCCGGGAACGCGATTTGGGCCGAAGTCGTGCATTTGGCGCGTACCCGACTTAAGGTCGTGGCGGTACAGTGGCTGGGGATCGAGAAACGCCGCGTCGCCGCCTGCAGGCAGGCCAATGCTCCAGGCGTAGCGATAGTCCGATCCGAAGAAGCGTTCGTCAGGGCGGGGGAATTCCTGCGCCGTGGCATCGATGGTCCGGCGCTCGACCGACTTTGCGACCGGATCGATTGTCCAGCGTTCCAGCCCGATGGCTTTACCGTTGGGGCCTTCAGGGCCTTCGGAAAACATTGTTTCATAAACTGCGCTGTCGACGATCACCGTGCCGTCTGCTTGTTCATAAGCATTGGCGACGTGGAAAACGTAGCACGGATCGACATCGCACCAGACGATGTCATCGGCAGTGCCAGTCTTGGGCAATAAGCCAACCCGGGCGCGGTGTTCGGGGTTCCAGCGATATGGGAAGCCTTGTCCCGCAATCAGCGTGGCCATCGAGAACGTCACCGGCAGATCGAACACCAGCACGTAGTGGTCCGTGATCGCGCATTCGTGGATCGACGGGCCATTGGCGACCGGGATCGCCAGCTCGTGGACCACTTTGCCCGCGGGCGAAAGCCGCAGGTACCAGACCTTGTCGGGGGTGGTTCCATCATAGGTGACCGCGTGCATTTCGCCGGTTTTGGGGTCTAGATGCGGGTGCGCGGTGAACGGCGCGGTCAGCGTGCCGCCAAAATCGGTGTAAGCCACCGTCTCGAGGTTGTCGTCGAGCACCGCCGGGCTTGAGCCCGCCTCGACAATCGCGGTGATCTTGCCGCCGATCTGAACGATGTTGGTATTGACCCCGTCGCGCGCCGAGCGGCGCGGACCCGGCGCGGCTTGCGGACCGCCCACGGCTTCAAGCGCCTGGCTGCGAATATAGCGGTTGCGGTACCATTCGGCCTTGCCCCCATTCAGCCGGATGCCGTGGACCATCCCATCGCCGATAAACCAGTGGTGCCCGCGCGGATCGGGCTTGAACGGGTTGGGCCCGATCCGGACATAGCGCCCGGCCAGCTGCGCAGGGATTTCGCCGGTGACAACAAGGTCGGTCAGCGTAAGTTCGCCCGTCATCGGAGTGTGAATGCCGCTGAGGAACGGGTGCGGCGCCGCCTTGTCCATCCGCGCGCGATTGAACGACGCGACCCCCTGGATGCCTTTGGTAACGACCGAGCGGATTGCAGTTTCGACTGCGCTTGCCATGATGCCAACCTTTCCGTAATGTTGATGGCGTAAACATAGCGTGGATGATAACAGTGTCAACATTAAATCATGACTGAACGAAATTATCACCACGGGGACTTGCGCAGCGCGTTGATCGAAGCGGGCCTCGACACGCTGAAAACCGCGGATGCCGATGCGGTCTCTCTGCGCGAACTTGCGCGCAAAGCAGGGGTTTCAGCCACCGCCGTCTATCGCCACTTCCCCGATAAAAAGGCGCTGCTGGCTGCCTTGGCCGCCGAAGGCATCGCGCGGCTGGGTACAGCACAACGCATCGCGTCAGAGCAGGCGGGCGGCGGGGGTGCCGGGTTTGCCGCCACTGGCCAGGCGTATGTCCGCTTCGCGCTCGATAACCCGGCGCTGTTCCGGCTGGCGTTCACACACGGCGATCACGCCGAAGGTTCAATGTCCGGCGACGATGAAGCCTGGCGGATGCTGCGCGACTACGCCGAGAGTTTCGCGGGCGCCGACGCGCAGCGGCTGCAATTGCAAGCCTGGGCGGTGGCCCACGGGCTGGCGATGCTGATGCTTGACGGGTTGATTCCGGCGGACGACCGCTTGATCAAAAGCGTAATCGATCAGCAGACGCTGTTTCCGGTTCAATCCGGCAACAACAACGACGCATCACCATAGCTATAAAACCGGTATTCACTCGCAATTGCGTGCGCATAGGCCGCCTGCATCCGCGCGCGGCCCATCAGCGCAGAAACCAGCATGAACAGCGTCGATTTGGGCAGGTGGAAATTGGTCATCAGCCCATCGACCGCTTTGAAGCGATAGCCCGGCGTGATGAAAATGGCGGTATCGCCAGCAAATTCGCCAATTGTGCCGTCCGCGCGGACGGCGCTTTCAAGCAGGCGGAGACTGGTTGTGCCCACCGCAATCACTCTGTTGCCGTTTTTCCGAGACGCGTTGAGCCGTGCCGCTACATCAGCCGAAATCGTGCCCCACTCGGCGTGCATCTGATGATCATCGGTATCATCGACCTTCATCGGCAAAAACGTGCCTGCGCCGACGTGCAGCGTCAGGGTTTCGCTGATGATTCCCCGCGCGGTCAATTCGGCCATCACATCGGGGGTGAAGTGCAGCGCCGCAGTCGGCGCGGCGACTGCGCCGTCCTTGGCCGCGAACATCGTCTGGTAATCGGCCTGGTCCTGCGCGTCGGCCGGGCGTTTGCCTGCAATGTACGGCGGCAACGGCATCCGCCCGGCCCGGTCAAGCAGCACTTCGACCGGTTCGTCGCCCAGAAATTTGAGCGTCCAGCTGCCGTCGGCGCTGCGCGTTTCAGCCACGCCCAGCACCCCGGCCCCAAAGTCGATCGTAGCGCCCTCGCGCAGCCGTTTGCCATTGCGCACGAAAGCTTGCCAGCGGCGCAGATCGATCCGTTTGTGGAGTGTGGCGCCGACCTTTGCCCCCTCCTTGTCACCAATTGGGCCGCGCCGCCCTTCAAGCTGCGCCGGGATCACCCGCGTGTCGTTGAAGACCAGCACATCGCCCGCGCGCAGCAGGCTGGGCAGATCGCGCACCGTCAGGTCGCACAATGCGCCCTGACCCGGCACCAGCAGCAGCCGCGCGCTATCGCGCGGGCGCGCCGGGCGCAGTGCAATCCGTTCCGCAGGAAGCTCGAAGTCGAACAGGTCAACGCGCATGCGCCGCCTCTAGCGGCTTATCCGGTTTAGTTCGACTTCGATTTATTGAGCATATCGGGCGTAATCGCTGCCGCCGGGGCGGGGAGCGGGGCGATATATTTGGGCGGCACGGGTTTGCCTTCGGACAGCAGCGATGCCTGCACGATCTTGGTCGGGTTCGCCGGCGGTTCGCCGCGTTCGATCGTATCGACCGCGTTCATCCCGCTGATCACCCGGCCAAAATTGGTGTAGCGATTATCGAGCGCAAACCGGGGGTAAAACACGATGAAGAACTGGCTGTTTGCCGAATCAGGAGCCTCGGTCCGCGCCATCGACAGCGTCCCGCGCACGTGCGGCATCTTGTTGAACTCGGCCTTGAGGTCGGGCAGCGTCGATCCGCTGGTGCCGGTGCCGGTCGGATCACCGGTCTGCGCCATAAACCCGTCGATCACGCGGTGAAAAATCTGGCCGTTGTAAAAGCCCTGCTTGGTCAGTGTTTTGACCCGCTCGACATGGCGCGGCGCCCATTGCGGCATCAGCCGGACGAACACGCGGCCGCCGTTGGACAGATCAAGCACCAGGATATTATCGGGATCGTGCGTCTGGTCGGTATCGACAACCGGGTTAAGCTGCTGCGGGACCAGGATCATCTTCGGCTTGGCTTTGGCCAGCGCGGGGGTTGCAGCCAGCGACAAGGCAAGCAGCAGACCGGAAATCACGGCGGCAATCGAGCGACGGTTCATCAAGGTTAATTCTCGCAAATGGCAAAGCTTGGCGGCGGAATAGCGCCGCGCGGCTGTCGTGGCAATGAACGGAAAAAATATCAGGTGGGAGCGGTCAGGGCTTGGAAATTCGCGCCATTACGTCAGCGCAAACCGCGCTGCTGACGAATTTTGAAATCTGGCCGCCATAGATGGCGATTTCCTTGACCAGCCGCGAGGCGATCGGCTGCAAAGCGACGTCGGCCATCAGGAACACCGTCTCGACCCGGTCGTTAAGCTGGCGGTTCATGCCGGTCAGCTGGTATTCGTATTCGAAATCGGTCACCCCGCGGATCCCGCGGATCACCGTTTGCGCGCCTTGCGCCTCGGCAAAATCCATCAGCAGCGAGTTGAACCCGACCACGCGGATTTTGGCGTTACCGATCCCGGCGACCTCGCGTTCGACCATCGCGATCCGCTCGGCGTCATTGAACATCGGCGTCTTGGCGATGTTGGTGGTGACCCCGATGATCAGTTCGTCGACCAGCTTGGCCCCGCGCTCGATGATGTCCATGTGACCCAGGGTTATCGGGTCGAAAGTGCCCGGGTAAACGCCGATACGCTTGGTCATTCAGCGGTCCCTATCCACGATATAGCGCGCGATGCTGCGCAGCACATCGGCTTCCTGCCCGTGCTGCGCGAGATGTGCAATGGCTTGCTCACTAAGCAGGCGGGCCTGTTCGCGCGCGCGCTCCGCGCCGAGCAGACCGACAAAAGTTTGCTTGCCTGCCGCTGCATCCTTGCGCAGCGCCTTGCCGGTCGCCGCCTCATCGCCTTCGTGGTCGAGCAGATCGTCGGCAATCTGGAAGGCTAACCCGACATCGCGCGCATAGCGCCGCAAATGCGAACGGCCCTCAGCAGGGACCTTGCCGAGCACTGCCCCCATTTCGACCGCCGCGGCAAGCAAAGCGCCGGTTTTTAGCTGCTGCAAACGGGTCACGACCGGCAAATCGAGCGATTGCCCTTCGCCGGCAAGATCCATCGCCTGCCCGCCGACCATCCCGCCACACCCCGCTGCCGATGCCAGCACCTGCACCAGTTCGGCGCGCACGAACGGATCGCCGCTGGTGGCGGGATCGGCCAGCACTTCGAAAGCGAAAGCTTGCAAGGCATCGCCCGCCAGCACCGCGGTCGCGTAATCGTACGCCAGATGCAGGCTTGGCTTGCCGTGGCGCATGGCATCGTCGTCCATGCACGGCAGATCATCGTGCGCGAGCGAATAGGCGTGGACCGCCTCGATGGCGATTGCGGCGCGCAAGGCTTGCGTGCGATCAGCCTGATACATCGCCGCGGTGGTCACCAGCAACAACGGCCGCAACCGCTTGCCGCCGCCGATCGCCGCATAGCGCATCGCCGCGATCAGACGATCGCGGCTGTCGCCGGGCGGGGTCAGCAAGGCATCGAACATCGAATCGACATCGCGTTTGATCTGTACCAGCGCTTCGGCCAGCGCGGGGGCCAGCCCGGGATCTGGCGCGCCCGCCATGATTAGCGGCCGGGCTCGGCGTCGAAAGGCTGGGTGCCGGTTACGGTCCCGCCCGCGCCGGTGACAATCTGCTCGATCCGGGCCTGCGCCGCGTCAAGCCGGGCCTGGCAGTGCCCGCGCAAGTGCTCGCCGCGCTCGTACAGGCTGATCGTTGCATCAAGCGGGACTTCGCCGCTTTCAAGGCCGCGCACCACCTCTTCCAGCGCGCGCAGCGCATCTTCGAAGCTCATGGCGGCAATATCAGGATCGGGCTGGTTCATCGGGGAAGAGCATTGACCGCGCACGCCGCAGGGGTCAAGCAGGGACCTGCTGCGGCATGGGCCGCGTGGGGAGTTTTATGTACGCAAAGATTGTCATGGCCTACGTCGTAACGGCGCTGGTATTCGGGCTGCTTGACGCGGTGTGGCTGCGCAATGCCGGTCCACTGCTGTACCGGCCTGCGCTGGGCGAATTGCTGGCGGACAAATTCCGGCTGGCGCCCGCGATCACCTTTTACGTGATCTACATCGCCGGATTGACCTATTTTGCAGTCGTCCCGGGCATCGTCACCAATGGCGCGAGCAGCATGACCCTGTTTTCCGGGGTGCCGTTTGCAGTGCTTAACGGCGCGCTGCTGGGCTTGCTCGCATACGCAACTTATGACCTGACCAATCAGGCGACGATGAAAGTCTGGCCCAGCCATGTCACACTGATCGACATGGCTTGGGGCGCGGTGGCCAGCGGGTTTGCCGCCGGGGTCGCCACATTCGTCGCTACCCGCTTTGGCGGAGCCACCTGACTTGTTCATCGGGCACTGGGCGCCGGCGCTGGCAATTGCTGCCAGACGCCCGCGCTCGGGGCTCGGCACGCTGTTTATCGCAGCGCAGCTGATCGACTGGGCCTTCTTTGGACTAGTCCTGTTCGGCGTCGAAAAAATGCGGCTGACTCCCGGCATCAGCGCGGTCAGCCCGCTTGATCTCTATTACATGCCGTATACGCACAGCCTGCTTGGCGCGCTCGCATTTGGCAGCGGAACGACCGTCGTGGTCTGGGCAATCCTGCGCGATCGCACCGCTGGACTGCTGGCGGGCGCGGTGGTGGTGTCGCACTGGCTGCTCGATTTGGTGGTCCACGTGCCCGATCTGACGATTGCCGGCCGCTCGCCCAAGCTTGGCTTGGCACTGTGGAATTACCCGGCGCTGGAAATGCCGCTCGAACTGGCGCTGACCTTTGGGGCGGTGTGGTTTTATGTGCGGACGCAGCGCCCGCAACTTGGCCGTGCGATCGCGCTCGGAGCGTTGCTGCTGGCGCTGCAACTGTTCAACTGGTTCGGCCCGGTCGCAGCCGAAGTGACTCCGGCTACCAGCTATCTGGCGCTGTTCGCTTACGGGCTGGTGACGCTGACCGCGTGGTGGATGGGGAAAAGCACCGCCGCGCAGCGCTCGCCGCACTAGCCGCCATCGCCGCACCGGGCTATGCGCCCGCGCATGCCTAACACCGCTGACTCGATCACCCCTGACGTCGTCGCCGCTCACGGCTTGTCCGAGGAGGAATACGCCCGCGTGCTGAACGCGCTGGGCCGCGAACCGAACGTCGTCGAACTCGGTATTTTTTCGGTGATGTGGTCCGAGCATTGCTCTTACAAGTCGAGCCGGCTGCACCTCAAGAAATTGCCGGTCGATGCCCCGTGGGTGATCTGCGGCCCGGGCGAGAACGCCGGGGTGATCGACATCGGTGAAGGTCCCAATGGCGTTCGGCAAGCCTGCATCTTCAAGATGGAGAGCCACAACCACCCGAGCTACATCGAACCATACCAAGGCGCGGCGACCGGCGTGGGCGGGATTTTGCGCGACGTGTTCACGATGGGCGCACGGCCCATCGCCAACCTCAACGCGCTGCGCTTCGGGCGGCCCGATCACCCCAAGATGAAGGCGTTGGTGAAAGGCGTGGTCGCGGGGATCGGCGGCTATGGCAACTGTGTCGGCGTGCCCACCGTGGGCGGCGAAACCAATTT
>JANMCG010000043.1:0-3483 GCA_031361075.1 Novosphingobium sp. | reverse complement strand
CATAATGCGCTCCTGTGGACGGAACGGGAGCGCGGGCAGACTGACCGGCCACTCCCTCCGCCCGTGCTAACGGGTTCAGGTTCAACGGGTCGGGCTGCGTTACCAGCCCCTCTCAGTCACACGACTCCCCGGGGATCGCTGAGTCTAGTCGCTTGGGACCTTGGCGGCAAGCTCAGCGCAGCAGGATATAGAGCGCGACGGCAACGACCAGCGCCGCGAACAGCCGCCGGGCCAAAACTGCGCGGCCTTCTAGCCGGCGAACGAGCGGAAGCGCGATGATCGTGCCAACTGCTCCGCCCGCGATCAGCGCGCCGAACAGCGGCCAGATGACCTTGCCTGCCGCGGCATAACTGATGCTGGTCGCGCTGCCGAACAGCGCCACCGAGACGAGCGAGGAGGCACCGGCGTTGGCGAGAGTCATGCCGCTGGCGGCCATCAGCCCGGGCGCGATCAGGAACCCGCCGCCGATGCCGAAGAAACCTGCGGCAAGCCCAGCGGCGAAGCCGAGCGGCGCGAGCCGGACGACAATCGGCCAGGTGATGCGCACCCCGGGATTGCCCTCGCTTTTGCGCGGGACCAGCATCGAAGCGGCGATGACGATCATCGCCACCGCGAACCATTTGAGCAATGCCGCGCCCGATACCTGCTGGGCCAGATGCGCCCCGAACAGCGCACCCGTGAGCCCCGCCGCGGCAAAAACGCTGGCGCAGGGCCACTTGACCCGCCCGGCCTTGGCCTGCGCGGCAAGGCCAGTCATCGCATTGACTGCCACCGCTGCCGCCGAAGTGCCGATCGCGGCATGGGCATCGGCAATCCCGACCACATAGATCAGCCACGGCGTCGCCAGCACCGAACCCCCGCCGCCAAACAGCGTCAGCAGGAAGCCGACCAGCCCCCCGCCCAGCGCGGCGAGAAGCAGCGCGGTCAACGGATCACAGTGCCGCGCGCATAGACGAGCAGCAAGGCACCGAGAATTGCGACGTTCTTGAACAGCGGCCCGGCATGGCCCGGGGCGATGTGGATCGCCAGGGTAACGGGAATCAGTGTCACAAACAGGATCAGCGCGGAAAGGCGGCGCAATCGTCCCAGCATCAGCAGCAACCCGAAGACGACGAATGCCGCCCCGCTCAGCCACAGTAGCCAGGTGGGATCGCCAATCATCGCCACCTGGTCGCGCCAGGGCGATTCCTTGATCCGCTCGAGCATCCCCTGCAGGCCGAAGAAATGGCCAAGCCCGCCGATTATAAAGATCAGGCTCAGCGTGACCCGGAAAATCAGGTCGACATGCCGGGTCAGCCAGCCCGGCAGCCACAGCCGGTTATCGAGATCGCGGAGGGCTTCCCAGCCCCGGATTGCCAGCGCGTGCATCTTAAGCCGCCCCCTGCCGGTTCCAAGGCATCAGCATGAGCAGCTTCGCCATGCCGCAAAAGCCCGAGAGGCCTGCAAAGGTCAGCCCGGCGCCGACGAAGGCGGCAATGCCGAACCACGCGGTCGAAACCTTGAATCCGAGCAGAACCCCGACCAGCACCAACAGTCCCGCCGCAATCTGCACCTGACGCATGATCTCTATCGGGGCCTTGCGATTGATTTCGAGCGGCAGCCCCGCCTTGGTCCAACCATCAAGCCCGCCACCCAGCACGTAGGCTGTGCCCTCGATCCGCGCGGCGAGCCGGTCGCAGGCACCGTGCGTGCGCGTGCCCGAGCGGCAGGTGAAGACCACGTCGGCACCCGGCTTCACGGCCAGGTGCGCCTGCTCCCACTGCGACAGCGGGCGCGACAATGAGCCGGATACATGGCTGCGGGCGACTTCATCGGCTTCGCGGATGTCGACCAGCACGGCTTGGCCAGCGGTCAGACGCGCGTGGACCTCGGCGGGCGGGATAGCGGCGAGCTTGGCAGTCATCGTGAATTCCTGACTTCAGGGGGGCAGAACAGTTCGGCAAGGGTCTGGATCACGCGCAATGCGGCGTGGTCAGCGATGCGGTAGTGGATCATCTGCGCCTCCCGCCGGGTGACCACGACATCGTCTTTACGCAGCACCGCCAAGTGCTGCGACAGCGCCGATTGCGACAAGCCGACGCGCATCTGGATTTGCCCGACCGTCAGCTCGCCATCGGCTAGCTGACACAGGATCATAAGCCGTTTTTCGTTGCCCAGCAGCCGGAGCAGCGCCGCCGCACGAGCGGCGCTTTCGGCAAACAGGGTGGGATCGAAACGGGTCAGGTCAAACACAGATCGCATTATATTCATTGATTCTAATTTAGCAAGTTCTTATATAACAACTGAAGGAGAGTCGCATGATTGCCGTCCCCACCGTTGCTGCATTTTTCGATCCTGCGACGCACACCGTCAGCTACGTTGTGTCCGATCCGGGTACGCGGCAGGCCGCAATCATCGATCCGGTGCTTGATTTCACCGCGCACAATGCGCGCACCGCAACCCGTTCGGCCGGCCTTTTGCTGGCGTATCTGGCCGACAACGAACTCGAACTGGCGTGGATTCTTGAAACCCACGCGCATGCCGATCACTTGTCGGCGGCGCATTACCTGCGCGATCGCACCGGTGCCCCGGTCGTGATCGGCGCGCAGATCGTCGATGTGCAGTCGAACTTTGCCAAGCTGTTCGAAGCCGGCGACGTAGTGCCCGACGGCAACCAGTTTGACCGACTCGTTGCCGAAGGCGACCGCCTGCCACTTGGCGAGCTGGAATTCCGCGTGCTGCATACGCCGGGACATACCCCGGCTTGCGTGAGCTATCTGATCGGCGAGGTGGCCTTCGTCGGCGATACGCTGTTCATGCCCGACTATGGCACCGCGCGCTGCGACTTTCCCGGCGGCAGCGCGGCGACGCTGTATGGCTCGATCCGCAAGCTGCTGACCTTGCCGCCCGAAACGCAGATTTTCGTTGGCCACGATTACCTGCCCGCGGGACGCAGCGACTTCGCCTGGCACAGCACTGTTGCCGAACAGCACCGCGCCAATGTCCATGTGCATGATGGGGTCAGCCAAGCAGACTTTGTCGCCATGCGCCAGGCGCGCGATGCGACACTGGAAGCTCCGCAGCTGATCCTACCCGCGCTGCAAGTCAACATCCGCGCCGGGCAACTGCCGCCCCCCAGCAACGGCGGTCAGCGCTACCTGAAGTTGCCGCTCAACGCGATCTGAGCCACAGGCGCAAGCCATGACCGTGCTTTACCGCCTCGATTGCGCCGCGCCCGAAGTCGCGGCCCGGTTCGGTGCCTCGGTGGGCTCCGATCCGTGGCGTGGCGGGCACATCGCACCCGGCCAGTTCGCGCCGGTGCTCACCGCCGGGCGTGAGGCGATGGCCGGGCCGGGGCGGACCGGGCAGCCCTTGCGGATGATTCCGCGGCTGTGGGGGGTGCCGCCGCCGGGGATGCCGGTGGATGCGCGAAGTGGCGTGCTCAGCGTGCGTAACATCGCCAGTCCGTTCTGGATCGGCAACCTCAAGAACAGCGAATTCCGC
>JANMCG010000224.1:0-12272 GCA_031361075.1 Novosphingobium sp. | reverse complement strand
CCAGTCGATGTCAGTTACTTCGGCGCGGGTGCCAAGCCCGTTACGCAATGCGGCCAGCTGCAAGTCATGCTCGAACGCGTCAGGCCGCCGGGCGGGCGATCCGGGCAGTGTGGCGGGGCAGGCGAGAAAGGCGATGTGCATCGGCGCGGCCTAGCGGGGAATGGGGGGGCGGGCAATTTGCCGCGCGCAGGGGCGCGGACCAGGAACGCGAAAATAGGAGTTTGCGCAAAGGCGCTAAGCGGGCCCAGTCGCGACGAGCTCTGCCGTTCCGCAGGCTTTGCAAATTGCCGCCGCATAAACCGTCATATTGAATGGCACATGGTTTCGCTAAAACCGCGGTAGCTTGGCGCCGCTCCTGCCTTAGCGCTCAATGTGCGAACGACTTACTCTATTCCCTGCGTCCTGCGCGCTTACGCGCGCGCCAAAGCTCAGCGCGGCAGTTCGCTCACCCCCATCAGCATTTCGTCGACCGCGCGTGCGGTCTGGCGGCCTTCACGGATTGCCCAGACTACCAGCGATTGCCCGCGCCGCATATCGCCGCAAGCGAAGATCTGCGGGTCGCTGGTGCGGTAAGTGCTGACCGGCGCAGCGACATTGCCGCGCGGATCGAGCGCCACCCCGGCTTGGCCAAGCAGGCCCTGTTGCAGCGGGCCGAGGAAACCCATTGCCAGAAAGATCAGATCGGCTTGCAATGTGAACTCGCTGCCCGGCACTTCCTGCATCTGGCCTTTATCCCATTCGACCCGCACACAGTCGAGCCCGGTGACCTGGCCGTCTTTGCCCGCGACCCGCTTGGTCAGGATCGCCCAGTCGCGGCTGGCGCCTTCTTCGTGGCTGGACGATGTGCGCAGCTTCATTGGCCAGTTGGGCCAAGTCAGCGCCTTGTCTTCCTTTTCGGGCGGACGCGGCATGATCTCGATCTGGGTGACGCTGGCCGCGCCCTGGCGGTTCGAGGTGCCGACGCAATCGCTGCCGGTATCGCCGCCGCCGATCACCACCACGTGCTTGCCGGTCGCGGTGATCGTTCCGCGCGGCGCAGCCCGGGTTTCCTCATCGCCGGCGTTGCGCTTGTTCTGCTGCGTCAGAAATTCCATCGCGAGGCGCACACCCGACAGCTCGGCACCAGGAATTTCGAGACGGCGGGGTTCTTCAGCGCCGCCCGACAGCACGATCGCGTCGAAGTTTTCTTTAAGCGAGCCGACCGATATGGTTACGCCAACTTCTACAGATGTGCGGAACTGGACGCCTTCGGCCTCCATCTGCACCGCGCGGCGGTTGATCAAATGCTTCTCGAGCTTGAAGTCGGGAATGCCATAACGCAGCAGCCCGCCCCAGCGGTCGTGCGTCTCGACTACCGTAACCGAATGTCCGGCGCGCGCCAGTGGCTGCGCGGCGGCGAGGCCAGCAGGACCAGATCCGACCACCGCGACGGTCTTGCCCGTGCGCCGCGCGGGCAATTGCGGGGTAACCCAGCCTTGTTCCCAGCCCTTGTCGATAATGGTGTTCTCGATCGACTTGATCGTCACCGGCTGGTCGATGATGTTAAGCGTGCAACTCGCCTCGCACGGCGCAGGGCAGATCCGCCCGGTGAATTCGGGGAAATTGTTAGTGGAATGCAGCACTTCGAGCGCGTTCTTCCAGTCACCCTCGTAAACCAGGTGGTTCCAGTCGGGGATGATGTTGTTCACCGGGCAGCCGGTGTGACAATACGGGATCCCGCAATCCATGCAGCGGCTGGCTTGCGCACGCAGGGCCGGTTCCTTCGGCGGGATCACGAATTCGCGGTAATGCGACAGCCGTTCCTGAGGATCGGCATAGCTGCGATCCTGCCGCTCTAGCTCGAGAAAGCCGGTGTCTTTACCCATTTTAAATTCCTGAGAGCATCGTGCTCCCCTCCCCGGCGGGGAGGGGTTGGGGGTGGGGGAGCGAGGCGAAGCCGAGCGTGAACGCCGGCGTTGAACCCCCATCCCAACCCTTCCCCAACGGGGAAGGGCTCTTGAGGTTCGTGGAAGAACGCCGTCTCATTCCGCCGCCACAGTCGCAGCTTCAAGCCGCTCGGCGTCAAGCTGCCCCAGCGCCTTGGCGTAGTCCTTCGGCATCACCTTGACGAACTGCCCCAGCGCACCGGGCCAATTGTCGAGCAAGGCCCGCGCGCGCTTGCTGCCGGTGTGCAGGTGATGGCGTTCGAGCAGGATCCGCAGCCGTTCGCCATCATGGCGCAACATATCGCCCATTCCGGCGTTGCGGCTGCTTGATGCACGCTGCTGTGGGCGACCCGCGCCGTCATCCTCATCGCGTTCGGTGCTGATCGGCTGCAGATCGACCTGCGCCTGGTTGCACAGCACGGCGAAGCGCCCGTCGGGATCGTGAACGTAAGCCACCCCGCCCGACATTCCCGCAGCGAAGTTGCGCCCGGTTGTCCCAAGCACCACCACCACCCCGCCGGTCATGTATTCGCAGCCATGATCGCCGCAGCCCTCGACCACCGCCACCGCGCCCGAATTGCGCACTGCAAAGCGCTCGCCCGCCACGCCGTTAAAGAACGCCTCGCCCGCAATCGCGCCGTACAGCACGGTGTTGCCGACGATGATGTTCGATCCGGCTTCGCGCTCGACATGGCCCGGTTGACGCACGATCACCCGCCCGCCCGACAGCCCCTTGCCAACGTAATCGTTGGCATCGCCGGTCAGATCGAGCGTGATCCCGTGCGCGAGCCACGCGCCGAAGCTTTGCCCGGCGACCCCGGTGAGTTTCAGCTTGATGGTGTTATCTGGCAGCCCGGCATGGCCATAACGCCGCGCCACCGCGCCCGACAGCATCGCGCCGACGGTGCGGTTGACGTTGATCACCTTGCGCTCGATCACCACCGGCTGCTGGCGCTCAAGCGCGTCTTCAGCCGCGGCGATCAGATCATTGTCGAGCGCTTTTTCCATCCCGTGGTCTTGCGTCAGCGAATGCCCCAGCGAAGGACTGTCGCCCAGCGGAACCTGGTGCAGGATGCGGCCCAGATCGATCCCGCGCGCCTTCCAGTGATCGATCGCGCCGCGCGTTTCGAGCCGGTCGACCCGGCCGGTCATTTCGGCGAGCGTGCGGAAACCCATCTCGGCCATGATCGCGCGCAGTTCCTCGGCGACGAAGAAAAAGTAATTGATCACGTGTTCGGGCTGGCCGGTGAACCGCGCGCGCAGCAGCGGGTCCTGCGTCGCCACGCCCACCGGGCACGTGTTGAGATGGCACTTGCGCATCATGATGCAGCCCGCGGCGATCAGCGGCGCAGTGGCAAAGCCGAACTCGTCCGCGCCGAGCAGTGCCGCAATCGCCACGTCGCGCCCGGTGCGCAGGCCGCCGTCGGCCTGGACGCAGACCCGGCTGCGCAGGTTGTTGAGCAGCAAGGTCTGCTGAGTCTCGGCGAGGCCGATTTCCCACGGGCTCCCGGCATGCGTCAGGCTGGTCAGTGGCGATGCGCCGGTGCCGCCTTCGTAGCCCGAGATCGTGATGTGGTCGGCCTTGCACTTCGACACCCCGGCCGCAACCGTGCCGACCCCAACCTCGGACACGAGCTTGACCGATATCCGCGCGGACTGATTGACGTTTTTAAGGTCGTGAATCAGCTGCGCAAGGTCTTCGATCGAATAGATATCGTGATGCGGCGGGGGCGAGATGAGCCCCACGCCGGGGGTTGAATGACGCACCGCGCCGATCGTCTTGTCGACCTTGTAGCCGGGCAGCTGTCCGCCTTCGCCGGGCTTGGCCCCCTGCGCCATCTTGATCTGAACATCGTCGGCATTGACGAGGTATTCGGTGGTCACGCCAAAACGCCCCGAGGCAACCTGCTTGATTGATGAGCGCATCGAATCGCCATTGGCCAGCGGCTTGAACCGCACCGGATCCTCGCCGCCTTCGCCGGTGTTCGACTTGCCACCGATCCGGTTCATCGCGAGCGCCAGCGTGGTGTGCGCTTCCCAACTGATCGAGCCATAGCTCATCGCCCCGGTGGCGAAGCGCTTGACGATTTCAGCGGCGGGCTCGATTTCGGAAAGATCGAGCGGTTGCGCCGCGGGCTTCAATTCCATCAGACCGCGGATGGTCAGCATCCGGCTCGCCTGGTCGTTGATCGTCCTGGCGAACTCGGCATACTTTTCTGGCACATTGCCGCGCACTGCGTGTTGAAGGCTAGCGACGTTTTCGGCGGTCCAAGCGTGTTCTTCGCCGCGCAGCCGCACCCCGTACATTCCGCCGACATCGAGCATTGAGCGGTAAATCGGATTGTCGCCATAGGCCGCCTGGTGCCGCGCGACGGCTTCTTCGGCAACCTCGGCCAGGCCGATCCCTTCGATGGTGGTGGCGGTACCGGTGAAGTAACGCTCAATCAGGCTCGACGCCAGACCCACCGCATCGAAAATCTGCGCGCCGCAATACGATTGGTAAGTCGAGATGCCCATTTTCGACATCACCTTCAAAATGCCTTTACCGACCGCCTTGATGTAGTTTTTCTGCACCACCTTGGCGTCGTGCGGCATGTCCTTGCGGCAGCGCAGCTCTTCCAGTGTTTCAAACGCAACATAAGGATTGATCGCTTCCGCGCCGTAGCCGGCCAGCGCGCAGAAATGGTGCACTTCGCGCGCTTCGCCGGTTTCGACCACCAGCCCGGTCTGCATCCGCAAGCCTTGCCGTACAAGGTGATGATGCACCGCCGCGGTGGCAAGCAGCGCGGGCATTGCAATCCGCTCGGGTCCTTGCGCGCGGTCGGACAGCATTAGAATGTTCTTGTCCTGCAGCACCGCCTCGGTCGCCGCCCAGCACATTTCCTTAAGCGCCAGCTCGAGCCCGTCAGCGCCGCTCGCCGCAGCCCAGGTGCAGTCGATCGTTTCAGTCCGGAACGCGCCATCGAGCGCGGCTTCGACCGAACGGATCTTGGCGACATCCTCGTTGGTCAGGATGGGCTGGTCGACCTCGAGCCGCTTGTGCGTCCCGGCTTCCATGCCCAGCAGGTTGGGGCGCGGGCCGATCATCGAAACCAGACTCATCACCAATTCCTCGCGGATCGGATCGATCGGCGGATTGGTGACCTGCGCGAAGTTTTGCTTGAAATAATCGTACAGCAGCCGGCTGCGGTTCGACAGCACTGCAATCGGGGTATCGGTGCCCATCGAACCCAAAGGATCGTCGCCGCTGCGCGCCATCGGTTCAAGGAACCGCGACAGGTCTTCCTGCGTGTAGCCAAACGCCTGCTGGCGATCCAGCAACGAGGTCGTCTCGTCGGGCACTTGCGCCAGTTCGGGCGCGGCCACCTCGAGGTCTTTCAGCTTATACTGCGCAGCTTCGAGCCATTTTTCATATGGCTCGGCCGCGGCGAGCTGCGCCTTAAGTTCCTCGTCCTCGATGATCCGCCCTTGCGCAAAATCGATCAGCAGCATGCGCCCCGGCTGGAGCCGCCACTTGCGCACGATATTGTCTTCCTTGATCGGCAAGACGCCACTTTCCGACGCCATGATCACCAGATCATCGTCAGTGACGCAGAACCGTGCCGGGCGCAGCCCGTTGCGGTCCAGCGTCGCGCCGATCTGGCGGCCATCGGTAAAGGCGACCGCAGCCGGGCCGTCCCACGGCTCCATCAGCGCGGCGTGATATTCGTAGAACGCGCGGCGCTTGGCATCCATCAACGGGTTGCCGGCCCAGGCCTCGGGGATCAGCATCATCACCGCATGCGCCAGTGAATAGCCCCCTGCGATCAGCAGCTCGAGCGCGTTATCAAGGCAGGCGGTGTCCGACTGGCCGTGCGGGATGATCGGCCACATCTTGTCGAGATCGGGCCCGAGCAGCTCGCTCTCCATCGTCCGGCGGCGCGCGGCCATCCAGTTGACGTTGCCGCGGACCGTGTTGATCTCGCCATTATGAGCGATCAGCCGGTACGGATGCGCCAGCTTCCAGCTGGGGAAAGTGTTAGTCGAAAAGCGCTGATGCACCAGTCCCAGCGCCGAGACGCACGCCGGGTCAGCCAGGTCGGTGTAAAAGTCACCCACTTGCGTCGCCAGCAGCAAGCCTTTGTACACCACCGTGCGGCTCGAAAAGCTTGGCATATAAAGCTCGGTCAGCCCGGGCAGATCGTGCTTGGCGGCGAGTTTTGCCAAAGGGTTCTGCGTCTGCTTGCGGATCGCCAGGATCTTGCGCTCGAACGCATCCTGATCGGCGCAGCCCGCACCGCGCGCAATGAAGCACTGGCGGATCACCGGCATCTGCGCGCGCACTGTCTGGCCAAGGCCAGCGGCATTGACCGGCACATCACGCCAGCCGATCAGCCGCTGTCCTTCCTTGGCGATGAACTTTTCGAACGTGCCGATCACGAAGTCGCGCGCCGCATCGTCTTGTGGCAGGAAGCACATCGCGACGGCATAGTCGCCCGCGGGCGGCAGGCGCAGACCCTCACGCTCGGCCCAGCTGCGGTACAGCGCATCGGGAATCTGGATCAGGATGCCCGCGCCGTCGCCCAGCAAGGGATCCGCGCCAACCGCCCCGCGATGATCAAGATTGTGCAGAATTTGCAGTGCCTGCGCGATGATTGCCTGGCTTTTTGCGCCTTTGATATGCGCGACAAATCCCACTCCGCACGCGTCGTGCTCGTTGCGCGGATCGTAAAGGCCTTGCGGCTGCGGAAGTGGCATCGCGTAACTGTCCTGTCGTCAACCGGCCGTGATTCGCGCGCAAGAGCACGCAAATCGCGGAATTCCGGCAATTATCCGCAAACAACCATGCCGCTAAAAGCAGCAAATGTTGCGCAGACTTTTCCAATGACGACAGGAAGCTGTTTTTGCAACTGCGAAACGGACCGATAAACCCGCGGCCGCGGCGGAGCGTAAAGTCTATCGATTTAGTGCGAAAACGCAGGCCAGCGGCGCTAGTCCGTTCAGGCTGCGCCGCTCATCCGCTGCAGGTTGCTTAACGCAGCGCGCAGCGCGCGTTCGGACTCGGCCGAATCGACTGTTGGCATGGCCGTGCTGGCCGCTACCGGCTGGCCCTGTCCAGCCAATGCCGGGGCGTCGAACCGGCGGAACACATCGTCGGCTTGCAGCGCGGAAGGACCATCGGCAGGCCCGGCAAACGCCGCCGCATGCGGGGCTTGGCCGGGAAAAATCACCACTGGCTCGATCGCTTCGGACGGGTCGATGTCATATTCTTCGATCCTTACGAACGCGGCCCGCGGTGCTGCCATCCCGGCTAAGGATGCATAAGGATTAGCATCGCCGGTCGCACCATAGCTGTTGTCCTCGGCGGGTTCATCTTCATCTAGCGTCAGGCCGGCCGGGGCCGAAGCAAGAGCCGGGGCAGGGTCTGGGGCCGCCGCGGCAACGGGGGCTGCCATGACGATGCTGCGCGGTGGCAGCACGCTTTCGTCGAACGCGGCATCGTCTTCAAGAAAGGCGTCGAGCGCCAGCGGCCGCATCGCGGCGGGCATGGTCAGCGCGGCAGTGGCAGTCGGCGATCCGGCAAAATCATCCGGCGCAGCCAAGCGTGGCAGCGCCGGCTCAAGCTGTGCGGGTACAGGCTGGACTGGTTCCGGCAACGCCACTCCAAGCGAGGCCGGCTCAGGCGCAACCGCGGTGAGCGCGCCGATTGCGGGCGGCGTGTGTACCTCGGGGATGGGCGCGGGAACCGCCGCAACCGGCGGCGCAAAGGCAGCGGGCAGCGCGGGCAACTCAGCCAGCAGTGCCGCCGGACCAGGCGGGAGCGGAACCGCCTGACCAGGTCCAGCCGTGCCCCGCGCGCGGCGGCGGCGCATCGATTCGGCCAGCCGTGCGGCCAGATCGGTCATCCCCAGCGAGGCTGGGTTCGGCAATGGTTCGGCGGCAGGCTGGCCGATTGACGATATCGGTGCTGCTACCGGCGTTGCGGCCGGCACCGCAACTGGCGGAACAAAGTAAACCGGGGCCGGCATTGGCCGAGCTTCGAGTTCGGCGGCCAGTTCAAGCGGCTCTGCGGGGATTGGCGCCGCATCGTCGCCGCGCGCGAACAATGCGCTGGCGACGGGGGTGTCGAATACCGAAGTCTGGAAGCCGGCTGCTTTGACAAAGTCCTGCGAGACATGGTCACCATCAGCGGCAATCCCGAAAATTTGACGCGGTGTTTCGGCTGGCGGATCGGTCGGGGTCATACCGAACACCTGGCGGCCAGCGCGGTGCGCAGCTTGGGCCATGTCGGGCTCGGTGGCCAGCGGGGGCTGCGCATCGGGCTGAAACATCTGCCGCTGCGCCGCGATCATCGCTGGCGCGGCAATCGGGCTGGTGGCGGGCGCAACAGGTGTCACGCTGGACCAATCGAGCGGTGTGGCCGGGGTTGCCGGATCGGCTGACAGCGGGATTACGTATTCGGACGCGGAGTGCGGCAGCGGTTGCGCCAGCGCGGGCAGATTGGTTGCTTCCGAGGATACTTCGCCGGGCAGCGGCGCCAGATCTTGCGGCACAAATTGCTGCTCCTGTTCGACGATCGCCAGTGCGCGGCGGCGATTGGCGAGCATCCCGGGCCCCATCGGCGGGGTTTGGAGTTGGCGCGCATCATCGTCCAGGCCCAGTTCTTCGTGTGCCGAGATCGGGCGCCGCGCCGGGGCGTCGGGATGGGCATCGCGCGGACGGAGCCGCGGAGCTTGGCCCTGCAAATCGCGCGCGCCGCGCTTGCGTTCGTGCTGTTCTTCGGTGGGCCGGTTCAGCCGCCGGGTCAGGATAATCCCCAGAACAACGCCAAGTCCAGCCATGACCAATGCCAGCAGGATCCGCGCTGTCAGCCCAAGCGGCGGCGCCGCAGCGGGGATGACCAGGTCGATGTGGCTGTTAAGCACCAGCTGTTCAAGCAGCGCAGGTCGTACCGCCAGGCTGCCCAGCCCGAACAACGCGCCAAACCACAGCGCCACCACCGCTGGAAACAGCGGATTGCTTGAAATCGGTTGGGCTTTGACCGCCTTGCGTTTGGGATTAGCCACTTCGCGCAGAACCTCTCGTAAACTCTTGGTGCAAGGGGGGCGCTCAGGTGCTGTCAGGCAGCAGCCGGAACGCGGCTTTGCACCGCCCGGGCTAGCAGGACTTGGTAAACAGAGTGATAACGATGAACATTGTGCGCCCAGTCATGGCCGGCGCGGACATGTGCAAAACCGGCACCGCGCAGCGCTTCCCAGCTGCTGCGATCGCTCAGCAAATCGGCCAGGGCAGCCGCGCAAGCAGCGGGATCATCCGGCGCAAACAGCGTGCCGGTTTGCCCATCAGTGATCAGTTCGCGGTGTCCGCCAACATCCGACGCGGCAACCAATTTGCCTTGCGCCATTGCCTCGAGCGGCTTGAGCGGGGTGACCAGATCGGTCAGCCGGCTGCGCTTGCGCGGGTAGGCCATTACATCCATCAGCGCGTAGTACCGCTCAACCTCGCTGTGCGGTACCCGCCCGACAAACCGGATCGCATTGGCGGCCGGACTGGCCTCGGCCTGCGCGCGCAGTGCCTCCGCCATCGGCCCCCCGCCGACCAGCAGCAGCTTGGCCGCAGGCACCCGCGCGATCAGCCCGGGCATCGCAGCGATAAGATCGTCGAGCCCTTCGTAATCGTAGAAACTGCCGATGAACCCGATCACTGGGCCATCCCCCAGCGCGAGCTGATCGGCCAAAGCCTGATCGGGCGGCTGGATCTCGCCAAACAGCGCCAGATCGACGCCATTGGGGCTGAGTGTAATCTTTTCCGGCGCAGAACCGCGCGCCACCAGATCATCCTTCAGCCCTTGGCAGATTGTCACCACCGCGTCGGCACCGGCCACCACGTTGTTTTCCAAGGCGCGGGTCAGCCGGTATTTGAGGTTGCCCTCGCGTCCGGTGCCGTTGGAGACGGCTGCATCCTCCCAGAAGGCGCGGATTTCATAAACCAGCGGCAGCCCCAGCCGCCGCGCCGCGATCAGCGCGGCCTTGCCGCACAGTGCGGGCGAATGGGCGTGCAGCAGACCGGGCCGCCAGTGCTGCGCCACCGCAACGATCGCATCGGCCAGCAGATTGATCTCGCGCCATTCGCGCAATCCCGCCGGGCCGGTGGCTTGGCCACGGGTGCGGTGGAACGAAATTCCGTCGATTTCTTCGCAAGCCAGGCCATCGGCGGGGCCACCTGCGGGGGCATCTGCAAAGTGGCGCAGCCCGGTAATCCCGCGCACCTCGATCCCCGCGGCCTGCTGCGCCTTCAGGATTGCGCGGGTGCGGAAGGTATAGCCGCTGTGCAGCGGCAGCGAATGGTCAAGGACGTGAAGCACCCGGGTCATGGTCGGTTCCACTAAGCCCGGATTACTTAACGGCGCGTCAACTCCACCGCGCTATGGCGGCGAGCGATGATCGACTTTTTCGCCTTGGCCTTGTCACATGGCCTGCTCGCGCTGGCGTGCTGGCGCATTCTGCTGCGGGTCGATCTCGATGCCGAGGGCGCCCCGCCGCCTGAAGACAATCCGGTTGCGCCGCCATCTGCCAAACCGCTGCCGAAGTTGCGCAGCCGTGCTTGATATGGCGATCACCGGGTTCACGCTGGCGCTGCTCGCGCTGGGGTTCCGGCGTCCGTTCATCTGGGTGCTGGCATACCTGTATATCGACATTCTATCGCCGCAGAAAATTTCGTACCATCTGCTTAACGCCTTGCCGATCTCGCTGATCGCCTTCGTGCTCGCGTTCGGCGGCTGGCTGTTGATCGATCCTAAAACCGACAGCCGCTTCACGCTGCGCCAAGGATTGATCGCGGTGCTGCTGGTCTATTGCGGGATGACCACGCTCAGCGCCGACTTCCCCGATCAGGCGCTGGCCAAGTGGTCGTGGGTGTGGAAGGCGCTGGTGTTCGCAATCTTCCTGCCGCTGACCTTGCGCACCCGGCTCAGGATCGAAGCGGCGGCGCTGGTGATGGTGCTTGCCGTCGGCGCGATCATTATCGACGGCGGGATCAAGACCGTCGGCGGCGGGGGTGGTTATGGCGAACTGCACCTGTTCATCAATGACAACACCGGGCTGTACGAAGGCTCGATCATATCGACCGTGGCAATTGCGGTGATCCCGCTGATCCTGTGGCTGATGAAGCACGGGACGATCTTTCCGCCCGACTGGCGGGTGAAGGGGTTTGGATTCGCGCTGATGTTTTCCTGCGCGCTGATGCCGGTCGGCACGCAGGCTCGCACCGGGTTGCTGTGCCTGGCGCTGCTGGCCATATTGGCGCTGCGCAATGTCAAGCGCCGCGCGGTCTATATAGCAACGATGGCGGTGCTTGCGCTGATCGCAGTTCCGCTGCTGCCTGACAGCTTTACCAAACGGATGGGCACGATTCAGAACCACGCTTCCGATCAAAGCGCGGCAACCCGCGTGGCGGTGTGGGGCTGGACGCTCGATTACGTGAAGGAACATCCGCTCGGCGGCGGGTTTGCAGCCTACCTGAGCAACCGCGTCCACGTCGAGCTGAAGGGCGAGACCGGCGCGGGCAACAATGTCTCGGTCCAGACCAAGGACGCATTCGACAAGGCGCGCGCGTATCATTCAAGCTATTTCGAGATGCTGGGCGAACAGGGCTGGCCGGGGCTGGTGCTGTGGCTGTGGCTGATGCTGTCGGGGCTGTGGCAGATGGAACGGATCCGCCATCGCTGGAAAAACCGGACTGGCCCCGATGAGAGCTGGCAGGCCCCGCTGGCCAATGCGCTGCAACTGTCACTGATCGTTTACATGGCGGGATCGCTGTTCGTCGGGATCGCGTTTCAGCCGTTTTGCTACATGTTGATCGGACTGCAATGCGGGTTGTGGAGCTATTTGCGGCGAATCGAAGCAGCCGCCCCGCGCGCCGCGCCGGTGTCGCGCGCGATGATCGTGCCGCATGCCGTAGCGGCAGAATAAGCCGCGTTGCAAGCTTGCGCGGGTTGGGCCATGACACCCCCTATCAAGCATGCAGGAGAGGCCCAATGACCCCGCAAGACCTAGCCGCCAAGACTGGCGAAGTGATCGGCGTTTCAGACTGGTTCGACGTAACCCAAGAACGCATCAACAAATTTGCCGAAGCCACCGGCGATTTTCAGTTCATCCACCTCGACGAAGAAAAAGCCAAGCTGACCCCCTTCGGCGGGACCATCGCACACGGCTTTCTGACGCTGTCGCTGCTGCCGGTGCTGGGCGGCATGACCAAGGGCGCGAAGATCGATGGCGTCAAGATGGGGGTCAATTACGGCGGCAACAAAACCCGCTTCATCTCGCCGGTCCGCTCGGGCAAGCGTGTGCGCAGCCACACCAAGCTGCT